>JBDZVU010000018.1:0-10611 GCA_040255845.1 Nitrospiraceae bacterium | reverse complement strand
ACGGTCAGGCGTCTATGTCCAAGGGGCGGGGAAGGGTAGATCGATCAGAAGGCGAGAGGTGGTTCAGACAGCCTGTCCGTGAGCGGACAAGGCGTCGCCGGCCTGAGCCCTGGACGGAGGAGCCCATTTACTGCCTTGTATTTTGTCGTTCAGCGAGGTAGCGGTACATCCCTTCGACGTTCTCCGGCAACCAGTCGGCATAGCGTGCCCAGTTGGCGTATTTGGGTAGCTGAACGGTTCTCTTGGCCTCCTCCAGGCTGGCGCCTCTCCGAATTTGCTGCTGGACGGCGTCTCTGAGGTCCTGGAGATACTCGCGGAACAGACGGACGTGTTCACGATTTCCGACCTTTCCGTGCCCCGGCACCAGCCGGTCGAACTCCAGCCCTTCCACCTGCTTCAACGAGTCGATCCATTCGTCTGGATAGCTGTCGGGTAGCGCCCGGTACGCGAGCGTCTCCACCGGGATGAAATCCACGGCAAAGAGCAACCGCTCCTTCGGCAGGAGGACGACCACGCTGTTGTCGGAATGATTCCTGCCCGTGTAGATCACCTCGATGCGCTCGCCGCCGAGATCGATAGACAAACGATCGGTGAAAGTCAGATCCGGCACCGGTGTTTCGGGATCCGCCGCTTGCAGGATTTTCGGTCGTGCGGCGGCATGGCTGACGAAGAGGGCGGTGTCGGCGAACACGCGGCCCCCAGTAATGTGATCGTTGTGGTGGTGACTGTAAATGACGTATCGGACAGGTTGATCGGTCAGCGTCTTGATGTTCTCCTTCAGCCAGCCTGCCGCCTCGGAGCTGATGGGATCGGTCACGACGACGCCCTTGGGGGTGGTGATGAACATGGATTGATGGAATTGATGTCTGAACAGGTACACATTCTCCGCGAGCTTGGTGATTTCATCATCGGGCCTGGGTGTTCGCGCCGAAAGATGACGGCCGTGAACCAGTAGACAGCCGACCAGCGTCACACCGATGAGCCATTTCGAGCGCAGCATAGGGGCACCTCTGTGAAGTCGGACATTGGATGTACCGCGCAGTGCCACGGGCAGCCATCAGGCAATGGAGCACGAGGCGGCGCACGGCTTACTCTCGTTCCGTGGCAGCAGAGAGCGTTAGCATGACGAGGGCGGTAAAGTACAGGACCGGGTCGGCGGCATGCGAATATTCCCACTGGCGGCGAAGCATCTCACACCCTTCGGGTAAGACCGTCCAATTCTGCGTCGCCGTGTTCGCCGGATAGGTGAGGGGGAAGAAGATGATCAGGCTGAGCGCGATGCATGCCGCGACGCCGACGGCGAGGTACCACGAGCGGCCTTTGCCGAATTGAAGCGCCGCGAGCCCGGCGGTGGCAAGCAACGCTCCAACCCCAGCGATGCCGAGCAAGGCCCACCCGCGGTAGACCTGCTGAACGGTGAGGCAGTCGGCGCGGTTCAGGCGCATCTTGTTCGGCAGCTCAAGCAGGTGCTCCCAGCCCGCGGCTATCGCGATAGGGTGAGTCACGTGGCCGTGACATGAAGCGTCTTGATCATGGTTCCGCATGGAGGGCGCAGTCGTCCGTCACGCCATGGTCAGTACCACCCGGAAACGGGCTTTGCCGCTCATCATGCGGTCGTAGGCGTCGGCGACCCGGTCGAAGGGATAGGTTTCATTCATCGACCTGACGCCGGTGCGCGCGCTGAATGCCAGCGTGTCCTGCGAATCGATTGACGTGCCGGAATACCAGCCTTTGACCGACCGGCATCCCATGATTAAGGAGAGAGGCAACACCTGCATCGAAGGCACGGCGCCGACGGTCAACAGCGTGCCGTTGACGGCCAAGCCGCCTTGGACGGCGCTCATGGCGTCGCCGCTCGTGGCGGTCGCCAGGATAACCTTGGCCCCGCCCAACCTGAGCAGCTCCGATGAGGCATCCTGGCTCTGGCTGTCGATGTACACGGCGGCGCCGAGCTGGCGGGCCAGGCTTTCCTTGTCGCTGCCGCGGGCGATGGCGACAGTGTGAAACCCCATTTTGACGGCGTACTGCACGCCGAGGTGGCCGAGCCCGCCCAGGCCAAGCACGGCGACGACATCCCCGGGCCTGGCGCCGCTGTTGCGGAACGCATTGAACGTGGTGAGGCCGGCGCACATGAGCGGCGCGGCATCCACCGCCGGCAAATCGCCGGGCATGAAGGCCACCGCGCTGGCTGGGGCGACCATGTACTCGGCGTACCCGCCGTCATAGTCGATGCCGGTAGTCCGGCCGTTCACGCAGGCGAAGAACTGCCCGCGACGGCAAGGCTCGCAGTGCCCACAATAGCCGCCGTTCCACCCGACGCCGACGCGCTGCCCGAGTTTCCATTCGGTGACGCCGTCTCCCACTTCGTCGATCATGCCCGATACTTCATGGCCGGGAACGCGCGGGTATTGCAGGGCCGGCCAGGTGCCCTCTTTGACGAGCGCGTCGCTGTGGCAAATGCCGCACGCAAGCACCTTGATCCTCACCGATCCCGGACCCGGGCAGGGGAGGGGCCGCTCAACGATCTCAAACGTCCCGTTGGGTCGAGAGACCTGTGCAACTCGCATCGTGGACATGCTTCCTCCTTGATTCGGTCGCTCTTGTGGTCGAATCGTAGGCCGCGGATGCTCGAAACGGATAGTGGGAGCCACCCTAGGGACGTCGCCCCGTCCGTGGCGCGCATTTCCGCGCGTTGAACTGTTGCCGGACGCGCCAGTATGATCGTCCCACATAACGCCAACGTGGAGGGTGTCATGGCGCAGATTACCGAAGTGGCTCCCGATGTGTTTCGCATCACGACCTTCATCGAGCCGTTCAACATGCAGTTCAGCCAGTTCCTGGTCCGCGATGAGGACCCGCTCCTGTTTCATACCGGTTTGCGGAGCTTGTTCCCTGCGGTCAACGAGGCGGTCGCGTCTTTGATCGATCTCCGGCGTCTGCGATGGATCGGGTTCAGCCACTACGAGGCGGACGAATGCGGGTCACTGCCCGATTGGCTCGCAGCAGCGCCTCAAGCGGAAGCGCTGTGCAGCCTGGTGGGGAAGTTGGTGAGCGTGGATGATGTGCTCGCAATGCGGCCGGCGCGCGGCCTGACCGACGGGGAGGTCGTCTCCACCGGCAGGTATCGCTTTCGCTTCCTCGCCACGCCCCATGTGCCGCACTGCTGGGAGGCGGGCCATCTCTTCGAGGAAACGCAGCGGACGCTGTTTTGCTCCGATCTTTTCCATCAATCCGGCGATGTGGAGGCGACGACGCAATCGGACGTGATCGGCCGCTGCCGCAACGTGCTCATGGAGTATCAGCAAGGCCCGTTCGCGAACTACATGCCCTACTGCACGCTGACGGAGGAATCCCTCAAGCGCCTGGCGGAGCTGCGGCCGAAGACGCTGGCGACGATGCATGGCTCAAGCTATGTCGGAGACGGCAGGCAGGCGCTGCTTGATCTCGCCGGGGTTTTTCGAGAGGTGTTCCAGCCCGCGGAAACGCGCGCGCGACAATCAGGTGATTAGCGGGCGGCGTAGAATGGAAGGGCCTGGACTGTGGCTGGGAAGGATTGCCCCTCGACCTCGATGGTCAGTTCGGTGCCCGGCTTGCTGAAGTCGCGCAGCGGGAAGCCGAGGGCGATGACCTGGCCCACGTGCGGCGATTTGACGGCGCTGCTGATCCAGCCGACTTCGCGGTCTCCGCTGAAGATCTTCGATTTGTGCGGCGGGATCACATCGTCCTTCAGCACGAAGCCTGTCAAGCGGCGCCGCACGCTGCCGTAGGTGTCCATGCGGGCCACGACTTCCTGGCCGGGGTAGCAGCCCTTCGTCAAGCTGAATGCTTTTTCTTCCAAGTTGGCCTCCGGCGGCACGACCTCTTCGTTCAACTCCGGCCCGGCTTTGGGAATGCCGGCCTCGATGCGGAGCGTTTCGCGGGCTAGGCCGCCGACCGGCTTGATGCCGGAATCCCGGCCGGCTTCCAGCAGTCGGTCCCAGGCTGCCGTGAGGCCGTCCGCCGGAACCAGGACTTCGTAGTCTAGCTCGCCGGTCTCTTCCGTCCTTATGATCAGGGCTGTCTGTCCTCCGATGGTGGCCGAGATGAAATTGACGGGCTTCAAATCGGCGACCTCGCTGCCAAACGCCGTTTTCACCACGACCGCCGCCTTCGGGCCGCTCACGAGCAGGAGCCCCCATGTCTCGGCGCAGTTGTCCATCTTCGCCTTGGTGCCGTACAACAGGAACTTCCGCAGCGCTTGAAAGGTCGCTTCGCCGATCTCGCCGACGTCTTCCAGCATCACCGCGTCCGGCTGCATGTACACCCGAAAGTAGGTGAGCATTTTGCCCTTGTGCGTCAGGAAGCTGGAGTACCGGCCTTGCCCTGGTTGCAGCGGCAGAATGTCGTTGCTGATCACGCTTTGCAGCCATTTCACGCGATCGTCGCCGGTGACGCGGACCTTGCCCCGATGCGACAAATCCGCCAGGCCGACCGCCTGCCGGACCGCTCGATATTCAGCTTCGACATCGCCGTAATGGGCCGGCATTTCCCAGCCCGTGACTTCTTGGAAGCTTGCGCCCAGGTCCGCGTGCCGACTATGTAGACGGGATTGTTTCATGACGGCTTCAGCTCAATCAAAAAAGTCGTCAAAAGGCATTCCGCATCACTTCGTCGATGAGATCTTTCGTGCGCGCCGAAAATTCATTGCGCGAGACGATCTTGGTGATGCCCAGTGCCTTGGCGCGATTCCACGTGTCTACCTCTTCATGGTTGGCGAAGGCCAGCACCGGGAGGTCCTTGAGCGACTGTTCCGCTCGCAGCGTCTCGAGCGCGGTGAGACCGTCCACCGCCGGATCGTTCATGTTCAGGACGGCTGCCGCCGGATGCAGCGACAGGGCCTTCTGGCGCACGTCCTCCTGGGTCCGTGCGCGCTCCAAGATGTAGCCCTGCGGCTTCAGTGCATCGCGCAGCTTTGTGTAGAAGAAGATGTCGTTAACGGCCACGAGGATCGTTTTCTGGTTTGTGTGGTTCATTTGGTTTGTGTGGTGGACTGTATCGTCTGCTTCGATCTGTCCAGCCTCAACCAGACACCCCAAACAAACGAGATCAACCAATCGCGCGCTTCAATTCAACGAACTCACCAACCGACTCAACGCTTTTCTGGCGAGGGCGTAGTTGGGGTTGAGGGTGAGGGCCTGCTTGTAGGCTTCGATGGCTTCCGTCCACTGCCCCTTCCGCTCATAGACCCGGCCCAAATTCAAATGGGGAAAGGCCGGGCTCTCGTAGCGTTTGGCCTGCATGGCTTTCTGGAACCAGGGGATCGCTTCGTCGAACTCGCCTTTTTCGATCAGGTACGCTCCGATGTCGTTATACGGGTTGCCGAAATCCGGGTCCTGCCGGATGGCGTTGTGGCATTCTTCGATGGCCTCGTCGAGCCGGCCCATGAAGCTGTAGGTCCAGCCGAGGAAGGTGTAGGCTTCGGCGGTCGGATGGATCTTGAGCGAGCGCTTGTAGAGGTTGACGGCCTCTTCCAGCTCGCCCTTCATCTGCCGCTCGTAGGCCTGCTGAAAGAGCTGCCAGGCTTCGCGCTTGTCTTCTTCGCGGCCTTCGCCTTGTATTAAGAAATCTTGAACGTCCATGGGTGACGAAGAGCGTACGGCTTATAGCTTGGCTTCCCGGACCTGCGATACGCCATCGGCCACAGGCCCCTTACTCCTGCTTCAGTTTCTTCTTGATCAACTCAGCACCGTAGCGGCCGGAGAGCAGCATCGACCCGAAGGCCGGGCCCATACGCGGCGTCCCGTACACCGCCGCGACGGCCAAGCCGATCACGAAGCAGTTGGGATAAACTTCCCCGGTCCGCTCCATCACCTCTTCTTCGGACCGGGACACCCACATGGCGCCGTTGCCCGGCACCGGCTGATACAAATTCCGCTTGTGGAGCAAGTCGACCACCACGGCATCGTGCCCGGTCGCGTCGACCACGATGTTGCTCTCCAACGCGATGGGATCCACGTGGATGACGTCGTGCCCCGCCATCTCGGCGGTCGTGTTATTGACGACGACCCCTTCCAGCACGCCGTCTCTCCGAAGAATTAAATCTACCACGCGGGTGAGATTCAAGATCTTCGCGCCTCCACGGTAGGCCGCGGCGACCAGCGCGCCGGTGGCATGCGGCGGGTCCACCATATACATGCCGTCGCAGTCCTTAATCTTTTTGCACGGTACCCCGATTTCTTCGAGGATCTCGTTCGCCGGTTCGCAGATCGTCGCTTTGTTCATCAGGTAGCCGCCGTGCCAAAACCCGCCGCCGAGGGCCAGGCTTTGCTCGACGATCAGGGTCCGGAACCCCATCTTCGCGAGGTCGTGGGCGCAGATCAGCCCGGAGGGCCCGGCTCCCACGATGATTACGTCGCTCTCGATCAGTTGATCGAACTCTTTATAATATTCCCGCGCGATCTGGCGGGTGATGTCGCGCTCTCGTAACGGCGCCGGCTTTGGCTTTCCCATACACTGTTCTCCTCAGCGGCGGCTGAAAATGGCTCCTGGCTGCGTTCTCGGCTCGCCCAAATCCTCAACGTACCCCGGAAGGGTACGCCTCCGGTTTTGTCTCGCCTGCGGCCTTGCCGGATAGCCGTTTTGAGCCGCCGTGTCTGCCGCCCTATCTATAGATCTCGGCTCCGGATTTGCGGAATTCCTCGCTCTTTTCTTTCATGCCGATCTGGATGGCGTGCTGTTCGTCCACCTGCTTCTGCGCGGCGTAGTCGCGCACGTCTTGCGTGATCTTCATCGAGCAGAAGTGGGGGCCGCACATGCTGCAGAAATGCGAGACCTTGGCCGCGTTGTCGGGCAGCGTGGCGTCATGGAATTGTCTCGCGGTCTCGGGATCGAGCGAGAGATTGAACTGGTCCTCCCAGCGAAATTCGAAGCGCGCCTTGGACAGGGCGTTGTCCCGGATCTGCGCGCCGGGATGGCCCTTGGCCAAGTCGGCGGCATGGGCGGCGATCTTATAGGCGATTACGCCCGCCTTGACGTCTTCCCGGTCCGGCAAGCCGAGATGCTCCTTGGGCGTCACGTAGCACAGCATCGCGCAGCCATACCAGCCGATCATGGCGGCACCGATGCCTGAGGTGATGTGGTCGTAGCCCGGCGCAATGTCGGTCGTGAGCGGGCCGAGCGTGTAGAACGGGGCCTCGTGGCAGGCTTTGAGCTGTTTCTCCATGTTGGCCTGAATCATGTGCATCGGGACGTGTCCCGGCCCTTCGATCATGACCTGGACGTCGTGCCGCCAGGCGATCTTCGTGAGTTCGCCCAGCGTCTCCAGTTCCGCGAATTGCGCCTCGTCGTTGGCGTCGGCAATGGATCCCGGGCGCAGGCCGTCGCCCAAGCTGAACGCCACGTCGTAGGCCTTCATGATCTCGCAGATTTCTTCGAAATGCGTGTAGGCGAAGTTTTCCTGGTGATGGGCGAGACACCACTTGGCGTGGATGGAGCCGCCGCGAGAGACGATGCCCGTCATGCGCCTGGCTGTCATCGGTACGTAGGCCAGCTTCACGCCCGCATGGATCGTAAAGTAGTCCACCCCCTGTTCGGCCTGCTCGATCAACGTGTCCCGGAAAATTTCCCAGGTAAGCTCCTCCGCCTTGCCGCCGACCTTTTCCAGCGCCTGGTAGATCGGCACGGTGCCGATCGGCACGGGCGCGTTCCGGATGATCCACTCGCGCGTTTCGTGAATGTTTTTGCCGGTGGACAGGTCCATGACCGTGTCTGCGCCCCACCGAATGGACCAGATCATTTTCTCGACTTCCTCCTCGATCGAGGACGCGACGGCCGAGTTCCCAATGTTCGCATTGATCTTCACCAGGAAATTCCGGCCGATGATCATCGGCTCGCTTTCGGGGTGATTGATGTTCGAGGGGATGATGGCGCGCCCGCGGGCCACTTCGTCCCGCACGAATTCAGGCGTGATGACGGACGGAATGCTGGCGCCCCATGAAAATCCCGGATGCTGCGCGACGCCGCCCCCATGGCCGTTGCGCGAGGCCAGCTCGCGGGCGACTTCGCGGGATTGGTTTTCTCGAATCGCGATAAACTCCATCTCCGGCGTGATGATGCCCTTCCGGGCGTAGTGCAATTGCGTCACGTTGCGCCCGGGTTTGGCCCGCAGCGGCTTCCGAATGTGGCGGAAGCGGAGGTCCGCGAGCGCAGGATCCGCCGCGCGCTGGCGGCCGTAGCTCGACGTGACGGATGGCAGATCCTCGACATCCTGGCGGTCGAGGACCCACGGCCGGCGTAGCGGAGGCAAGCCGGCCCGCACGTCGATCGTGACCGACGGATCGGTGTAGGGGCCGGACGTGTCGTAGACCACAATCGGCTCGTTGGGCGTCGGCGCGCCGCCGTTCATGGGTTTCGTCGGAGTGAGGCTGATCTCACGCATCGGTACCCTAACGCCAGGCCCCGTCCCGGTCACGTACACTTTCCGCGAAGCGGGGAACGGGGTCGTGGAAAGAGAAGACGTGGGAACTCCATGGCCGTTGCCCTTCGCCGCTCCGTTGGTCGTATGGTTGCCCATAGGGGATCCTTTCGCTTGGAAGTTGGCAGGCGGCATAAAAAAACCGCACCACACAAGGGTGGGGTGCGGCCGAATACTCCAGAACGGGCGCTGACGATCCGGCTTCCCTACGCTGGTATTACCCAGGTCAGGTTGTGAGGGTCGTCCGACAAGCTCGGACTCTCAGCCTCGAGGCACCCCTAGCTATAACTCGAATCGTATGCTTCGCCCCAAGGCGAAGTCAATTGCCTAATAGACCTAGCCGTTGAGCGCGAAAGGACCTGTGCTAGGGCTTCTTCCCATGGCGCATTCGTTGATTGCGTCCGGAAGCCTATCGTAAAATCGACGTGCTGGAGGGCAGTTACGTGAATACGGTTGCCACGGTCCCGAGACCATTGACCGAGTACCAAGATCTTTCCGCACGGGAGTTGTACGAGCGGACCCAGGCCGCGAAGCGGGCGCTGGGGAACAAGGTCATGGTCCTCGGCCACAACTATCAACGGGACGAGGTCATTCAGCACGCCGACTTTCGAGGCGATTCGCTGCTGCTGGCCAAGCTGGCGGCGGAACGGTCCGAGCGGCCCTACATCGTCTTCTGCGGCGTGCATTTCATGGCCGAGACCGCCGACATTCTCAGCCGCTCCAACCAGATGGTGATCCTGCCCGACATGGCGGCAGGCTGCTCCATGGCTGACATGGCGGCCATCGAGCAGGTGGATCAATGTTGGGAAGCGCTCGGGCGCATTCTGCCGGTGGAGGAGACGGTGATGCCGGCGGTCTACGTGAATTCCGCCGCGGTGCTCAAGGCCTTCTGCGGCGAGCATGGGGGGATCACCTGCACGTCGTCAAATGCGAGGGCGGTGATCGAATGGTGTTGGGCGCGGCGGGAGAAAATCTTGTTCTTTCCCGACGAACACCTCGGCCGCAATACGGCCAACAAGATGGGGGTGCCGCGGGAGGAGATGGTGGTGTGGGATCCCTACCAGCCCAACGGCGGCAACAGCAAGGAAGCGCTCCACCGCGCCCGCTTGATCCTGTGGAAGGGCCATTGCAGCGTGCATCAAATGTTTCAACCCGTCCACGTCGATCACTTTCGCAAGCAGTATCCGGACGGGACGGTGATCGTCCATCCGGAATGCCATGAGGACGTCGTGAACAAGGCCGATCTGGTGGGTTCGACGGAATACATCATTCGAACCGTCACGGCCGCGCCGGCCGGCACGGTATGGGCGGTCGGGACGGAACTGAATCTCGTCAACCGGCTTAAGCACGAGCTTCCCGACAAGAAGGTATTTTTTCTCTCCTCCACGATTTGCCAATGCGCGACCATGTTTCGCATCGATGCGCCGCATCTGTGCTGGGCCATGGAAAACCTGGCAGATGGCCATGTGGCCAATCACATCGTCGTCCCGGATGACGACAAGCGCTGGGCCAAGGTGGCGCTGGACCGCATGATGGCCCTCAGTTAAGGCACACCGTTCACACTCTATACTCATTCAAACTCCGGTGCGCCAAGACGCGTCGTCGACCGGCCTGCGTTTAGAATCCAAGGGCTAGTACCCCGCCTTTGGTTTCTGTATATTCACCAATTCAGTCCCCAAGCCGGCTAGGCATATGGATTATAAAGCCACGCTCAATCTGCCCAAGACCGATTTTCCGATGAAGGCCAACCTGCCCCAGCGGGAGCCGGAAATGCTCGCATGGTGGGCGGAACAGCGGCTGTACCAGCGGATCCAAAACGCCGGAGCCGGCCGTCCCCGCTATGTGCTGCATGACGGGCCGCCGTATGCCAATGGGCGGATCCACATCGGCCATGCCCTTAACAAGATTCTCAAAGACATCATCGTGAAATCGAAGACGATGGCCGGGTTCCATGCGCCCTATGTGCCGGGCTGGGATTGCCATGGACTGCCCATCGAGCATCAGGTGATGAAGGAGTTGGGGGACAAGAAGAAGGATTTAGACGCCTCCGCGATTCGCCGCCTTTGCCGGGCGTACGCCGAAAAATACGTCGGCATCCAGCGGGAGGAGTTTCAGCGGCTCGGCGTCTTCGGGGAGTGGGAGCATCCCTATTTGACCAT
>JBDZVU010000171.1:0-2708 GCA_040255845.1 Nitrospiraceae bacterium | reverse complement strand
GCGCTGCCTGCGGACCTGAAGAAAGCACTCGCTACAGACAGGGCGGCAAAGGCGACCTGGGACGACATCACGCCGCTGGCCCGCAATGAGTGGATTTGCTGGGTCACCTCCGCGAAGCTGGCCAAGACCCGGGAGCGCCGCATCCTGGTGGGCCTCGACAAGCTCAGGAAGGGCATGCGCCGGCCGTGCTGTTGGCCGGGCTGTCCGCACCGATAGCGTCAGGGTCGAAAAGATTACAGGCCTCCGCGACCTCATCCCGGGCCATTCGAAATTCAAAATCTCCGTTCGAGATTCAAGCCGGGTCTACAATTCCCGGTATCGAGAAGATCCCACCATGGGTAGCCTGCAACTCAAAACTGATCGATCACTGACGCCAGATATGCGGGGGCGGCTGCTGTTCGCCATCGCGGCAAGCGCGGCAACGGGTGTGATCATCTATTCGCTGGTCATGCACGTGGTGCTGCCGGAAGTGCAGGACCGACTGACGACGGCGCACATCGAGTGGCTCCGCGAGGCGTTCACTAACCATCCCCTCGTGGTCTTAGGCGTCATTACGCTGATTGCAGCGGTGCTGGCCGCGCCGGTGCTCGGAGTTTTCAGGCGGGTCTATGGACCGCTGATCCTGCGGCGGGACGCCTGCAATCACTCCTCACGACGAAGCAGCCTGCATAGGTAACTTCTACATCGACTGGGTCATCGCCGGCGCGGCGGTGCTGCCGTCATCTCGAGACACATCGCAGGCGAATGTCCGGCTTTTCGGCAAAGAGTTGCATGTAGTTGGCTTCCAGCCCCGGCATGCGAAAGCCGTAGCTCTTCTGCACCCCGGTTCCAAGCTGGGCGACGCCGTCGAGATACAATTCGAGCGCGGCGACCTTCTGCCCGCGAAAATAGAAAGCGTAGTCGAACTCGCGTTGCCAGGCGGAGGATGTCGACGCGGTGACGGTGAGATGGAAATTGCCGTCCGGATAGGTCCAAAACTCCGCCGCATATTTGCAACTCCCGATCGTGCCCTGCGTCGGAATTCTGTACATATAGGGGTAGACGACCAGGGTAAAACTCGTCTGCCGCTCTTGTCCGGCGTAGCGAATCTTGACGGGGAGCTCGAACGTGCGCGACCACATCTCGCTGAGGCAGTGCAGCGTAATTGGAAGCGCCACGTGTTGGGTGCCTCCGGCAGGCACGGTCACGGACAGGGGAGGCATGCTGAGGTTGCCGGGGAATCCAGCCGGCTCGACGACGACTGGTTGAGGCACTTGAGTGGCATTGAGCAGCGTCAGGGTTTGAGGAATGTGGACGGCACACTGAGTGGGGTCGAAATGGAAGGGATTGATGACATGGACGTCGTGACTCTGGAGCATGGGAATCACCCCGATCTTCACGCCGTTGAAATACCCGGTCAGCGGAATGCTCGCTTCCCACTTATTGCCGCTGACGGTCAACGCGGTCTTGTAGAGCCCAGCGGAATCGCCTCCGACCAGGCCGGCATGAGGCGCAAACTCGATGACCACCCAGAGGTCTTGTCCAGCCCGGCCGCTCAGATTCCACGGGGGCTGCGTCAGTGTCGCGGTCGGCTCTTGTTCCGCCAGCGTGGCGCCTGCCGGCGTCGTGCGAATCAGTTTCATGAACCCGGTGGCGGTCAATGCCTTGACGATGCGAAAGGGCCGGTTGTGTCCCAACGACAAGGTAATCCCGCTGTCGTGCGGCACGACGATCCGAATCTCTTTGCGTGTGACCTGGCCATCCCAGATGCTTCCAAAATCAGCTTGGCGGGGCGTGAAGTCGGCCTGGGTCGGTGCCACGACGTCTCTGTTCAGGCTGCCGCTGATAAGGCTGCTCCAACCAGGTGGCTCTGTCGTTCCAGGAGTCGGAGCGGACGGCTGTGTCACGACGCCGGGCGACGGGGCAGTGGCAATCGGAGGAGGGGATGGACTCGATGGCGCTTGCCTCACGTACGGTGACGAAGCGGACGGAGGGCCCACGAGACCGAGCCCGCGAGACATGACCGTGGAGGGCGGATCCTGGTAGGACCTGGCCAGGAGCGATTGAATCTGTTCGGGTGCCGCGAGGCCTTCAAGGGCGGCCGCGTTGAGCGCCCCGGTTTGCACCTTTTTCAACGCTGACACGATTTGCTCCGGTGCATGCATGCGGAGATAGCTCCACGCGACCGGCGTGACAGGCCCGACCGGCGCTGGAACGAATCCAGTGTCTTCCCGGTCTTGGCCTGCTTGCGCCGAGGGTTGCTGCGCGATCGGCGGCGCTGAAGCCGGCGGCACGCGGATCGTGGAGGGAGGCGGGGATTGCGGCTTGGCATATCGCGCCATCGCAGACGCATATCCGGTTTGTCGCTGGTCTAGATAGCGGGCGCCGCGGGCGCGGGTGCCGCTCACGGTGCCAATGGCATCACGATGCTCTCCATCCGGTGAGAGCAGCACCAGATGCAGCTCGTCGTCCTCACCGTCTTCTGCGATCAGCAAGGCCGTCGGCGCATCGAGCACGCCACCGTAGCTTGTGAAGCCGGCTTGGATCTCGATAGCACGCTGATCCTCCTGGCGCGTGAGCATGAGATTTGACGCGGTGCCTCGCGCCACCTGATACACGCCGGGCGTTATGACGACGTCGCTCCCATCCGCTGCGATGAAGTGGAGGGGGCGGGCCAACTCAATCGTGGGGAGAGTGACCGTCTCCGCGGCGTCCGTGAGCATCGGCAG
>JBDZVU010000017.1:13459-41412 GCA_040255845.1 Nitrospiraceae bacterium | reverse complement strand
AGCGCTCGCGACATGGATCCGACCAGGTAGCCGCTGACGGCACCGGCGATCAGCCCATTCACGGCCGGCACGAAAAAGAGGAGGAGACAGAGGCCGATCATCCAGGTGGCCCCCGCCCACACACTCGCATGGTCGTGTGGTTCCTCCAGCCGATCGGCTTTCATGGCTGGGTTCCCTGCGTTCCGGTGAGCATGTGGCAGTCCCTCACATCACTTGTAAGACTCGAGTTGAGCAGGAACAGTGCCACGAGGCGGCGGCGATCGGTCTCCCTCGAACGCTCGGCGCACCACAGCGGACAGTTCCGGGAAATGCCATCCCTCAAGGCCCGCGCGCATCTCGTGAGGGACGCGCGGACTGTCGGGGGAAAGGACAGATTGTCCGCCTCGGCCCGGAGCGTTCCCATGCGGTCTCGCATTTCTGCAGACATAGCCTCCGGCGCCTGGCACATGCCATGCTCCCCTAGGCGTTTATGGCAAACGCATCATCTTCCATCAGTGATCCACCTTGGCTGCGGCGAATCCTTCTCGCGACGGACTTCAGCGATGGAGCCGGCCATGCCAGGCACTATGCGGTCTTCCTGGCGCGCGCGCACGGCGCCGAGCTTCGCATCGTGCACGTCACTTTGCCCTATCCCACCTTGTCGGCCGACGCAGTCGCCGATTCGTATGTCCTGGAGCCCGTCCGGAAGGCGGTCTCCCGCGCGCTGGAAGAACTCGCCGCATCGATCGGGCAGGCCGGCGTACGAGCGACCGGCACGCAAGTGATCGGAATCCCGAGCGAGGAACTCACTCGCGCTGCACGAGAATGGGAGGCGGATCTCATCGTGATGGGCACGCAGGGCCGAACCGGACTTGATTACGTGCTGGTGGGCAGCACCGCGGAACGCGTGGTGAAGACGGCGCCGTGTCCCGTCCTGGCGGTGCGGACCGGCTCGAGTGTCGTGGAAGACGACGTACGCATGCGGCGCCTTCTCGTCCCCTTGGATTTCTTTCAGCCGTCCATCGATGCCTTGGAGACCGCCCTGCTGCTGGCCCGGCGGGTCTCGGCATCCATGAAGCTGGTTCATGTCTTGGATTGGGCTTGGATCCGGCTGCACTACTCCCCGACCGACTTGGCGGAAGAGCCCCGCATCCGAAAAGATCTTGAAGACCGGCTCGATCGCTACGCCGGCATCCTGCGCCACGCAGGCATCGCCGTCGACACATCGATCCTCGGCGGGGCGGGACCGGTCGAGCACATCGTCGAAGCCGCCGCTCAGCAGGGCGCCGATCTCGTGATCATGGGGACCCACGGCAGGCGCGGCCTTCAGCACGCGCTCATGGGCAGCGTGGCCGAAGGAGTCCTACGCCGGGCCCCCTGCCCGGTTCTCGCCGTGCCGCGTGGACGTTTCGCGCCCGGATACCAACGGATCTTTCCGCTGATGGACGCTGCCGCATGAACGCCCGCTCGCTGAGCCACCGCCCAGCCGTCAGGCGGACCGATGCCAGTCGGCTCGCGGCACTGGTGCTGTGCGCCGGATTGCTGTGCGGGTGCCCGCCGCACAAGCCGACCCCGATCGTGAGCAGATTCACCACGCTCGAGGCTGAAGGTCGCGCAGGCTGGTCCGCGCTCCTACGCATGATGCCATGGCCGCACCACGCGACGGCTGCGACCGCGCCGTCGGTCATCCCGCCATAATCGGCACCGGGCGGCAGACGCCTTCATCCAACCGGCACGAACGATACGAGGGAATTCCAGCAAGGCGGTCCCCCAAGCGGCGGCCGGCCGAAGGCCGAGCCCGCGCTCGGACTCAGGCATTTGGAGAGTGTTCGTTGGAGCCGGCCCAGAGTAAAAGGGCTGGCCACCATGGCTGACCAGCCTGAAACGCAAGTATTTCTCTATGCGGCGAAGGCGCTCCTCTACTCCTTGGAGCGCGTGAAATTCTCCGAGGAGGAATTCGATCGTCTCGACGAATGCATCGACGAGTTGTCGGACCGTGTGCGTGATGCGCGTCGCAGGAACGCGACATAGCGAAGCGAGCCGCCTTCCCGTCGGGTCCGGTCAGGGCCCTGCGACGAGCAGCGCCACCACGGCCCCCCCGAGGACTCCGGAGAATGCTTCGGTGGGACTCGGCTCTTCAAGGTGGGCAGCTCGGACGCCGAACCGTTTAAAGTCTACCGTCCAGGAGGCAGCGAAGAATCATGGCACGCAGCGTGGTGTATCAGGGCTATACGATCCGCTCCACGCCCCGTCATGAGGCGGAGTGGAATAAATGGGCCATCAATATCGTCATCTCCGTCGACCACCCGACCGGCGTGAAATCCCGGCAATTTTCCGGCGACGTCTTGTATGCCACCGAGCAGGAGGCCGATATCCACGGGCTCGCCTTCGGACAACGGCTCATCGACGGAAAAATACAGGGCCGCTCGGTGGCCGATCTGAAGACGGCCGACCGCCGGGGGGCACCCCGCTTTCCCGCGCAGTTCCCCACGACGTTTTCGGGCCCGGCGCAGATCGAAGGAAGCGGCATCGTCCGCGACATCTCCCGAGGCGGCAGCCGCATCGAGAGTGCAATCAGTCCGCGGCAGGGTCAATCCTTGACGCTGCGCATTCAAGTTGGGGGGCAGGACCCGCTCCTGGTCGACGAAGGCAGTGTCCAATGGGTGAGCGGGCAAACCTTCGGGTTCTCGTTCTTTCGGATGGCGGCGTCCGAACGGGAGCGGCTGAACGCCGTCCTGACCGAACTCCATGCTGGCGGAGCCTCTCCGGGACCCTAGCGCGGCATCCGACTTCACCTGGACAGAAAGTTTCGGCTGATGACGCCCCTCATCGCAGCGGACGAAAGGGAGTGACGCCTGGCTTGACGGCCTCGTAGATCAGCGCATAGAGCTGGTCCACCGCGGCCTCCTTGGTCATGAGCGAGTACGCGCCGGCCCGGAGCATCGCGTCCTGCTTTTGGCCATCGGCGTCCACCGACAAGCCGATGATCTGGATGCGCGGGTACTGGGCTTTGATCCGTTTGGTGGCCTCGATGCCGTTGCACCCCGGCATATTGATATCCATCAGCACGACGCTTGGGAGCAGTTTACCGGTCAACCGCACGCCCGTCTCTCCATCGGCCGCTTCGCCCACCACTTTCATATCGGGATAGGCGTCCAACACCGACCGCAGCCCTTGCCGCACCATCGCATGGTCGTCCACCAGCAGCACGCGAATGATTCCGCCGTACGGATCCTGGCGGACGGGGGAGGCATCCGGCACCGCTTCCGACGCTTCCGGTGCAGGTTCGCGCGTCTCCGTCTCCACGGGAAGCCGCAAGATGGCCCTGGTTCCTTCGTGGGGGCGAGAATGGATTTCGAACGTCCCGCCGAAGGCGTTGATCCGCTCCGCGATCCCGCGCAAGCCGAACGCCGAAGGCGGAAACGCCGAGCCCGTCGCGGCGTTCTGGAATCCTTCTCCGTCATCGTACACTTCCGCCTGCAAGACGCTCGACGACACGGCGAGCAGCACGGAGGCTCCCCGGCAGTTTGCGTGCTTCAGCGTATTGAGCAGCAATTCTCGAATGGCTTGAAACAGGAACACGGCCTGCGCGTCGGGGAGGACGAGACCCTCGGGAAGCGTGGCCTGTACGGTGACAGTCAATCCGTGCTGCTGCATCCGCCCGGCCAGCCAGCGGATCGCAGCCGGCAGCCCCAAGTCCTGCAACACCAGGGGACTCAAATCGCCCACAATCGTACGGGTGTACGTCAACGCACGCGCGAGGACCATGTCCGCTTCCTTGAGCAATTCCTCCGATGACGCATCGAGTGCGGCGATTTGGTGGAGTTGGCCAAGCTTGATGCGCGCCACGACGAGCCGTTCAGCCAAGTCTTCGTGCAGTTCCGCCGCCAGCCGCTTGCGCTCCCGCTGCTCAGCCAAGGTCACATCGTGAGCCAGCGCGCGCACGCGCTCCTGAAGCTGATTGAGTTCCTCGGCCTGCAACTCCACGCGCTGCGCCAAGCCTTCGGCGGCAGGGTCGTCAGGCTCACTCGGCTCACGTTCCGTCACATGACGGAAGACGAGCGCGACCTGACCATCTTCCGGAGCGCCGACACGATAGGCGTACCCTTCATACCGGCGGCCTCCCGCTGCTCCCCCTGGCCCAAACCGGCGCCGGTCTCCGCACCGTGCAACCTCGCCGCACATCTGGACCCATTCCGGCGCCAGCGATGAGCAAAGTTGATTCAGCCGCTGCCGGGGATCGGTCGGAGCAATCGGCAGCGCTTCAAATGCCGGATTCACGTCCACCAAGCGGCAGTCCACGACCTGCCCCCCGGCATCGAACACCGCTTGAACGACACAGCATGGATCGTCCAGCGCCCTGAAGAGGTCGCGGTACCAGTCGGATTCCCCCACTGTCGCCTCCCTGGCGTCGCTCGTCGGCCTTCTGCACGTCCTTTTGTAGCGGGCACACCGGAGGTTGTGGGCTGGGCAGATCCCTAGGTCTACCGCCATGGCGGCAGAATCACTTGAGATGCGTGGGAAGCAGTCGCATGAGGAAAGATCGGACAAGTCATGTACCGGTACCCTCGGGCAGGTCCCGGACGAACAGCCGCTGCCTCAGTCGTCTCCGACGCTCCAGATCAAGAACAGAAGTAATCCGGCGAGCATGACCGACGCGAGGGTAAACCAGCCGTCCATTCACATAAATCTACACGCGCCGTCTCCCGAGAGTCTGCCCGGAATAGCTGAAGGCGCACGATGATTTTTTACGAGCCGGCATGCTAGCAGCCGGGTGGGATACTAGTTGGAGGGCATCGGCCCTAGGGGGTAGAGCCGATGCCGTGGGCAGGAGTGGTGCTCTAGGAGGAAGAGACCGATGCGGCATGCGAGCGGGGCGTCTCCCGGGCCGCGCCTCCTGCGGTCTCCACACTACGGAAGGATCTGACGATCACGGAGGCCGGACGGTCCTTCGATCACCCGGTCTCGGGACTCTTCATTGATTCGCGCGTTCGGGCTCTCGTCCGAGGGAGGACCGGTCTGCACGAGGAGCTTGTTCACCACTGCGGACACTCCGTCGACGGTGCTGGCCGCCTTCTCGGCAAAGCCGCGTTCTTCGTTGGATTTGACGATACCGTAGAGCGTCACCTGTCCGCCATCGGCTTCGACTCGCAGCTCCTCCCAGCGAATCCGACCTTCCATGCGGAGGCGCCGCTCCACCTTGGACTCCAGGGTTTCCTCTTCCATCGGACCCGGAGTATCGGCGAGCACCACGCTTCCCTGGGCTGGCAGCATGAACAGAAGAGCGGTCAACAAACGGCTGGCCACCTGGCGGCGCGTCATGGTGTCCTCCATTGCTCAGGTAGGCCCTCATCGGCCCGGCGGATCAGGCCGCCTTCGCTTGCTTGGCTGATTGTTGTCCGCTGTCGCCCCCCTCAATCGGGATCTCGCGGCGGCGCTGCGCCGACGCTGGAACCGGAATGGTCACTGTCAGGAGACCATTCTCAAACGTTGCCTTGGCCTGATCGACTTGCGCGTCGTCCGGGAGCGGGATCGTTCGCCGAAACGCCCCGTAGTAGCGCTCTGACCGGTAGATATGTCCTTGCCGCTCCTCTTCCTCGCGCTTCCGTTGGCCGCTGATCGTGATCCCCTCGGGGGTGACTTCCACTTTGACATCCTCCTTCTTGAGCCCCGGTAGCTCGGCGCACACGGAGAGATGGCCGTCCTGTTCGCTGACCTCGATCGGCGGCGACCACACCGTCAGGGAAGACAGCCCCCGGCCTGACGGCAGGGTACCCTCGAAGAATCGGTCCATTTCATCCGTGAAGCGCCGCATCAACTCGAACGGGCTCGCGCTGAAGAACTCGCGCGGGGTCAGTGAGAACAGCGATGGTATTCCTCCCCGTCCGATGGCACGCTCGCCTCTCGGCTGGACGGCTCCGGACCCCTTCTCTTGGCTCCCGCTTTTGGATTCGCCTTTCGCCACATCTGCCATGGTTCCTCCTCCTCTTTGCAATGCTTCAACGCGTGCAATGCTCCAGCGCGTTGTGGTGCAAAGCAGGTGCCCTCCTGGCATGACATCATTGTCGCCTTGGCCTTCGTCCAGCCCCGCGGCGACACCCTGGTGCCCGACCCCGAGGGGCGAGACTTCTGTCGGCCTGAGCCAGGATAGCGACCAGGCACTGGCGGACTAACTCCGGAACGCAGCGAGGGCTCACAAAGCCGCGGCTGGACGGACTGTCCAGCAGTGAAGACCGGTTGTCTTGGTTTGACTCGTTCTCGAATGACTGGCCCGCCTACCGTGACGAGGGATGAAGCGATCCTCGTCGTGACCGCCGATGTGAGACGCCGAATGCAGGTGGCGATTTTCGCCCGTTATCCTCAGTGAGGCGACCATCACTGTGGATATCGCGTGAAAGAGCGTGCCTGTGAGGCCCGACGGGCGAAACGAGAGACTAGGGGTTCCACCAGACCACTACCAATCAGACTCTTTTCTCGAATATCCTGGGCTTGACACAAGATGTAGTAGGAGAACAGACCAGGTACCTATGCCCAAAAAATAGGCAAGATGCTGGGAACCCGGCCATTGAAGCGGGAAATCGTATGGCACCGAGTGCTGTGCACAGACTTATCCACAGAAGATGGGGACACGTAATCGAATCGCCAAAAGTGCCTTCAGACGCGAATCCTGGGAGTCTGACGGAGGACCGTCTTGGGCGGAGCTTGCGGCTGTTGATCCGCTGGCTGGGATGGCCGCAAACAAGTGCTTACAGATGGGCGGAAGGGTTGAGGATGGCCAGCTCATCGGTGCGGCTTTCTATCGCCACGGTGGCGCGCGGTGTGCCCGCGTGCTTGCGATGTTCTTCAGAAGTTCACGGACGCATTGAAACAGCAGCGACGCGTGCTGCTCGCCGACCGCAAAGGCAACGTCCTGGAGATCGACCGGGCGTTTACCGAGCTGACAGGGTATGATCGCGACGATATACTTTCACGTGCCCACAAAGAGATTACTCCGCGGAATATCGCCCCCCGCGTCGCGGGCCTTACGTCGGAAGTGATCGAGTCCGGTCGTCCGCAGACAAACACGTGACCACGAAAGAAGGCACGCGCATCGCTGTGTCGATGACGCTCGTCTTGTGACGCAGGACAACGGGACGCCGATCGGGATCGGAAGACTCTTCCACGAGGCCGCACCCTAGACAGCGGCCGGCACAGAGGAACACCGCACCGGCATGGAATCCCAGTCTCAGCAGGGCAACGCAGAAGTGCGCCGGCGCGCCGAATCGACCTTGCGGCGGGCGGTCGCTCGGTCGCTCCCGAAGCTGCCCCCCGAAAACGTGGACGCCCTCGTCCATGAGCTTCACATCCACGAGATTGAGCTGCAGATGCAATGCGAGAAGCTTCAGAAGGCGCGGATCGAAGCGGAAGAAAGCCGCAACCGTTATCGCGACCTGTACGAGTCGATCCCGATCGGCTACGCCACCGTCGACGTGGCCGGACGCATCTACGAACTGAATCCCGCCGGCATCTCCCTGCTGGGCGTGGAACGCGATCCGGTCCAGCCAAAGTATTTCCTCTCGTTTTTCAGCGACGCCGATGCCTGCCTGCGCTTGTGCAAGGACGTGTTGACCGCGCGCCGCACGATGACCCGCCAGCTACCGATGCAGCGTCGCGATCGGACCCGATTTTGGGCCTCGTTGCATGCCGCCCCCGTACTCGACGGGGCGGCGGCAGGCGAACACGTGCGGATCGCCTTCACCGACATCACAGGACAGAAGGAGGCCGAGGACCTGCTGCGGCGCCACGAGGCCGAGTTGAAAGCCCGCGGTGCCGAACTTCAGATGCTGACGGGGAAGCTGTTCGCGGCGCAGGAAGACGAGCGGAAGCGCATTGCGCAGAACATCCATGACGACCATTGCCAGCGCGTAACCGCGCTGATCCTCGAGTCGCGGTCGTTGGGAAAATACTGCGAGCGGTACATCCCCGAGATGGCACCGCGTGTCACGAGGCTGGCCGGGCAACTCTTGCACATGCTTCGGGATTTCCGAACGCTGTCCCAGGAGCTGCACCCCCGGAATTTGGACGATCTCTCGCTCGCGATGTCGGCGCGCAGACTGCTGAAAGAAGTTGGTGAACAGGCTCCGTTCACGACCGGATTTCATGAAGCCGGCGTGCCGGACAAGCTTCCACCGCTGGTCACGACTTCCCTCTACCGGATGCTGCAGGAAATGCTGTCCAACATTAGCAACCATGCAAACGCGACGCACGTCGAGGTCAGCTTGACGGCAAATGAGGACAGGATTCACTTGACCATCTCCGATGATGGACCGGCGTTCAATACCGAGGCCGTGATGCGGGATGGGAAGGGGTTCGGTCTGATCGGCATGCAGGAGAGGATGCGCCCATTGAACGGGACGGTTCACATCGAGAGCAGGCCGGGCGGCGGCACGACGGTGTCCGTTTCCGTGCCGAAGATGAGCTGCGAGGGGCACCCCGATTCCGCTCGGTCGTCCACGCCTGCGTAATTTTGCCCCGCCTTGGAGAAGCGTTGAAACAAATGCGACTGGCAGCGTCTCCCCGACTAGGGACTTTCCTAGGTGAGCCGGTATACCGCTTGTACTAGATTGCCCGCATTTCAATCTGTCCTCCAACAAAATGTGAGGAGGTTGCCATGACGGCGGACGTGAAAGAGACCCGCGGGCGCATCCACTCGTCGATTGATGACACGATCCTGTCTCTTGGCCGGAACCGACGTTCCATCATGTTTTCAGAACTGGCCCAGACCTTTCCTCAGCATAGCTGGCATTCCGTCTTTTGCGCCCTGAACCGGCTCGCCGAAGAGAGTCAGGTCGAGCTGGTTCCCCATCAGTGGGACCACGAGGTGGTGTTCGAGCCCGCACGGGGAGCAGAGGGCCCGCGCACCGTCCGCCATCAGTGAACCTCCTGAATAGGGCGCTTTCTTAGCCCTTCCCTGAGCCACTACGTATCTACCCGCTACGAACGGGGGGTGGAATATTCCGCCCTAACCTTTTTATATAGGGCCTGCCGCAGGAGCCCCTCCGGCGTGGCGACGTATTGCTCTGCAGGGGGCCCATGACACTGAATTCGTCCGTATTCCGACCCGCCGCTAAGATCCTCGTTCTGGCAGTGCTTGTCGTCTGCGCCGGCCGGAGCCAGGCCGCCGGGGTGGACCAGGCGCAAGCCACGGAAACCGCGCGCCTGCTCGCGATTCTATTCGATTCCGGTCGCGTGGCGGTGGGGAAGAACCAAGAACTTCTGAATGACGCTTCGAAGGGACCGAAAGGGTTCACTCCGGCCGTGTTCGAGAAGCAGATGCTGGCCGAATTCCAGCGCCGGACAGGGGTGAACTTGGCAGAGTCGAACGCGGATGTTCCGGAGATGGCCAAGCCGCTGTTGGCACGCTTGGTCGAGGAAAGCTCGAAAACGATCGCCAGCTACCAGCCTGTGATAGACCTGCCGGGCGTTCGGTACAAAGGCCTCATCCCCGCCACCTTCGGAACCGAGACCGCCGCTCGTTTTCAAAACTGGTCCGGCATCTACCTGCGGCAGATCGCGCCGGACCATCTGTTGCGCAATCCCAAGAACAAGCCGGATGACTTCGAAGCCCGCCAGCTCAGACTGCTGGCGTCGAAGTTTGGTGCGACCGAAGAGCCTCCGCCGCAGGTCGAAGTGACGGACGGCGGCCGCACGCTGCGGTTGCTCCTTCCTCTTTACTACAGCAAGGCCTGCCTCGACTGCCACGGCGCACCGAGAGGCCACCGAGATGTGTCGGGCTATCCGCGCGAGGGCGCCAAGGAAGGAGACCTCGGCGGAGCGATCAGCGTGAGGTTGCCGTTGCAGTAGGCGGCGGCCGTCCTGGGACGGCGGCATGGCAAGAACGGCTGACGCATGCTCACCGCCGTTTATCAAGTCCTCGGGTCGGATGCTGAAGCCCGTGCAGCGGCCGAGCGCATCTGTTTCGATCAAACCATCGAGGCTGATCCCTCCTTTCTCGACGAGTCGCTTCGTGACAAAGTGCTGGGCCGCATCGAGGACATCCGTCCCCTGTCGCCCGGCCGCTACGAAGCGACGATCGCTTACCCCGACGATCTCGCCGGCTGGAGTTGCGCGGACCTTCTCAACCTCTTATTCGGTACGAGCAGCCTCCGGCACGGCGTCCGTCTGACTTCCTTTCAACTCGGTCCCCGCTTGGCAGACCGGTGGCGCGGCCCGCGGTTTGGGACGCAAGGACTTCGGCAGGCCTGCCGCATCCAGCACCGGCCACTCGTATGCGCCGTCTTGAAGCCTCTGGGACGGTCTCCTGCAGAACTGGCGCGCCTGGCGTCCGAATTCGTGAGGGGCGGAGTGGACTTGATCAAGGATGATCAGAGTCTGGCGGATCAGCCCTTCTGCCGGTTCGAGGAGCGCGTCTCGCGCTGTGCCGATGCGATCGCCGAAGAAGCAGGGCGGCGCGGGCGGCCCTGCCTCTATCTGGCCCACGTCAGCGGTTCCGCGCCGGTGATCCTGCAGCGGGCCGAGCAAGCGAGACGGGCGGGCGCCGGAGGCCTGCTCATTGCGCCGGGTCTCACGGGGTTCGATGCGGTGCATGACTTGGCGTCCGACGATGCGATCGCCTTGCCGATCGCGAGCCATCCGGCACTCCTTGGCACCTATACCCTCAATCCCGATGCCGGGCTGTCTCCTGCGGTGTTATATGGGCTGCTTCCCCGCCTGGCCGGTGCGGATATGTCGATCTATCCCGGTTTCGGAGCGGGCTATGGCATGAGCGCGGAGGACGGTCTCGCCGCCGCGGTGAGCTGCAGAAGTGAGTGGGACGGGCGGCTCCCCACCATGCCAACGGCCGCCGGCCGCATCGAGATCGAGCACGTTCCCCAGTATGCCGCACTCTATGGAAAAGACGTGCTGTTCATCTTGGGCAGCAAAATCCAGCGGCATGGCTCCAACCTGGCCCGCGCGACGGAGCAGTTCATGCTCGCCGTAGAGCAAGCCGGTTGAATGGGATCGGACACTCCATTCGCTTACTGCACCACCGGCTCGATCCGCTTCAGGATGAGCCGCGGCTGGGGTTTGGTGACATTGCCGATGTCAATCAGCGCCAAGTCCCACCCGGCTTGGCCGTACTCGTTCAACTTCGCTTCCAGCTTCATGTTGTCGAGCGAAAGGAGTTCCAAGACCCGATATTCGATCCGTGGGGCGGTGGCGGCGGAAGACCCATGCCGTACCATCAGAATCGCCGTGCCGAACAGCGTGGCGATGAGCAGAAACCGGACCAGAGTCGGAAAAGGCAAACCGGCCATGAGACCATTCCTTTCGTCAAAGGTGAACGCTGCCGAAGGCCCGATGGCGTGCGGAGCGCTGGCATCGGCTTCCTTCGAGGCTGAACTTCATACGGCAATTTTGACGCGGCCGAGCAGTGCTCGTCAAAGCTCGGAGACGGCAGGACTTGTAAAAGATTCGCTCATCGGGTACCGTCCGCGCTGATCTATGGACGATGGGTCCGCATCCGCCGAGTCTTGGTGGCGCTCGGCGGTCTTCTATCAAATCTATCCCTGGAGCTTTCAGGACTCCAACGGCGACGGCATCGGCGACTTGCCGGGCATTCTTTCCCGCCTGGACTACCTCCGTGGGTCCGCGACATCGCTGGGGATCGATGCCATCTGGCTCTCTCCGATCTATCCCTCCCCCATGGTGGATTTCGGCTACGACGTAGCCGATTACTGCAACGTCGATCCCCGCTTCGGCACCTTGACCGACTTCGACGCCCTGGTACGGGCCGCACATGACCGCGGGATCCGTGTGATCACGGATCTGATCTTGAACCACACCAGCGATCAACACCCCTGGTTTCTGGAGTCGCGTGCGTCTCGGAATTCACCGAAAGCCGACTGGTATTGCTGGGCGGACGGCAAGTCGTTCGGGCGCCGGCCGAGCAATTGGAATGCTCGGTTCGGCGGATCGTCCTGGACGTGGGATCCTCAGCGAAAGCAGTACTATCTGCATTCCTTTCTGAAGGAACAGCCGGATCTCAATTGGAGACACCCGGCCGTGCGGGCGGCCATGTGGGACGTCGTCCGTTTCTGGCTCGACCGTGGAGTCGACGGCTTTCGTTTGGATGCGATCAACTGGCTCGGCAAGGACGTGCGGTGGCCCGACAATCCCTTCCGCTGGGGCCTGCGCGGCTATACCCGGCAGCGCCATCTGTATGACAGGGATCAGCCGATCGTGCACGACATCATGCGGGAGCTTCGAGCGCTCGTGTCCCAGTACGGCGACGTGGTGCTCATCGGCGAAGCCGCCGCCGACACTCCGGGCGGCCCCGCGGCCTTCTACGGACAGGGCGACGAGCTCCAGCTGGTGTTCGATTTCCGGCTGCTCAAGTCTCCCTGGGGCGCCGGCTCCTTCCGCCGATTTCTCGCCGACCACGTACCGGCAGTGCCGCCAGGAGGGTGGCCGACAATCGTGTTCAGCAATCACGATCAACCCCGCCACATCGACCGTTGGGGCGACGGCGGCGATCCTACGGGCCGCGCCCGCGCCGCGGCGCTGCTGTTGCTGACGATGCCCGGCGCGCCGTTTCTCTATTATGGGGAAGAGCTCGGCATGCGAAACGGCACGCTCCGCTATCGCGACCTGCGCGATCCCTATACCAAGCGCTTCTGGCCGTTTCGACCGGGACGGGACCCGGCGCGCACGCCGATGCAATGGGACGGCTCCCCGCATGCCGGCTTTACGACCGGCACGCCGTGGCTCCCGCTCGGGCAGGACGCCCACCGGCTCAACGTCGCATACGAATCGGGAAACCCGGATTCGCTCTGGTCCCTGTACCGCCGGCTGATCGTGCAGCGCCGCAGCTCTCCGGCGCTGCTTACCGGGGATTGCCGACTCGTGGATTGCGAGGCCGACGGCTGCCTCCTGTATCAACGCACGGCCAAAACGGCCGCCGGCGCGGTGGCCGCCCTGCTCATCGCCGTGAACTTCACGGAGCGGACCTGCGAGTGCCGCTGGCCCGCCGGCGCGCCGGCCGGCGAGCTGCTGCTGTCGACGAATCCGGGATCACCGGCTCAGCGGGTGGGGCCGCCCAGCATCACGCTGGGACCGTATGAAGGCCTCGTGATCCGCCTGGGAGGCTAACCGCCGCCGTTCGTGAAGAAGAGCGCGCTCAACGGCGGCAAGGTGATCGTCAGCGAGTGACTGCGGCCGTGCAGGGGAACGGGCGCCGCCTCCACCCCGCCCAGGTTGCCCCATCCGCTCCCGCCGTACAGTGTGGCGTCGCTATTCAGCCGCTCCGCCCAGAAGCCGCCGCGCGGCACTCCCACGCGATAGTTCGGCCGAGGCACCGGCGTGAAGTTGCAGACGACCAGGACCAGGCTGCCGGCCGACGCCCCTTTGCGCAGCAGGCTGATCGCGCTCGATTCGGCATCGTTGCAGTCCACCCACTCGAAGCCCGCGGGATCCAAGTCGCGCTCGTGCATCGCGGGCTCCTCCCGATAGAACCGGTTCAGGTCGGCGACCCAGCGCTTGAGCCCCCCGTTGAGCGGCTGGCTCATCAGCTCCCATTCCAAGCTGCCGTCGTGCGCCCATTCGCCCCACTGCCCAATCTCGCCGCCCATGAACAGCAGCTTCTTGGCGGCTTGGGCGTACATGTAGCCGTAGAGCAGCCGAAGATTAGCGAATTTCTGCCACTCGTCGCCCGGCATCTTGGCCAGGAGCGACCCTTTGCCGTAGACCACCTCGTCATGTGAGAGGGGCAGGACGAAGTTTTCGTGGAACGCATACAGCATGCGGAACGTCAGCTTGTTGTGATGGTACTTGCGCAAAATGGGATCGAGGTTCATGTAGCTCAAGGTATCGTGCATCCATCCCATGTCCCATTTCATGCCGAAGCCCAGTCCGCCGAGATAGGTCGGCCGTGAGACCATAGGCCAGGCGGTGGACTCCTCCGCGATGGTCTGCACGTCCGGGAAGTGGCTGTACACCTCCTCGTTGAGGCGGCGCAGGAAGCCGATGGCGTCCAAATTTTCCCGACCGCCGTACCGGTTGGGTACCCATTCCCCCTCCTTACGCGAATAATCCAGGTACAGCATCGACGCGACGGCATCCACGCGCAGGCCGTCGGCGTGGTAGTGCTCCAGCCAAAAGAGCGCGCTGCTGATGAGAAAACTCCGCACCTCGTTGCGCCCATAATTGAAGATGAACGTGTTCCATTCGGGATGAAAACCCCGCCGCGGATCGGCGTGCTCGAACAGATGCGTGCCATCGAAGTAACCCAGCCCATGCGCGTCCGTGGGAAAATGCGAGGGCACCCAATCCAGGATCACGCCGATGCCGTGCCGGTGCAATTGATCGATGAGGTACATCAAATCCTGGGGCGTGCCGTAATTGCCCGACGGCGCAAAGTAGCCGGTCGTCTGGTAACCCCAGGAGCCGAAAAAGGGATGATCCATGATCGGCAGGAATTCCACGTGCGTGAATCCTGTCTCGGCCACGTAGGCGGGCAACTCATCTGCGAGCTCACGATAGCTCAGCGAGCGATGGCCGTCGTGCGGGACGCGCTTCCACGAGCCCAGGTGCAGTTCGTAGATGGCCATCGGCGCGTCGAGGGCGTTGCGCCGGCGGCGGTTGCGCATCCAGTCTCCGTCCTGCCAATCATAGTGCGTGTCCCAGACGATCGAAGAGGTCTTCGGCGGGATCTCGTTGAACAATGAAAAGGGGTCGGCCTTGTCCACCTCATAGCCGTTCCAACGAGACCGGATGCGGAACTTGTACAGGGTGCCCTTGCCGACGCCCGGAATGAACGCTTCCCAGATGCCCGATTGCTCACGCAGCCGGAGGGGATGGCGATCCGCCGACCAGTCGTTGAAGGTGCCGACCACCGACACCCGTTCGGCGTTCGGCGCCCACACGGCAAAGTAGGTGCCCTCCACGCCGCCGACCCGCACCTGGTGCGCCCCAAGTTTGTCATACAACCGGAAGTGCGTGCCCTCGTTGAATAGATGGAGGTCGTGGGCGCTGATCAGGGTCGTCTCGTCCGCGGTTTCCAGTCGAATGTCGTCCGCCATCTCCAACACCTCAAGGCTTGCCGGTTCCAGCCGCTCCGACTGCCAGCAAGTCAAGCATGCCGGCGAGGGGAATGCCGGCCCAGTCCGGCCGATTGTTCAGCTCATATCCCAATTCGTAGACAGCCTTTTCCAATAAGTGGACGGTCAGCAACACCGCCGCTTCCGCCCTGGTAGGCCAGCCTTCAGCCCCCTCCGTGTGGCGCTCATAGGCTCGCAGGAATGCCCTCTGCGCGCTGCGCGACCAGCGGTGACGCAAGGAGTTATGTGCCCCGGACTCTGCCTGTCGAGCCCACCCCGCGTGCGAGGCGTAGTCGAACGACCGCAGCATGCCGGCTACATCGTACAACGGTGAATGCTTCATCCGGCGCTCCGCCAAGGGCCTGGCGGGCTCTCCCTCAAAATCGATGATCGCAAAATCGGATCCCGTCCAGAGCACTTGCCCAAGGTGGTAGTCACCATGGCACCGAATGCGCCGGCCGGCTCCGGGCGACACCCGCAGAGCCTCGAAGGTCTTCAGGATCGCCGCCTCCTGCCCGAGGACCTCATCGGCCTGTCGGCGCACGGATTCCGACAAGACCGGACGCCGCTGCACCAGCAATTGCCGCGCGTCGCTCCAGAGCCGACCCATCGACTGAAGACGCCCGTCGCAGTACGCTCGGGTCATGGGCTCCGGCGCCAGTTCCGCTTCCTTCGCAAGAGCCAGCACTCGGTGCAGCTCGGCCGTGCGCTGCCCCAAGCAGGCAATGGCCTGCGCGGTCCGCCCCAGGATCTCGCCGTCTCGCCACTCCGTTGCCCCCGTCGCGTGCAGCGCCTCGCTCGCCTGACTCAAGAGACGCGACCGCGCCGCATCGATCTCTCCGAGCATATAGGTCCAGCCGTCGCCTTGGTTCGGGATGAAGCCCTGGAGCAAGGCAATCGTGGTCGGTTCGGCGCCGACCCGCCGGTACTCGAGCGCGCCGGCTACCGGGGCCGTGTGAGGAAACCCGGCGCCGGTCAGATACCGGCCGATTTCCAAGTCGGGATTGATGCCGGGCTGGACGCGGCGATACAGCTTGAGGATCGCGCGGTCGCCGAAGACGATTGCGGTGTTGCTTTGCTCGGCTCCAAGCACCCGCGATGGGCCGCCGGGTCCGACGATCGCCTCGAACGCTCCGGTGCAAGAGGCTTCCAGCCTGCCTTCCGCTCCGGCGCACCGGCCCTGCTCCTTGATCAATCCCAACAATCCCTGGGCGAACCCTTCGTTCCATGCCGCATCGTACAAGAATCCCCTCGTGGTTCCGGTGCGAGTCGTGACGCTGACTTCGGCCATCACGGCCTGCGGACGCTCGCCCGCCAGCCGCTCCGCTTGCTCTTCGAATGCCGCTGTGACGGGCAGCACGTAGGTCTCGCGCGGGCCGTCGCGATAAACGACCTCGATGAAGGTCAGCACCGCAGCATGAGGGCCAGCGAAAATGGGAACGACGTCGACGATCCGAGTTCCGTTCACCAGGCGGCCCTTGCCGCCGAACCATCGATGGCGGTTCAAGAACGTTGGGAGGCCGGCTTCGATCCGCTCACGGGACAATCCCGAGAACACCCGCTCCCAGCGCTCCTCGACGGCAAGACGCAGCAGATCTCCATCGACGACGGTCATGGGCCGGCTCTTCAGAAGAAATAATCGAAGTCGTGTTCCGTACGGACGCGGCGCCGGAGCCGGAAAATCTGCACCGGGACGGAGTGCGGATCGATTCGCACGAAATTGCGCGGCCCCTGCCAGAGGTAGTGCGCGTCGGTGAGCAGATCCTGGGCTTGAAACGGCCGATCGGCTTCCAGCCCGAGCGCGTCGAGATCCAGTTCCACCCATCCGGCATGCGTGTGGTGGGGGCTCAGATTCACCACCACCAGGATCACGTTGGAGCCGTCGCTCGCTTGCTTGCTGTAGGCCAACAGCCAGTCGTTGTCCGTCGGGTGGAAACGCAGGCTCCAGTCGTGCTGCAGGGCCGGGTTCTCGCGCCGGATCCGGTTCACCCGCCCGATGAACTCGCGCAAGCTGTCGGGCCGGTCCCGGTCCCAGCGCTTGATCTCATACTTTTCCGAGTTGAGGTACTCTTCGCTGCCGACCTCGCGGGGCCGATTCTCGCACAACTCGAACGCCGGTCCGTAGATGCCGTAGCTCGCTCCCAGCGTCGCCGCCAACGCCAGGCGCGCCATGAACGCCGGCCGTCCTCCGTACTGCAACGACTCGGTCAGAATGTCCGGTGTGTTGGGCCACAGATTCGGCCGGAGATATTCCCGCACGTCCGTCTGCGTCAACTCGGTCAAGTAGTCGATCAGCTCCCGCTTCGTGTTCCGCCAGGGAAAGTAGTTGTACGACTGGCTAAAGCCGAGCTTGGCGAGCCGGTACATCACCTTGGGTCTGGTGAACGCTTCCGACAGGAAGATCGTGTCGGGGTAATCCCGTTGGAGCCGCCCGATGACCCATTCCCAAAAGGCGAAGGGCTTCGTGTGCGGATTGTCGACGCGAAAGATACGGATGCCGTGCCGGATCCAAAACCGGAACACGCCTTCGAGCTCGGACCAGAGCGCCTTCCAGTCCGCAGTCTCGAAGTCCAAGGGATAGATGTCCTGATACTTCTTCGGCGGGTTTTCAGCGTATTGGACGGTGCCATCCGGCCGCGCGCGAAACCACTGCGGGTGCTGCTTTACATAGGGATGGTCCGGGGAGCATTGGAACGCGATGTCGAGCGCCACCTCCAGCCCGTGCGCACGTGCCGCCTCCACCAGACGCGAGAAGTCGTTGAGCGTCCCCAGGGCCGGATGCACGGCCGTATGCCCGCCTTCGTCGGAACCGATGGCCCAGGGACTCCCCGGGTCGTTCGGCCCCGCCGAGGGTGCGTTGTTCTTGCCCTTGCGGTTGGTGCGCCCGATTGGATGAATGGGCGGCAGATAGAGGACGTCGAATCCCATCCCGGCCACGTACGGAAGCAGCGCCTCGCAGTCCTTGAAGGTACCGTGGCGGCCTTCCACGTCGCTGCACGACCGCGGGAACATTTCATACCAACTGCTGAAGCGGGCTTTGGAGCGGTCGACCACCACGGTCAGCTCCCGTTCGTACCGGCCGGCGGTGGATCGGTCCGGATACCGGGCCGCCAGCGCCTCGACCTCCGCACTGAGCGCCAATTCGATGCGCTCGGATTCCGGCCGGCCCTGTTGCCGCAGCGCGTCGGCCCAGCGCGCCAGTTGTGCGCCCTCTTCTCCCGACGCCCGCCGTCCCGCGTCCTCCAACAATTGCGCGCCGATCAGCAGATCGACCGGCACCGGCTGCCCCGCGTCGATTCGCTTGCGGAGATCACGGCGCCAGGTCAGAAACTGATCGATCCATCCCGTCACCGTGTAGCAATACCGCCCGAGCGTCGGCACACGAAACGACGCCCGCCACCGGTCATTGCCGAGCGGGTCCATCGCCGTCTCGGTCCACACCTCCTCGTCCTCGTGGCGAAACGCGAGCCGCGCCGCGAGCACATCATGGCCGTCCGCAAAGACGTCGGCTTCCACCACGACGACTTCGCCCACGGCGCGCTTGATCGGAAAACGCCCGCCGTCGATCTCCGGCGTCACCCGCTCGACGACGACGCGCCGTCGCCCGTCCTCTCCCATCCTCCGTATCCTTCCCTCAGATATGGGTCAGTTCGTCCTCGTCGACCTTCTTCTTCCTGAGCCGGCGCTCCAGTCCCTCCCTGGCGATATGGCGCCCGCCCAGTCCCAGCGCGATGGCGAGCGCGAGCACGATTCCGCCGAACGTGATGGAGAAGGCCGCCACGACGATTTCCTTCGCGATCCCGAGTTGAGTGAGCACCATCGCCGCGGTGAACAGCAGGATGCCCCACCGGATCAGATTGGCGATGAGCCGGGCTTCCTGGATCTGCGCGTTCACTGCCGCGATCAGCGCCGCCTCCGACAGGAAATGCGCCAAGAGCACGCCGACCAGCAGCACGAGGCACGCCGCCAACACTTGCGGCAGGAAGCCCAGCACGACACTCATGACATTGGCCGTCGTGGGGAGATCGAGCGCATCGAAGCCCATGAGCGCGAACACCAGGAACACCACCCAGAACGAGACGCGGCCGATGATCTCCGACACAGGCTGGATCACGCCGGCCCGGGCCAAGGCCGGCGCCAATCCGACGCGTTCCCCCAACACGTCAAAGCGCAATGCCGTTAACACCCGCCTCAACAGGACTTTCACCCCCCATCCGGCCACCACCCCCAGCACCACGAAGGTCACCAGCGCCAGGAGCTTCGGCAAGACGAGCGCGAGGCGAAGACTGGCTTCGCGGAACGCTTGCGCCATCGCTTCTTGCCACATCTCGCTCATGAGAACCTCCATCGTTCGACCAGGTACGGCTTCATGTGCGCGAACGTCTCGCACAACTGTTCGATCGCGGCCTCCGCATCCTCGGGCTTGCCCTCCCGCGTCTCCCGGACCAGCGAGGCCACCCAGCCGAGGTAGAGCGGCGTCAGCGATTTGAGCAAGTGGTCGCGGTGCAGCACCTTTTCATGATAGGCCAAGGCAAAGTCGTACACGGCCTGCGCCCACAGCGGCCCAGGAAAACGGAAGTCGTCCGCCTCGGTGAGCCCGAGTGGAAGAATGCCGGATAGGGTTTCAGGCGAGAGAATCATTTCCCAGATCGGCACCAGGTCACGCAGGCCTTGACGGAATCCCCGAATCATCCGGTCGACGTTGATCGGTGTGCGGTCCGGACCTGACCGGTACGGCAATCCCACAAAGGGGACGGTCTGCAGGCCGGTCCGGCCCTCCCACACGTCCTGGTATCGCTCCATACACGAGAATACCGAACCCACCGCCTGAGCCAGCAGCGACGCCAAGTCCTCTGACGGGGTGCCCGTGTCCATGCGCCGTTCACCGAGGCCGGCTTGACAGACGGCGCGGCCTTCTGCCACGGCCACGGTGGTCAGCCAATTGTCGATCCCATAGCGGGCCGCCTCCCCTTCCCAGAGATCGCGATCAAGATAGAGCGCCGCGAGCGCGCCGGAAATTCCGTAGCCCCCTCCCGTGTGGTACCGCAGGACCACGCCGTACAGGGCCCGGTTCAACGGGTAGATCAACCCGTTGGTGAGGCTCCCCTCATACCGCGGCCGCTGGAACACCGGCGCAACATAGTCGATGTGCTGCTCCAGGATCGGACCGAGCAGCCATCCTATCCATTCCGGGGCCATGCTGCGCACCGCCGGGTCGAGCACCACGCAGGCGCGGGCCTCGGCTCCCCGGGTCACTTCGAAGAACGCCCGGAAGGCCTCTTCGCGCCAGGCGCTCCACAACTCCGACAGCGGCGGCAGGGCCGGGCTCGCCCCGGGCTGATGCCCGAGTTGTGCGACCGGAAAGGCGCCACCCACCGCTTCCTTGATCAACGCCGGCGTGCCGTCCTGGCTGCCGGCATCCGCCGTGATGAGCAACACGGAGGCATCCGGGCAAGCCCTGCGCAGCCCCTCCGTGACGGCGCGGACCACCCCCGGCACCGCCGCCGCATTGTTGAAGGTCGGCAAGCCGATCACGCAGTCCGCCCGGCGCAGATCCGGCAGTTGCTGCTGCACATCGTCCCATGCCGTGCGCGCCGCCATGCCCCAATCCGTTCCCGGGCCCCGCCTCAACGGCGGCCCAGCGAACCCGTATAGAGATTCAGCAGCGTCAGATAATCGCTGACGTGCCGGGTGATCAGAAAATTCCTTCGCACGTGTTCGCGGCCGGCGCCTCCCAGCCGCTGAATCAAACCCGGATTATTCAGGAGGTGCCGGATGCGGAACGCCACGCCTTCCTCTGAGCGGACGATGAATCCCGTGACGCCGTCGATCACCTGCGCGGCGATCCCGCCTGCGGCGCTTCCGACCACCGGTTTGCCCTTCCACATGGCTTCGGACACCGTCATCCCGAACCCTTCCCGGATCGGTTTATGGACGATAATCGTCGCCGCCCGTTGGAGCGCATTCAGCTCCAGGTCGGCTTCCGGCGGCAGCTGCAAGATATGGATGTCCGGATCCTTGCCGGCCGCCCGGTGAAGATCCCCCAGCACCGCCTCTCCTTCGGGATCGTGCGCCACGCCGCCGCCCGCGAGGACGAGCCGGCAGTCGTGGTACTGCTTCACCAGCCGATAGGCGCGGACGATGCCGACCGGATCCTGAAACCGCTCGAACCGCGCCGTCTGCAGCAGGATCGGCTTGTCGCGCGGGATGCCCAGCCGATCCAGGATCTGTTTCACCTCCGCCCGCGGCAATTCGCGGTTCTTGACGCTGAGCGGATCGATGGAGGGATAGATCATGAACTTCGGAATCGGCAGGCGTTGCGCGAAGGCGGGCAACGAAAAAATGGCGGCGTCGTAGTTCAAGACAAACCGGCGGATGAAACTCCAGGCCCTGCGCTGGGGCTGCGCCAGATCCAAGTGGCAGCGCCAGATCCACTTGCCGCCTTTGCGGTGCTCGATGAGCGCGGCCGGCTGGGGATCGTGGATCATCACCAAATCGGCGTCGAGGTCCAACGACTCCGCGTTCCGGCGATTGGTCGTCCGATAGATCTCCTGCATCGGCTCCGACAGCTCCTGCTCTTTTCCCTGCAGCCCATGCACCAGCCGCCGGGCGATGTCTAGAAACTGCGGATCGCCCGTGAGCACTTCCCAGCGGGCCACCACACCTAACGAATTGAGGATCGGCAGGAGCCGCCGCAGGATCTCCGCCATGCCGCCGCCGTACCGGACGGCGTTGATGTGCAGGAAATGGCGGCCGGTGACCGATTCGCTCAATCGGTACAGAAAATCCACGGTTCCCTTCGGCGCCACGTCGCGATATTCGTCCAGTTCGTGGGTCATCCGCGCCCCCGATCCCTCCCTAAATCAGGCTATCCTCGATGCCGTACTTGCCGTCGCTGGTCTCTCCCTGCAGCAGGAACCAATAATACCCGTACGGCGCGAGGCTCAGCATGTAGGGACCCGTGCCGATGTCCGGAAACCGCGCTTCTCCGAACAACTCGATCGGGACGGCGCCGGCGAAGCGCCGGAGATCAAGTTCGACCGCCTGGGCGGATCCCGCCAGATTGTGCACCAGCAGCAGAACCTCGTCCTCGTGCCGTCGGAGGTAAGCCAAAACCTTTTCGTTCCGCGGATGGAGAAACTCGATGGTGCCGCGCCCGAACGCCCGATGGCGTTTGCGGACGGCGATCAGCCGGCGCATCCAGTGCAGCAGCGAATGGGACGTCTGCTGTTGCACCTCCACGTTGACCGTCTGGTACCCGAAGCGGGCATCGCCGATCAAGGGAAGATAGAGAGCCGACGGATCCGCCTTGGAAAACCCGCCGTTCCGGTCGGCCGTCCACTGCATCGGGGTGCGCACCCCGTTCCGGTCGCCCAGATACACGTTGTCCCCCATCCCGATCTCATCTCCATAATAAATGATGGGGCTGCCGGGCAGCGTGAAGACGAGGCTGTTCAACAGCTCGATTTTTCTGCGGTCGTTGTCGAGCAGCGGCGCCAACCGCCGCGCGATGCCGATGTTCCGCCGCGTCTGCGGATCGCGCCCGTAGGCATAGTACATGTAGTCCCGCTCTTCGCCGGAACACATTTCGAGGGTCAGCTCGTCGTGGTTGCGCAGGAATAGGCACCATTGGCAATTGTCGGGAATCGGGGGAGTATGCGTGAACATGTCCACGATCGGATGCCAGTCCTCGCTGCGCACGCCCATGAACAGTCTCGGCATGAGCGGAAAGTGAAACGCCATGTGAAACTCGTCGCCGTTGCCGAAATAGGGCCGGACGTCGACGGGCCATTGATTCGCCTCCGCGAGGAGGATCCGCCCCTGATACATCTCATCGATCCGCCGCCGGACCTCCTTGAGATATTCGTGCGTCTCGGGCAGGTTCTCGCAGATCGTGCCTTCCCGCTCGAAGAGATACGGCACCGCGTCGCAGCGGAAGCCGTCCAGCCCCTGATCCAGCCAGAAGGAGAGCACGTCGAGCATGGCGCGGCGCAGTTCCGGATTGTCGTAGTTCAAATCCGGCTGGTGGCTGAAGAACCGGTGCCAGTAGTACGCCTGGGCTTCCGGATCCCAGGTCCAATTGGACTTCTCAGTGTCGATGAAGATGATGCGCGCCTTCTCGTACTTCTTGTCGGTGTCGCTCCACACGTAATAGTCACGCTTGGGGGACAAGGGTGAGCTGCGCGATTCGCGGAACCAGGGATGCTGATCGGAGGTGTGATTCAACACCAGATCGGCAATGACCCGCATGCCGCGCCGATGTGCCTCGTCGAGGAAGCGGCGGACCTGATCCAGGGTGCCGTAATCAGCGAACACGCCGAAATAATCGGCGACGTCGTAGCCGTCGTCCCGTAACGGGGACGGGAAAAATGGAAGGAGCCAGATGCAGTCCACCCCCAGCCATTGAAGATAGTCGAGCTTCTCCGTCAGGCCGGGAAAGTCGCCGATCCCGTCCTCGTTGCTGTCGTAGAAGGCCTTGACGTGGACTTCGTAGAAAACGGCGTCCTTGTACCAGAGCGGATCCTTCATCGCGTCCTTTCCCGCGTCAGGCCGACCTCGATGCCGCCATCGCGCCGTCGCACGCCGTGACGAGGGCTGAGCGCAGCCGCTCCAGGCTTCCGGAATAGGGATTGATGGTCTGCAGCTTTTCCGCCAGATCGGGCAACCCGAGACTCTGCCGGACCCAGGCTGAAAAATCGTTCTCGGCCCGCGCCAACCGGTGGCGCGCCTCGAAGACATGATAGTAGATCGCGCTCACTTCCACATCCGCGAGCGCCCGGCGGAAGTCCGCCAGCGTGGTCACTTCGAGCCCCGTCGGGACTTCCAGGATGCGGGACTGGCTGAAGTGAAACGGCGAGCCGAAGATGACGCGTGGCACGATCGAGGCCCGCGACAGGTGATCGTCGATGATCGAGATCAGCTCTTCCCGGAGGGCTTCCAGATGTGTGAAGGCGAAGGGATCGACGACGGCCAGGCGCTCCGCAAGCACGTGGTCCCGCACTTCCATCGCGACCCATTGGGCGAAATCGTTCGGGTAGACTCGATCCACATAGCTGTGGCGAAGGAAATAGCTGTGCGTGTGGAAGTAGATCGAATCGATCGGCACCTCCTCGATGAGCTCGACTAGCCGCTTCTCGTCTTCCGCTTCCAGACCAAGGATCTCGCGCAGCTCGCTGCACCCGATGAATCGAAAGCTTTGTTCAGTGGCCTCCATGCCCCTCCCGCCCGCGGCAGTTGAGTCGGTTTCGTCCTTATTGTGGTCCGGCGCTTGATTCGATGCAATCAGGATATTCCTGTGCGAGGCCTCCGGTGTTCTCAAGTCCGGGATGCGGGCCCGCTGGTCCTACTGTGTACGTCTTTGCCGCGGTCGTCAACGAACCTTTACACATTTTCCGGCGCATCCGGTCGGAGCCGCCTGGCGCCCCGGTCCCTGGGACATCGAGCCGACGGTTGACTTCCCGGCATGATCTCCCTAGACTGTCCGCGCTTTTGGGCACGAGAGGAGAGTGATGGCTCCACTGCGCTCAAGTTCCCGCCGTGTGCTTCTCATCCTGCTCCATACGTGTCTCAGTCTCGCCGTCGTCATGCAGATGCTCGGCACTCCCATGTCTCTCTGGGATTCGTACCTCGATTTCGATCCGGTGTACGAATCGCTCCTGGATGGCTTCTCCCTCTTGCCCCATGAGGTGACCTGGCCACCCCTGGCCATCGGCTACCGCGCGCCGGAAGTCGTCCTCCAGCGACGGTCCATCATGCCGGAGAAGAACCCCTTCCGTCCGCCGTCCTTCTTTCCCTCCGCTCCGTCCCTCGCGTCCTGATGCAGCGAGGCTGCCGTTCGCCGAATCCTCGCGGCGTGTCGACTTGAACACGGTCTCATGGAGGGTGTGATGGCCCAGTTTCATTTAGTATTCAGCTGTGCAGCCTGCAGAAAGATTCGCGACGATCAGTGGGACGGGGCCTGCGAGCAGGCCTGGTGCAGTCTGACGGATTTCCTCCGGCGTCGCCAAGCGACGGCCGAGGAGGTCGTCATGTCGGAGTCCTATTGCCCTGACTGCGCCTTGTCGTACGACCGCCTGGTGCAGTATGGACAAGCGCGCGCCGACTTGTGGTAGCACGCGCTATCGCAGATAGAGCACCCAGAGATAGACCGAACTCAGCAGCACTGTCCCAAGCATCACGGGAAACCCGAACCGAAAAAACTGCCAGAAGGTGATCGGATACCCGGCCTTCCGGGCCATATCGACGATCACCACATTGGCGCTCGCGCCGATCAAAGTCCCATTGCCGCCCAAGCACGCGCCGAGCGCCAGCGCCCACCACAGGGGCATGATGTCCGGCTGGTGCACCAAGGTCGCATAGTCCGTGATATCCGGATGCAATGACCGTGCAAGATCCACGATGAGGGGATTCATGGCGGCCACGTATGGAATGTTGTCGACCACCGAGGACAGCACTGCCGACCCCCACAGCACGGCGAAGACGGCGCCGGCCTCATTGCCGCGCGTGGCGGTGACGAGCTGATCGGCGACCAGTCGAATGGCGCCCACCTTGACGAGCCCCCCGACGAGGATGAACAGCCCGATGAAAAAGAAGATGGTTTTCCACTCGACTTCCGCGAGATACGACAGTTCCTCGGCATCGTGCCGAACGCCTCTCGCATGACCCAAGAGCATGAAGCCGCTGGCCCCCAACAACGCGATCGTAGCCGGCTCTTGGTGGATCAACGAATGCAGGCCGAAACCGACGTTCACCAGCGCGAGCAGCCAGAGGCACCGCCGCAGGAATGCCGCATCTTGCACGGCGTCGCGCGGATCCATGGCCATGACGGCCTCGCGCAGGTGATCCGACACCCGCATGTGGCGGCCAAAGAGCAGCCATAACACGCCGATGAACGCCGCCATGATCACCAGGACGATCGGCCCCAACACGACGAGAAAATCCAGGTAGCCCAACTCGGCCTTGCTGGCGATCATGATGTTCGGAGGATCGCCGACGAGCGTGGCCGTGCCTCCGATGTTGGAGGCCACGGCTTGCACGATGAGAAACGAGACGGGGTTGAGCTCCAACCGTTTGGTAATCGAGAGCGTAACCGGCGCCATGAGGAGCACGGTCGTGACATTGTCCAGCATGGCGGACAACCCCGCCGTGATCAGCGCCAGCAACACGAGCAGGCGGAACGGCTTGGCGTGCGCGTGCTTGGCCGCCCAGATGGCCAAGACCTCGAAAAGGCCCGTTCCCCGGATGATGTTGATGATCACCATCATGCCGATCAACAGGAAGATGACGTTGTAATCGACTCCGTAATCGTGGGAATAGAAGGCCTCGTCCTGCGAGACAATCCCCAAACTGATCATCAGCGCGGCTCCGAACAGCGCCACAATGGTCTTGTGAATCCGCTCCGTGATGATGGCGAGATACGACAGCCCGAAGATGAGCAGCGCCAGGGAAAAGGAGGTCATCAGCGAGTCGAAGGCGGGGTAAATGGAGCGAGTAGGATCACGTCCGCATTATGTGCGGGCCGCCCCCCGCAATGCAACGCACAGTTGTCGCCTCTCGGCGATTTTCGCTTCACTCTGAATCGTGTGATCTTTAGGATACGGTCATGGTTTCACAGGCATCCTTGCATGATGACGACGTCGATCGGTTGGTCTCCGGGTCCCATTGGGATCCTCGCGCGGTGCTGGGTCCTCATCCAGCGACGGATGGCGCTGAAAAGGGCCTCGTCATCAGGGCGTGGTGGCCGGGCGCGGTCCGAGCCGAACTGCTGGATCATGGCGCGTCGCGCACTGTTTCCATGACCCGTCTGCACGACGCCGGGCTTTTTGAGGCGTTGGCACCGACAGGGACGGCCTCCGCGACCTACCGCCTCCGCTTCGTGCACCAGGACGGCGCGGTCACAGAACGTCACGATCCGTACGCCTTTCCACCGCTGCTGACGGACTTCGAGCTGCATCTCTTCGCCGAAGGGACCTTGTACAAGGCCTATCGGACGCTTGGCGCCCATCTCCGTTCGGTGGACGGGATCACGGGGGTTCATTTCGTCGTGTGGGCCCCTAATGCCGCACGGGTCAGCGTGATCGGAGACTTCAACGGGTGGGACGGCCGGTGCCATCCCATGACGAACCGCGGCGCCACCGGCCTCTGGGAGCTGTTCGTTCCCGATATTTCCGAATACGCCCTCTACAAGTACGAAATCCGCTCCAGGCACCACGGCACCATCCTGAGCAAGGCGGACCCCTACGCGCAGGCCGCGGAACTGCGGCCCCGCACCGCCTCCGTGGTGCGCGATCTCTCGCGCTACCAGTGGCATGACGCTGAGTGGATGGCGGCGCGCGCCGAATGGGATCCAATCAAGGCACCTATTTCCGTGTACGAAGTTCACCTGGGATCGTGGATGCGCGTTCCCGAAGAACAGCATCGATGGCTCACCTATCGGGAACTGGCGGACCGGCTGATTCCCTATGCCAAGGATCTCGGCTATACGCATCTGGAGTTGATGCCGGTTACGGAGCATCCCTTCGACGGCTCCTGGGGATACCAAGCCACGGGGTATTTCGCCGCCACCAGCCGGTACGGCCCTCCGGAAGATTTCATGGCCTTCGTCGACACGGCACATCAGGCCGGGCTCGGCGTCATCATGGATTGGGCCCCCGCGCATTTTCCGGACGACGCCCACGGCTTGGCGCTGTTCGACGGCACGCATCTGTACGACCATGCCGATCCCCGGCTGGGATACCATCCCGATTGGCACAGCCGCATCTTCAACTACGGTCGCTCAGAAGTGCGCGCCTTCCTTCTCAACAGCGCGCTGTATTGGCTGGACCAGTACCATATCGACGGACTGCGGGTGGATGCGGTGGCGTCGATGCTCTACCTGGATTACGGACGAGCGGCGGG
>JBDZVU010000017.1:9874-13359 GCA_040255845.1 Nitrospiraceae bacterium | reverse complement strand
TGCGGGTGGATGCGGTGGCGTCGATGCTCTACCTGGATTACGGACGAGCGGCGGGCGAATGGATTCCGAACGAGTTCGGCGGGCATGAGAACCTCGCCGCTGTTGCATTCCTCAAAGAGCTCAACGTGCTGGTCCATCGCGAACATCCCGGGGCCATCACCATTGCTGAGGAATCCACCTCATGGCCCGGGGTATCGCGGCCGACCTACACGGGCGGACTGGGATTCACGTTCAAATGGAATATGGGCTGGATGCACGACACGCTGGATTACTTCGACCACGACCCCGTGCACCGACGGTACCATCAGAACCAAATTACCTTCGGACTCCTGTACGCCTTCACCGAGAATTTTGTGCTGGCTCTGTCCCATGACGAGGTGGTGCACGGCAAGCGCACGCTGCTCGACAAGATGCCCGGCGACTTGTGGCAGCGCTACGCGAATCTTCGTGCCCTCTTTGCCTACATGTACGGCCATCCTGGGAAGAAGATGCTCTTCATGGGCGGAGAGTTCGGGCAATGGCGCGAGTGGAACCACGACGCCAGCTTGGACTGGCATCTATGCGGGGAAGCGCCCCATGCCGGCCTGCAGCGGTTGATCCGGGACCTCAACCGGCTGTATCACGAGGAGCCGGCGCTGCACGAGATCGATTTCGACTGGGCCGGATTTCAGTGGATCGACTTCCATGACGCCGACAACTCCGTGATCGCCTTTCTCCGTCAGGCACGGGAGGGGCGAAGCCGTGTGGTCTGCGTGTGCAACTTCACACCGGTGCCCCGCCTGGATTACCGGATCGGGGTCCCGGACGCGGGATGGTATCGAGAACTGCTCAACAGCGACGCGGCCTGCTACGGCGGCAGCAACCTCGGCAACGCCGGAGGGCGCCTGGCCGAGGACGCGCCCTACCACGGCCTGCCGCATTCGCTGAAGTTGACGCTCCCGCCCCTTTCGGTCCTCTTCCTGAAGCGGGAAGGACCCTAGGACGCCTTTGTCAGGACGCCTTCTTCGGGGCCGGGCGGATATCCAGGATCTTGACGTCGAAGAACAAGGTCTTGCCGGCCAGCGGGTGGTTGAAGTCCAGTACGATCGTATCCGCTTTCACTTCGGCCACGCGCGGGAACATGGATTGTCCGTCCTGCCCCTTGGCTTCGAGCTGCGTCCCTACCTTCCACGCCTGTTCAGGAACCTGGCTTTTCTTCACCTCCTGAAAGGCTTTTGGATCGATCTCCCCGTAAGCATCCTCCGGCTTCACTTCGACGTGCTTCTTCTCGCCGATCGCCATGCCCTCCATGGCCTTTTCCAGACCCGGCACGATTTCATGGGCTCCCTGCGTGTACGTCATGGGCTCCTTACCGACGTTCGACTCCAGCACGTTCTTGTCGTCGAGCTTCAACGTGTACTCCAGCGACACCTGCTTGCCGTCGGACACGCGCGTCTTACCGGCTTTCTTGCCCGGCTCTCCCGCACAGGCGCTTTGGGCGGTCAGGCCGACCATGAGCACACACGCCGCCGCAGCCATTGCCAACGATCGAGTCATAGATCCTCCTTTGCGGGTCCATCCCGCGGTCCGTACTTCAAGCAACACCGTACCACGCCTGGCGAAAAGGTTCACCAGGCGGGGCCGCGACGTCTCGCCCAGACGATTCACCAGGTTCTAAACGGCCCGGAATCCAGATGGACGAACTTGGAGCGGGGATAGTAGCCGACCCCGCCGAAGGCCAGTTTCAGCGCGGCCTGGCGGATCACCTTGGGATGCACTCCGGGCAACTGAAGATCGATGGCCTGACCCTGCACATGCAGGCTGTTCCTCACCGCGCGCCGCCCGGTCCGGACGAGCAAGGCATTGTATTCCGGCGAACGGAACCCCGAGATGACGTGCACCGGCCGATTGCCGCCGATGTGCTTTTGAACCAGATTGACGTGCTCCAACACCCGCACGTCGATGGCCGCCACTTCGCCCGTATAGTGACAGCGCAGGAGATGATTGATGTCATCGAGCGCCTCCCAGTCGTAGCGGCCGTCTTCGTCGCGAAAGGTGACGTCGAGCCGCTCGTCGGTCCAAACGTTGACGAACGACAGCCGTCCTTCCGGCAACTCACGCGCCCATGCCAGAGCGGGCGCGGTCAGACGCGCGCCGGCGATTGCCGCAGCCGCAAGAGTGGTCTGCAGAATGGTCCGCCGGGTCCAGGCCCACTGTGGACGACTCTCGCTGGTCACGAACAGGGCTCCTCGGTGGTGCGGTCGAAATGTCGGCGGGAAACCGTGTAGTGTTCCTTCTAACAAACGGCCCCGCGGCGGTCAATTGAAAATTCACGCCGGGAAGAGCCGTTCACTCGAAAGATCCCTTGACCGTCTCGCAACTTCTCCTAGACAGTCCGTGACAACCCAGGTAAGATTCGCTCACCTTTGCGAAGGGGTACTATGGCGACGATCCTTGTGATCGATGACGAACAATCCATACGCGGCTTGCTCAAGGAAGTGCTGGAAAAAGCGGGCCACCGTGTGCTGGAAGCTGCAGACGGCCGGGAGGGACTGGCGCAGTATCAACGGCAGCCGGTCGACCTCGTCATCATGGATCTGCTGATGCCCGACACGGATGGTCTCGAAACCACCCTTCAGCTGACCCGGGAGTATGTGGACGCCAAGATCATCGCCATTACGGGCGCCCAAGGAGACCGGAATTTTCTGGATGTCGCGAAGCTCTTCGGCGCCCGCCGCACCTTTGAAAAGCCGTTCGATCTCAACCAGTTGCTCCAAGCCGTCAACGAAGAATTGGCGGCCTAAGCGCTAGCTCCCGCCTGACCCGTCTCAGATTCCATGCCACCGGCACTGTCCTGCGTTAGAGCTATGGAAGTCGAGCCTCCCTTCGTGCATAATGCAATGCCATGGGAGAGATCATTCGTATCCTGTTCACTCCGGCGCCTCTGCGCCCGAGTCCATGGCTGCTCTGGTCATGGGTCGTCCTGCTCGCCATCACCCCGACTCTTCCCTGGACCGATTTCGTCGGCCATTCCCACTGGGATAACGTCCGCTGGATTCCGTTCGAAGACTTCAGCCTTGCGCCGCTGGCCTTGGTCGACATAGCGGGCAACTTCACCTGGTTTGCCGTCTTCGGATATTTACTGCACTACCGGCGCGAAGATCGATCGCATGCCTCATTGAAGCCGGCCATCTGCATCGCGCTCGGTCTTTCGCTCCTCCTGGAGGGATTTCAAGTCTATTGTCATAACCGCATTCCTTCCATGACCGACGTCATGTGCAACGGTCTCGGCGCCGCGTTTGGAGCGTTCGTCGCCAGCACCCATCATCCTATTCCCACCCCACAGGGTCATACCCCCGTTCTCGCAGACATCGAGTGACAAATTCTTTGTAGCCCGCGCCGGGCTGAGATCGGCGAAAGAGTCCTCGCAGAAATCCCCCGGTGGCACCGCTCGCGGCACCGACCATGGCGCCCGGCAGGCCGCTCTTTTCCGCCTGAACCAGGAT
>JBDZVU010000017.1:0-9864 GCA_040255845.1 Nitrospiraceae bacterium | reverse complement strand
CGCGGCACCGACCATGGCGCCGCGTCCTGGACGCCCGACCACCGCGCCCCCGACCGCTCCCGCGGCCGAACCGATCGCGCCGCCCGCGACGGTGCCTCCCGCAACCTGTCCCGTCTTCCCCTGGCTGGGCTTCGCGCCGGCCTCTTTTGCCATGTCGGAACACTGCGCGATGTCCCGATCGGCTTCGTCTGGTCCGACCTCCTGCAGGTGCGCATTGGGATAGAGAATCGGCTTTGGAGCGGTGCAGGCGGCCGTCAGGAGCAACATCAGCATCGTGATGCTCAACCGAGGTCTCATCGGCCCCCGGTCAGCTCTTTGCGGACCAACCCGCGCATCATGACCGGATCGTTGAACCCCACCTCGCTCAGTGCATCCATCAGATGCACGCCTTTCGTCGCCACCAGCTCCTTGGCCTTGGCATAGTTCTTCGCGCTGAAACGGGCGACCGCCGGCTGCCCGTTCACGATTTGACAGGCGAGCACTTCGCCGTCGACCTCCAAGGTGCCTCCCTGCTCGACCAGCGTCTTGGCCTGTCCCACCGTGATGCCATGCAGACAGGCGAACTCGTCGAGTCCGCCGGTCTCCACCAGACGTCCGTCCGGCATGATGCAAAGCCGCTTGAAGTGGGGTGACCAATCTTTGCGGAAGTCGATGTACTTGATGTCGCCGCCTTTGGCCACCGCCCGGTCGAGCGTTCGGTAATCTATCCCGAGGTTCTTTTGCTGCAGCTTGGCCTTCAGCTCTTCGGGCAACGTCCGGCGGAAGACCTCGACGGCTGCATCGAGCAAGCCGATGCTCCGAGCGCGCGCCAGCTGCTCTCCTTCGGCGAATTGCACGAGATCAAGGACAAACGTCCACTTCGGCGTTGAGCCGTTTGCGTCGACCGCACTGGCGAAGAGCCCGCGAGTGAGAAGGCCCCCCACCTGAGGATAGATGTACACGCCTCCGGCGTTCAGCAGGTCTGTCATCGTGTCCAGAGGGACATCGTAACTTTCCGACAGCACTTTGGCGTGCGCCGCGAGGTCCTCCGGAAGCGTCATCGCGCAGACCGTGACGTTCCCTGGCGCATCCGCCTCGGAATAATCCTCGATGATGTTGTAGAGCACCGTCGGTTTCGGCTTCTCGGCCTTCTTCTTGATCTTGAACATGCGCTCAGTCCGTCCGTACGTGTGCTAAATGATGATAGGCCGGCAGCGTCATGAGGCGCGGATCTTCAACCGGCCCTCCAACGGTGAAGTGATACAGAGACTGCAACTGCAGTCCTTTCATCGAAAGAATCTCGTGCACCGGATCGTCGAAGAAGCAGCCGATACCGGTGCCCCGAACGCCCGCTGCTTCCGCCTCCAGATACAGGATCTGCCCCAGCAGGCCCGCTTCCCAGAAGAGACGTGGATACCACCAGGCTCCACCTTCGCGCAAGCGCGGCTCGAATTCCGCCATCATCCCGAGCGAAAAGGCGCCGTCTCCGGCGATGTCCTGATGGCAGCTCACTTGCGCAGCCAGTGTTCTGGCATCTCCTTCCAACAGCCAGTACAACGGCAACTCTTTTGGAGCACCGGGGGCGGGAGCCCAGGTCAACTCCGGGTTGGTCGCTTCCTGTACGAAGGCGAGTTTGGCCGGATCGCGCACCAAAAAATAGATGCCAGGCACCAGTCCTTCCACCCGGTGGATGAACAGCAACAAGTGGATCGCCGGAGGATACGGCCAGGCGTCCCAGGGAACCGGCCGATGCAAGAGCGGCTCAGCGGCAGAGGGCATGACCCTTCCCAACATGTGAAAGAGTGTGGAGGCCGAAATGGTCGTGCGACCGTCAAACGAGACGGCGCTGCGCCGGCGGCGAATAAGGGATCCCGCGTGGGGGCGTCCCGGTGCCGCGTGCCCAATCTCGCTGCTGCCGGTGGAGGACGGTGATGCCGGGGCCGCGAACACTTCTTCCCGCGTCGTCTTCCATGACGCCTCCGCGACCTCGTCGATGACCTCCCAGTGCACGGCATGATCCCGGCTCAAGCGGTTGGCCGTGCCTAGCCACGTCCCGTCAGCGGCAAGCCGCTTGACGATCTCAGGGTCCAGATACAGGGGAACGTTTCCCCCCTCACCCGCCCAGATGACGGCGAGACAGTCGGGATGCTCGAATTCCGCCTCCGGAAAATCGCGGCGTCGGCTGGTCCCAAGCAGCAAGGCCGCGGTGTTCTGGTCCACGCCATCAAGCAGCAGCATCCGCCACCCGAGAGTAGCCGCTGCGAGGCGCACCGAGCCGATGGCATGACCGACGTCGTGGTTGCAGTAGCGGAACGCCCGCTCGCCGTACTTCCAGGCTTCCCGCCAGTGCACCGACGTCAGTCCGAGGAGAAACGAGTCGGGAGGAAACGGATCGAGCAGTCGCGCCAGATCCCCAGGGGGAAAAACCGCACGCCGTTCAAGCCCATGCTCCTTGGGCGCGTAGTGATACAGGCCCGGGGAGAGGTCCAGATTGTCTATCGAAGGCAGGAGGAGATACCCTTCGGTGGGATGCAGGTTCCCGGATGACGGGTTGCTGCGAAGCGCCCATTCGGAGTCACCGGCCTTTTTCCAGGCCGACAGCGCCAGAGCCAGTTCCAGACATCTCGACAGCGTCCGCACGGTGACCGGTTGTGCCGGCACCGCGCCGTGTCGAAACAGCGCTTCGTACGAGGGGGACCGCGGCTCCGCGTCCGGTGTCAAGACTGGCAGCCGGACCAACGGAGCACCCGTAAATCGGCGAAATGGATCGGGCTGGTTGGCCCAATCAAGAAATCCCAGCGACCGGGCATAGCGATGGAAATGATGCTTGGTGCGGATATGATAGCGGATCACCTGATCGACGGGATCGTTGGACAGGGGGATATGAGAGGGCTCCGGATCTTGATCCTTCATCGTCGCGTGAGTCAGTCTACAGACGGCGGGCCGGGGAAGACAACATTTGACCTGCCGTTCCAGGCCCGCGTATCCTCGCTTTCATCATGCGTTTCGATCCCGCCCTCGCCGCCCGGGAAGCCTTCGAAGAAGCCGCCTCGGAATTGGGTCCGGACTGGGACCAGGCGGTCGAACTGGAAGAGACCTTCTCCTCACAGGCCGGCCCCGTCGCGCGTGGCGCGTACGACGCCCTGCTGGCGCTGGCCGCGCGGCACCCGGACGCCCACTCCTTCCATGCCTTTTGCGTCTACATCACCTGGCAGCAAGTGACGGAAGAACCGTCATCGCAGCATTTTGAAACCGGGCGGCGTCTTGCGGAGCGATATCTGACCACCGTGGACAGGAAGAAAGAAGAACATCTGGCCCGCGTGGCCGAATTGCTGTCTTCATTCCGCGCCGGGTTGGGGCTCGACGAAGAAGACGAGATCCAGATCGAGTATTGGAAGGACACCCCCAAAGGCGGTGACTAACGGAGCTGACGACCCCCATGTCGGAGGACGATAAGCACCGGGCCCGCATCTTTTTCCATCGCGGCCACCTGGCGCAGGCCCGCGCGGCTTGGGAGGTCGCGGTCGCGGACGACCGTGCCCGCGGAGATCTGCCAGCCCTCTCCGCCTCGCTGGGCAATCTCGGCAACACCTGCGCACTGCTGCAGGATTTCGAAGCCGCTGACCGTTGCTACCGCGAGGTGCTTGATCTCCAACGGACAGTGAACGACCGGCATGCGATTGCCCACACGTTGGTGAACCTGGGCAATCTCCAGATCGGCACCGACCAGCCCGAAAAGGCCCGCGCCTACTTCCTCGAAGCGTTGGACCTGTTGCGGGAGCTGCACGACGATCGCGCGCTGGGCCTTCTGCACCACAACCTGGCGCTCGAGGAAGCACGTGAAGGTCGCTGGGAGGACGCCTGGACCTCGTTTCAGCAGGCCCTGCATCATCATCGGACAGTGGGCAATGAGGAAGGACTCGCCTGCACCTACAGCCAGTTGGGACGATGCCTCCTGGAGCGAGGCAACCTCACCCAAGCCGAACGGGCATTGAACAACGCCTCGGAGCACTACATCAAGCTGGGACATGAGCCGGCCGAAGCCGCGGTGCTGCGGCTCCTCGCCCAAGTCTACGAGCAGCGCGGCGACATCGTGTCCGCGCGCCGGTGCATGGAGCGCATGGTGGCCGTCGACCGGCGCTACGCGCTGCCGGAACTCGCGACCGACGCGGAGCGGCTCACCGCCTTGAGCCGGCCTGATTCGTCCTGTTCGTCCGCCTCTTCCGCCTAGTCCACTTTTTTCTTCCCCCAAAATAGATTTTTTCTGGACAGTCCTCTGCTTCCTGATACCGTGAGGTCCGTCACTCCTGTTCCGTCAAGTTCCACCGTCCGCCAACCGACAGGATACTGACGTGGATCACCGATGCCGCTGTTGTCCGGATTCGTCTTCCTGTTGGGATTCTGTATGAGCGCGGCGGCTGCCGTCGCCGCCGAGGTGACGCCGGCCGTCACGGTCGGCACGCAAGAGGTGTCGCTGTCCGCCGGGTACTTGCTTCCGCATCGCTTGACCGACGAGCACACCACCAAGCAAAAGGGCCCTGCTCTGATGCCGTCGTGGATGATGACGTTGACCGATCCCGTAGGCGACGGCTGGTACCGGGGACAGGTCTCGGTCGGCGCGGAAATGGTGTACATCCAGTTTCAAGAGCCGATCTTGACTCACGGCATCGGGTTCACGCCGAAGATCAAGTACACCTTCACGGGTCTGAACCGGCTTCGCCCCTACGTGGAATTCGCGGGCGGGCCCTTTTGGACCGATCTGGCAGGAAAAATCCCCGAAGAATCATCCCAGTTCAATTTCATCGTGACGGCGGGAATCGGCTTCTCCTACTTCCTCACCGCCCAAACGGCGGTGAATATCGGCTACCGGTTCCATCACATCTCCAATGCCGGCACGCAATATCCCAACTTGGGCCTTAACTCGAGCCTGCCCTACGGCGGGTTCTCGTTCTATTTCTAAGGAGAAGCTGCACCATGACGCACTATGCCGCCCGCGCTTCGCTCGCCGGTCTCCTCATGATTGCCGCGTTGACCGGCTGCACGAGATGGATCGACGTGATGCCGTCGTCCACCGGCCGCGCGGAGTCGCCTGCCCGTGCCGTCGAGGAGCAGGAACGCGTGCCGCTGGTCATGGAAAGCTTCCGGCTCGTGACCAATGGATCGCCACAAGATCCGTCGGCGTCGGTGGAACGCCGCGTGCTGAACCACGTACAGGAAACCAAGCTGTTTTCAACGCTCATTCCGCTCGGGAGCGGGCCTGGGTCTGCGCCGGGAAAGACCGTCGCGGCGCGCCTCGTCATCGAAGAAACGGTCGATCCGCACAGCGGAGAGACGGCCTTCAAAGGGTTCGTCATCGGGGCTTCCATGTTCCTGTTGTCCCCGGCCATCGAGCTGACCTACGACTACGCGGCACAAGCCACGTTGGAACTGGAACGGTGGGATGGCGAGGTCAAACGGTACGCCGCCCAGTCCGCCGGCACGGCGCGGTACAACCTGTTCGGCGCCACCCCGCTCATGATCGATGAGCTCAAGGGGCAGGTCACCGAAGCATGCCTCACACAGTTGATCGATCAACTGGTGAACGACACGACGTTTTACGTCGCGAGCAGCGCGCCGCTCCCGGATGGGCCGATCCGCACCATCACGGTGAAGGCCCGAAAACCAACCTCAGGCCTCGCCGTCCTGCCTGTCTCCACACCCGCACCCTAAGCCCGGTCGAGAACGGGTGGCTCGCGGCCCCCGGCAATGCTATAGTGGCCGTCGTGGCGGGAGCATTGTCGGATGGATATTGACGCGTTTCGTCAGATGGTGGCCAAGAACCCCAAGGGGTTCCTCGGCCGCTATGGACTCGGCAACAAAATTCTTCAGGAAGGCGGCGATCTCGCTGAAGCGGCGGAACACCTCACCGTCGCCACGCAGCTGGACCCGACCCATGTCGCCTCGCACCTGGCGCTCGGCCGTGCCCTGATCGGGCTCGGCCGGATGGAGGAGGCGAAGCCGGTGCTCGCGGCCGGCATCGCTGCGGCCCTGTCGGGACGCTCCAACGGCGGCGGGGATCTGGTGCCGGAGATGCAGCATCTGCTCCAGACGCTCGGCTCAAATCTTCCAGAAAGGAATGCCCCATGAATCTGGACCATGCCAAGAAGCGCATCGAGGCCGCGGTGGCGCAGTACGGCCCCCAGGCGGCCCCCATGATCGACTTGGTGATGAACGAAGTCCGATCAGACATGGGGGCGCGGGCATTCAACGAGTTGGTCGAGGAATTGGACCTGGAACTGCTCTACAACATCGCCCCGATGGAATCGGATTACTCCAATAGCTAACCTGTGAGCGCCGTCCTTCCTTGCCGCTGATCTGGGCCGCCATTTCCGCACATGGCTACGGGCACGCCGCGCAGGTCGTGCCGGTCTTGAATGCACTGGGCGCCCTCGTGCCCGATCTTCGGGTGCGGCTGCGCACCACCGTGCCCGCCTCCTTCTTTCATGACCGGCTGACCGTTCCGTGGGAGTTGAGCCCGGTGCAGCAGGACGTCGGCTGCATACAGGAGGGCCCGCTCCTGATCAACGTCGACGCGACGTGGCGGGAGCATCACCGCTTTCATCTCACGTGGGATGCACGCGTCGAAGCCGAAGTGGCGGCCTTGCACGAGGCGCGCCCCTGCCTGGTCCTCGCCGACGCGGCGTACCTCCCGCTGGCCGCGGCGCGCCGGGCCGGCATTCCGTCCATCGCGCTGGTCAGCCTGACGTGGGATCTCGTGCTTGCCGGATTGCCGGCTCCCTCGGACATTGATCGCACTCTTTTGCTGCGGACGATACAGGATGCCTATGCCGCGGCGGATCGTGCGCTTCGCATGGCACCCGCCATGCCGATGAACCAATTCCGCCGGGTCGTCGACATCGGACCCGTGGCGCAGCCGGCCGCCCCGCAACGCCAGGCGCTGATCGAGAAGTTGCGCCTGAGTCCTGACGAGCGCGCCGTGCTGGTCGGGTTCGGCGGCATTCCGCTGTCCTCCCTCCCCTTCGCCGAAGCGGACCGCTTGGCGGGATTCCGATTTCTGTTCGATGGCCCCGTGCCCGCGGGTAGCACCCGGTTCGTCCCGACGTCATCGCTGCCGTTTTCGTTCAAAACCCTCATGGCCTCGGTCGACGTCATCATGTCCAAGCCGGGCTATGCCACGCTGGTGGAGGCGGTCGCCTTACAGATTCCGCTGGTCTACGTGCGGCGCTACAACTTTGCCGATGAACAGCCGCTGGTCGATTACCTGCATCGCCACGGACGCGGCGTGGAACTCTCGGCTGACGACTTCTGGAAGGCCCGCTGGGACACCGCCCTGCGTGAGGTCCTGGCCCAACCGCTCCCCGCAGTCCCCGCCGGCCCGATGACCGGGGCGGCGGAAGCCGCGGCCATGTTGGCCCCCTTGGTGCAATAACCGGAGGTGCGTCGGTGCGCGTGCTGGGATGCCTCATCCGGTACGTGGCGATCCTGCTGAATGCCGTCGGCCGAGTTTTCGAACGGGGCGGTTTTATTCTCAACGGATTGCTTCCTGCGATCCTGCCCTCCCGCGACCTGACCAGCCTGATTCAACACACTACGACCGAAGCTATGCCGAGGCTGCCATTCATTCTTCCGATGACCTGTACGAATGGGCCTTGGAATCGTGGGAGGAGGAAGTGCTGGCGCGCCACGGCATCCAATCGGGCCGCATCCTCGTGCTCGGGGCCGGGGTCGGCCGGGAGTCGGTCGCCCTTGCCAATCGGGGATTGCAGGTGGTGGGGCTCGACATCAGCCGGGAAGCGTTACAGGTCGCCGTTCACGCGGCCGACCGCGCCGGTGCGAAGGCGTTGTTCGTACAGGCCGATTTTCTGCACTTGCCCTTCACCGCCGCCGGTGTGCGCTACGTCCTGCTGTCAGGCATCATGTACAGCGCCATTCCGGGGCGCCGGCAACGTCAGGTCTGGCTGCGCTCCCTTCGGGCCCATCTCCAGGACAACGGGTTGGTGCTGCTCAACTTTTTGATCGAGCGGTGGAGTGCGACGCGAAGTCGCCGGACCATCGAGGCAGCCAACCGGGTCCTCGCCGCGCTCTCCGGGGCGAACGCCGCCTACCAGCAGGCGATACCTGTGCGCAGTCTCATTTTCTCCACGCCTTCCGGAATGAGGCCGAGATTCGGGAGGAGCTGCGCGAGGCCGGAGTCAACGTCGCGGGTCTCAACTGGCTTCGCGGCTATGCGGTGGTCTCGTTTGAGGGCTGCGATTCTAGCCGGATAGACTGCACATACCCCCTGGAAGGCCCCCAGCGGATTTGCTATCCTCCCCGGCCATGAATCCCGCCGCCGTCTATGCGAAACATCCCGATTACGTCCAGCGGGATGTCGCCGGCGAATGTATTCTCGTCCCGATCCGCCGCCGCCTCTCCGAGGCCAATAGCATCTACGTGTTGAACGAAACGGGCGCCGCCCTGTGGAATCGCTTGGACGGGAGACGCACACTTCACGAGATCATGACGGACTTCATCGCTGAGTACGATGTCAGCCGCGATGACCTGGCAAAGGATGTCACCACACTGATGGACGATCTCCTGTCGATTCACGCGATCGAGGAGACTCGCGCATGAAGCATGATTAGACCAGCCGCGTTACGCCTTCCTGAGCGCGTGCCGATTTCCTGCCAGTGGGAAGTGACCTGCCGATGCAACCTTCGGTGCGTGATGTGCTACACCGATTGCTTCAACCAACCCGCGCATCTCCGTCACGAGCTCGCCACGGGTGAAATCCTGCGGATCATGGATGAGTTGTGCGACGCCGGCTGTTTGGAGCTGTGCCTCACCGGGGGAGAACCGCTGGCCCGAACCGATTTTCTCGAAATTTACGAGTACGCCGTCAGGAAGGGGTTGCTCGTCACGCTCTTTACCAACGGCACGCTGCTCACCGAGCGCATCGCCGATCGTTTGGCCCAATGGCCGCCGCATCGCATCGAGATCAGCATGCATGGCGCATCGGCCGCACTCTTCGATCACGTGACGGCCACCCGAGGCTCGTATGCCCGGTGCCTCGACGGCCTGCGGCTGCTGCGCGAGCGGAACCTGCCCGTCACCCTGAAGTCCACGGCCATGACCCTCAACAAGCATGAAGTCCTGGCGGTCAAAGACTTCGCCCGCGTCCATGGCCCCTATGGTTTCAAGCTGGGCGAGGATCTCCGGCCATCGTTGGATGGAAACCAGGCGCCCCGCCGGTTCCAATTGTCGGCGGACGAGCTCGACGATCTGAACCGGCGGGATCCAGAGTTGCATCAGGAAGCATGCCGGGCGGCGCTGCGCAACCCGGGTCCCTGCCGGAGCGGGCTTCGGTCCTGCCACATTGACGCCTACGGTCGTCTGCAACTCTGCTCGGGCAACCGGACCGACAGCTTCGATCTTCGGCGAGGCTCCTTCCAGGAAGGATTCTTCGAGCATCTGCCGCGCTTTGCCTGCCCCTGGAAGTCCTCGCATGCGGTAAACGGACCGTCCCCATCCGCCCATGCCTGAACGACGTCCATTGCCTGTGCTTGAGTACCGGGACTTCAGCCGCCGGGTTCACGAGCAGGCCTCCACCAGGCAGCGCGTCGTCAAAGCACAGCTCGAGCTGACCTATCGGTGCAATCTCCACTGCCGTCACTGCTATACCGACCCCTACAACGCGCCCGAGTTTCTTCCGCAAGAGCTGACCTTGGACGAAACGATCCGCCTGCTGGACGACTTGGCCGAGATGGGGGTGATCTGGCTGAACCTCTCCGGTGGCGAGATTTTCCAGCATCCCAAATTTTGGGACATCTATGGGCATGCGTACCGGGGCGGCTTCCTGCTGCAACTGTACACGAACGGCACCCTGTTCACGAACGGGGTAATCGA
>JBDZVU010000170.1:0-2770 GCA_040255845.1 Nitrospiraceae bacterium | reverse complement strand
CGAGGCATCGGCAAGCGCGGCGGCGAATGCGGGCACCATCGGCAGGGCCATCGCAACCCGTCCGGCGGCCCACAAGAGGAACAACGCTTTCAGCAGGCCCCCGCTGACCGGGGGACGGTCTGTCCAGTTCGGAATGGCGGTGAATAGGAATCCGGCGATGAGGGCGGGCAGAAACCCGAAGATCATCTCGTGGGTATGCCAGGCGCGTGCCGCCGCCAATCCGGCCGCGTCGCCGGACATCAGCAACAGGAGCAGCCAGACAGGCACCGCAAGCGTCGCGAACAGCGCGGCGCCAAGAAAAAACGGGCGCAGCCCGATCGACCAGATCGGTGCCGTGCGTCGGGCGGCCATGTGGGCTCCTCCATTCATGCGCGCTCCAGAACAGATTTTGCGAACGCAGCATACCGGGGAGACGCGCCATTGAAAAGCCGAAGATGCAGGGAGCGCTCCGCATCGCATCCAGGGAGGGACCGAGTAGCGTGCGACGAGAGAAGCCCGACACAATGCGCGCACGACCGCAGGCAATCTCTGATGCGTATCGGCATCATTCTCGGCAGCACCCGTCCCGGCCGGAATGGCGAAGCCGTCGAGGCCTAAGCCCGGCCCAGGACGGTCAGAAATGGCCGCGGAAGGGGCCGGTGAGCACACCGATAAACCGCCCAAGCCAGCTGCGACGGCGCAGATGTTCGATCGTGATCGGGTGGGATTGGCGGAGATCGTCGTTGAAGATCTCCTCCAACCGCGCCGCCACGGCACGGTCGTAGAAGACCGCGTTCAGCTCATCGTTCAACGCCATGGAGCGATTGTCAAAGTTGGCGCTGCCAACGGTGGCCCACGCGCCGTCGATCACCATCATTTTCGTATGGAGCAGGGCGGGGGCATACTCGTTCAGATGAACGCCTCCTCGCAGGAGCCGTTCGAAACCGTCCCGTTGAGAGGACTGCGTGACATATTCGACGCCTTCGACCCCTGAACCGCGCTCCACGCTCGGCACGAGGACCCGGACCCGCACTCCCCGTGACGCCGCATCGAGCAGCACCACGGTGAGCTGATCGTCCGGCAGCAGATACGGAGTGGAGATCAGCACTGTGGTCCGCGCGGCCTTGATCGCCTGCAGAAAGACGACGTACATCGCGTGGTTGCCGCGCAAGGGCGAACTGCGGACGATCTGTGCCCGCGCCGGCGTATCCTTAACCTCGACAGGCGGCCACGGGAAATAGTCTTCGCCTCCTAATAGGCGGCCCGTCGCCTCGTGCCAGTGCTCGATAAAGGCCTCCTGCAGTTGGTGGACGACCGGCCCCTCGAGACGGACGTTGGTTTCCCGCCAGTGCCCCGGCGTGCGCCCGTCTCCGGTCCAGGCATCGTCGATGCCAAAGCCGCCGGTGTAGCCCACCCGCCCATCCACCACCACGATGCGCCGGTGATTGCGTTTGTTGGTCCGTTCCAAACGCCAGGGCCGCAAGGGTCTGAAATCGGGGACGATGTCGCATCCGGCTGAACGTAACGCGTCGAGGTAGACGTCGGGAAAGCCGGCCGATCCGTGCGCGTCGAGGAGCACCGAGGCGCGGACGCCAGCGCGGCAGCGGTCCACGAAGGCGTGAATGAGCTCATCGGCCATGCGGCCTTGGTGAAAGATATACGCTTCGAACGTAATCGTGCGGCGGGCCGCTCGGATGTCGTTCAGCAAGGCGGGGAAGGTCTCCTCGCCGTTCAGGAGCACCTGGACGCGAGTATCGCCGACGATCGGCGCGCCGCTGAACGCTTTCAGCGTCGTGGCAAAGGCGCTATCGCTCGTTGCGATTTCGACCAGTGCGAGCGGAGGCGGTCGGTCGGCGCACGCCGGGAGACACCCGAGCAACGCCATGAGCACGAGCCCCCATCGTGGCATGCCATTACGGGCTCCTCCCAGAACTACTCGGCGCGCGACCTGTGTGGTAACGTGATGCACCGTTTCACCCGTCTTCCTCTATCGAAAGGAGGCTCTGTTCCATGTGGTCTCGGAATGAGGAGGCCGCCGGCGCGGCGTGGCGCCCGTCCATTCCTGCGCTGGCGCTCGCGTGGTATGTCTCGCTGCTGTTCGTCTTGGGGATTGCGCCCGTGGATGCGCGGATTTGGTGGACCATGAACATCCTGCCGGTGCTCTTCGTAGGGACCCTGGTGGCCACATACCGGCGGTTCCCGCTGTCCGACACGTCTTACCTCTTGATCACCGTCTGGCTCACGCTTCACACCGTCGCCGCCCACTACACCTATCCGAAAGTGCCGCTTGGCGAGTGGCTGGACCGGTGGTTCGACTTTCATCGGAACCACTTCGACCGCATCGTCCACTTCAGCTTCGGGTTCTTCATGACGCTGCCCTTGGTCGAGATTTTTCGCCGCCGCTGTCAGGCGAAGGGATGGCTGCTCCCCTATCTTGCCGTCATGACCGTTCTCGGGTTCAGCGCGTTCTGGGAGATCGTGGAGGCCTGGGTCGGCCAAATCGCGCACCCCGAGTTGGAAAGCGCGTTGGTCGGGCATCAAGGCGACGTGTGGGACCCTCAACGCGACATGGCCGCAGCGCTGTACGGCTCCCTCCTCTACATCGCCTGGTTGGCCATCCGAGGACGCCTCAGCGAACCGGTCGAATCCATCGAGGACTGCGAAGCCGAGCCGGCTTTTGAGCCCGATTCCGCTCCCTCCCTCTAGTCCAGCAGAGCGCACGCCGGCCAGCGGCGCAGCTAGGGAAATCCAGAGCCGGCGTCTTGGGCTATCGCGCAGGCAACCTGTCCAG
>JBDZVU010000169.1:0-2836 GCA_040255845.1 Nitrospiraceae bacterium | reverse complement strand
TCGGGCCGCGTGCGTGGATCCGGGAGGTGCTGATTCCGATCTCCGCGCCCAAGCCGAATTGATAGCCGTCGTTGAGCCGGGTAGACGCATTGACGAGCACGGCGCTGGCATCGACTTCCTTCAAGAACCGCATCGCCCGCGCGTAATCCGACGTGATGATCGCCTCCGTGTGCCGGGATCCGTACTGGGCGATGTGGGCCAGCGCTTCGTCGAAATGTTTCACGATCTTCACAGCAAGAATGAGATCGAGAAATTCCTTGCCGTAATCCTCGTCCGTCGCCGGCTTGACGTCGGGCAGCAGCTGACAGGTTTTCGGACACCCACGGATCTCGACCTTTGCGGCCGCAAGACTGGCGGCCAGCTTGGGGAGCAGCGTGCGGGCGATGGACTGGTGGACCAGCAGGGTTTCCATCGCATTGCACGTCGAGGGCCGTTGAGCCTTGGCATTCACACAGATCGTTTCGGCCATCGCCAGGTCGGCGGAGGCGTCGACATAGATATGGCACACGCCCGCATCATGCTTGACGACCGGGATGGTGGCATGTTCGGCAACGGTCTTCATCAAGGATTCGCCGCCACGCGGGATCACGAGGTCGATATATTTGTCTTGCTTCAGCAGCACCGGGATCACCTCCCGATCCGGGCGATCGACGAAGGTAATGGCACCAGCGGGTATGCCGGCCTTTTCTGCCGCTTCCGCGAGCACGCCGGCAAGAGCGGTGTTGGAGTGAATCGCCTCGCTTCCGCCCCGGAGAATGCACGCATTTCCTGATTTGAGACAGAGCGCGGCGCTATCGGCGGTCACGTTCGGGCGGGACTCATAGATGATGCCGATCACCCCGATCGGTACCCGAACACGCCCGACCTGCATACCATTGGGTCTCAGCCACATCGACGGCATCTGCCCCAACGGATCCGGAAGCTTGACGATCTCCCGGATGCCCGAGGCCATGTCGGCGATTCGCGGCCCCGTCAACCGCAACCGGTCCGCCATCGCCTTCTTCGAGGCGTCCGACCCGAAGGCCTCGAGATCCTTCTCGTTGGCAGCCAGGAGTTCGTCGGTTTTCGCCTCCAAGGCGTCGGCCATAGCCGTCAGCGCTTGGTTCTTCACCGCCGTTGACAGGCTTGCGAGCTTGGCCGAAGCCGCTTTGGCCTTCGTCACCAGATCCGAAACGTATTCCGGTATCGGCTTGGGCGGTTCCGGTTCGGCTGGTACTTCGTCGATTTTCTGAAGTTCTGTGTCCACGAGGGTGCCTGTTCCGGGGATGCTCGCGATCGCGGGAGAGCATACCGCGGCATTCAGAAAGGGGTCAAGGCTGATCCAGAGCCGAATCTGAGGACCTGGCAGGCTATTTCAGGACCGTGCGGAAGTACTCGATCGTCTTTCGCAGGGCATCCTCCAACTCCACCTTCGGTTCCCAGCCCAAGAACGTGCGGGCTCTTGTGATGTCCGGGCGCCTCACTTTCGGATCGTCCGCCGGCAGCGGGCGATACGCAATGGAACTCGACGATCCGGTCAGGGCAAGGACCATGTTCGCGATCTCCAGGACGGTCAATTCGCGTGGATTGCCAATATTCACAGGATCGTGGATGCTCTCGCCGCTCCCGTTCTGCTTCGTCAGAAACGACTTGCGGTCGGTGCGCTGATCCACGGTCTTGTCCGAGGCAATCATCAACAGCGCGATGATGCCGCGGACCAAATCATCCACGTAGCAGAAACTGCGGGTCTGGGACCCGTCGCCGAACACGGTCAGCGGCTTTCCTTGCAGGGCTTGCACGATGAAATTGGACACGACCCGTCCGTCGTTCGGCCGCATACGGGGACCGAACGTATTGAAGATACGCACAATTCTGGTGTCGAGGCCGTGATATCGATGATACGCCATAGTCATGGCTTCGGCAAAGCGTTTGGCCTCGTCGTACACGCCGCGGGGGCTGATGGGACTGACGTTCCCCCAATAGGATTCCGGCTGCGGATTGACGAGAGGATCGCCATAGACCTCGGACGTGCTCGCCAGGAGAAAGCGGGCATTCTTCGCCTTGGCCAAACCAAGCACCTTATGGGTGCCCAGGCCCCCGACCTTCAACGTCGCAATCGGCATGTCGAGATAATCTTGAGGGCTGGCGGGCGAAGCAAAATGCATCACGGCGTCAAGCGGCCCGTCGACATGCACGTAGTCGCAGACGTTATATTTCACGAAAGAAAATCGCTCCCGGCCCAGCAAATGGCTCAGGTTCTCGATTTTCCCCGTGCTCAAGTTGTCCATGCAGATCACGTCATGACCTTGGTTGACCAGGGTCTCAGCGAGGTGACTGCCCAGAAATCCGGCTCCTCCCGTAATCAATATGCGCATACGTGACGCTCCATGAGGTGGGCCGACACTGTATCATGTTGCCGGCAGGCACTGAAGGGCGAATTGATTCAGAATAGGGCTAGTTGGTGGGAGCCGGCGGATCAGGCTGAGGCGTGATCGTAGCCGGCGGTGGCATGTCGGTCATTGGCGCGGGACCCGGCCCTCCAGGCATCGGCGCCCCTTGGCCTGGAGCCGGCAATCCGGCCGGGTCGGCGGGGAACATACCGAACGCGGACGGGTTGGGATGTTGGAACACCCAATCGGCGTAGGTGGGCCGTCCTTCGAAATGGCGGACGGCGAGCGGAAAATCCTTTTCCTTGATGGGCTTCCCTTTGCTCTTGCTCCGCACCCCCATGACGCCGCCGGTGGGGGCGCGAATGATGTCCCAGTCCCCATGCCCGACGGGATCCTGATAGACTTTTCGGAGGTACGGCTTCGGGCCCCTCGTCAGCTCCGCCAGCGTCTGAGGGTACACCTCGCCG
>JBDZVU010000101.1:0-10802 GCA_040255845.1 Nitrospiraceae bacterium | reverse complement strand
TCGGTGTCGACCCACAGGCGAACCGGGGACGATGCGAAAGATGTGGCGGTGTGAACGCGAAGGGGTGGCACCGGCATTTCCCCGGTACGCCACACCTTGATCGGAAGCATCAGCGACAGGGTGAGCAGCCCGCTCCCCGCCGCGACCACTACGCCGGCCGCTACCGAAATCGTCCGCACGTAACCCATTGCTGTGGAAATAGTGCAAGCGGGGTCAGGGAAATGCACCTCGCAAAGCACCTAGGCGATTCCAATGCAGCGTGTCGGCGTTCTACCCGCCCGCCATGGCACCCACGATCAGGAACGGCTCCTCTCCCTTCACCACGGCATCCGGCAGCGGGGCATCCGCCCCTTCGTGAGAGAGATCCTGCTCACATGCAAAAAACCGCACGAAGGCGCGTCGCTTCTGCGTAGCATGGTCTCGAATCGTTCCGCGCAGCATGGGGTAACGCGCCTCCAGCACGTCGAGTACGGCCCGTTGGGTAACCGGTGGCGGGACATCGAGGGGCACTTCACCGCTGACCCGGGCGAGGGTCCGCAAATGTTGCGGGAGCACGACTCTAATCATTGCGCATCCCTCGTTTGTCTCTCGGATCTCGCCAGGGGCGTCGCCGGTTCATGAAAGACCCTTCTCGATTTTACAGGAGTGTCTGTGCCTCCACCGAGAGCACCGCCGGCAGATCGCGCACGATGGGCTCCCACGTCTCGCCTCCATTGGCCGATCCGTACACCTGCCCGCCGGTGGTGCCGAAATAAATCCCGCAGGGCTCGAGCTGGTCCACGGCCATCGCGTCGCGCAAGACGTTCACGTAGCAATCCTTCTGCGGGAGTCCCTTGGTCAAGGCTTCCCACTCATGGCCCCCCGTGCGGCTCCGGTAGACCCGCAGCTTGCCGTCGGGGGGAAAGTGTTCGGAGTCGCTCTTGATCGGGACGACGTAGATGGTGTTCGGCTCGTGTGCATGCACGTCGATCGGAAAGCCGAAATCGGTCGGCAGATTCCCGCTCACCTCTTGCCACAGGTCCCCGGCGTCGTCCGTCCGCATGACGTCCCAATGCTTTTGCATGAACAACACATTGGGCCGGGAAGGATGCATGGCGATTCGATGGACGCAATGGCCGACCTCCGCGTCCGGATCGGGCAGCTCATACTGAGATTTGAGCCCCCGATTGATGGGCCGCCACGTCGCGCCGCCGTCGTCGGTTCGGAAGGCGCCGGCCGCGGAAATGGCGACATAGAGCCGTTGCATATTCGTTGGATCTTGCACGATCGTGTGCAGGCACATGCCGCCAGCCCCCGGCTGCCACAGGGGTCCCTTCACATCGCGCAGACCGGCCAGTTCGTGCCAGTTCTTGCCCCCATTGGTCGAGCGAAACAGGGCCGCATCTTCGACTCCCGCGTACACGGTGTCCGGGTCCGTGAGCGAGGGCTCGAGATGCCACACGCGCTTGAATTCCCAGGGACGCTGGCTGCCGTCATACCACTGATGCGTCGTCAATGGTTTGCCGGTTTCCGAAGAGGAGTCATACAGAAACATGTTGCTTTCGCCCTTCGGCATCCCATCAGGCCCCATGAGGTCTTCCGGCTTCGTGCCCGGGGCATGCCAGGTTTTCCCGCCGTCGTCGGAACGCTGGATGACTTGCCCGAACCAACTGCTCGTTTGGGAGGCGTAGAGGCGGTTGGGGTCTGCCGGCGATCCTTTGATGTGGTACAGTTCCCACCCCGAAAAATGCGGCCCGCTGATCTCCCACTGTTTTCGTGCTCCGTCCGCAGTCAGAATGAAAGCGCCCTTCCGTGTTCCGACGAGTAACCGTATGCCGCTCATGTCCGCTCCTTTCTTGTCGTCGCTTCGAGTGACCGTCCTTCATATGCGGCCTGGATGACTCGGAGATCGGGCTTCGTCATGCCCAGAATCGCCTCCATCACGCGTTCCGATCGCTGGGTGTCCCCGTCCCGCAACATGTCGTCCCAGATGGGCGACACGATTTGCCACGAGAGGCCATAGCGGTCCTTGAGCCACCCGCATTGGCCCGGCTGCCCGCCCACGGAAAGTTTGTCCCACATCTCGTCGATCTCCCGTTGCGTGGCGCACCTCACCATCAGAGAAATGGCTTCCGTGAACTTGAAGATCGGACCTCCGTTGAGGGCGAGGAATTCTTGGCCTTCGATCACAAACTCGACCGTCATGACTGATCCTTTCGGCCGCCCCGACACCCGTGCGCCCGCTTCTCCGTACCGGGTGATCCGCCCCAGTCTCGAGTTCTGGAAGACTGAGACGTAGAACTGCGCGGCTTCTTCAGCCTGGTCGTCGAACCAGAGGCACGGACTGATCCGCTGCACGTGTGCCATGGCATGATTCCTTTCTATTCGTGAGGGAGTCCTTGCACCATCCTGACCGGCCGGATGTCGACTGTGCCGAGCCTGGCGCCCGGTATTTGGGCGGCAATCGCGATCGCGGCATCCAAATCACTGGCATCGATCAAGAAATACCCTGCCAATTGTTCGCGTGTTTCGATGAAGGGTCCGTCGGTCACCGTCCGCTTGCCGTCGCGCACCCGCACGCAGGTGGCGGCGGCGGTCGGCTCGAGCGGCGACGCATGGATGTACTGGCCCTTGGCATCGAGCTGATGGCAGAGCCTGATGGATTCGGCCAGCAGATCAGCCCGCACGGACTCGCTCATTTTGGCGAAGTCCTCTTCGTTATGATGCACCAACAATAGATATTTCATGGCGCTGTCTCCTCAGCCTCAGTGCGGCCTCATACGATAGTCGTCGAGTCGGGATAAAATCGACAGGGCTCCACGAAGGCCTAGGGCTCGTGGTGAGCGGTGTTGCGACATACCATGCCTGCCCTTGAGGAGAGCCTTGCACGGGGCGGCACCAGTCCGCTCATGACAGCTCTGTAATCCGCCGTTGCAGAAACCTCCGCTCCGGCTCCTGCTGCGTCAGCGCCAGCGCCTGTTCGTAGGACGCTCGGGCCTCCTCCATCTTCCCCAACCGCCGGCACAGGTCCGCCCGTGCTGAATGCAGCAGGTGATACTGAGCCAGGTTGCCGCGCGCGACGAGGGCATCGATGAGCGAGAGGCCGGCGGCCGGGCCGTCGCGCATTGCGATCGCAACGGCGCGATTCAGTTCCACGACCGGCGACGGTTCCACGCGCAGCAGGACATCGTACAGGGCCACGATTTGCGCCCAATCGGTTTCTGCGGTGCTCGGGGCTTCCGCGTGCACGGCGGCGATGGCCGCCTGAATGGTGTACGGGCCAATGCGCCTGGACCTGAGGGCCTGCTCGACGAGCGCCATGCCCTCCGTGATCTGATCACGATTCCAACGCGACCGGTCCTGATCCTCCAAGAGAACCAAATCGCCCGTGGCCGAGGTGCGGGCGGCCCGCCGTGACTCGTGCAGCAACATGAGCGCGACCAAGCCCATGACTTCCGGTTCCGGAAGCAGCTGTAGCAGCAGTTTCCCCAGCCGCAACGCCTCGCCTGACAGCTCGGCCCGGGTCAACGCGGTGCCGGAGGAGGCGGAATAGCCTTCATTGAAGACCAGGTAAATCACCCGCAGCACGGCATCCAGGCGCTCGGGTAACTCCGCCGGAGGCGGCACTTCATACGGAATGCGGGCGTCGCGGATCTTGGCCTTGGCGCGGACGATGCGCTGGGCCAGGGTCGACGGCGACGCGAGAAACGCGCGCGCCACCTCTTCCGTCGTGAGGCCGCAGACTTCGCGAAGCGTCAGCGCGACTTGGGCCTCGGGGCGCAATGCAGGATGGCAGCAGGTAAAGATGAGCCGGAGCCGGTCGTCCTCGATGTGCGGATCGTCCACCTCCATCGGATCGCTCGTGCTCGCTTCGATATGTCGGGCCAGTTCGGTCAGCGACGCGTCATAGCGGGCACGGCGGCGGAGATTGTCGATCGCCTTGAAGCGGCCGGCTGACACGAGCCAGGCGCGGGGGTTGGCAGGGACGCCGTCCCGGGGCCACCGTTCGACGGCGGCCGCAAACGCCTCGTGCAAAGCCTCTTCAGCCAGGTCGAAGTCCTTGAGCAGGCGAATCAAGGTCGCCAAGACCGGCCGGGACTCCGTGCGGTAGACGGCCTCGACTCGTCCCTGCACCTCGTCGTCGGTCGTGCCATCCATCGGCATAGTCAATCCGCGCAGCCGAGCTCCTTCATCGGACGGACCTCCACGCTCCCGATGCGCGTGGCGGGGAAATGCGCAGCTACCCGAATGGCATCGTTGAGATCCCGCACGTCGAGCATCAAGAACCCGCCCAGTTGCTCCTTGGTTTCGGCGAAGGGGCCGTCCGTGGTGGTCGTCTTCCCGTCCCGCACGCGAACCGTCGTGGCGGTCTTCACGGGATGGAGCGGAGAGGCAGCCAGCAGCTGACCGGCTTTCTGCAATGTCTCGCAGTAGGCCATCGACTCGTCCGATAGCGCTTGCCGCTCCGGTTTCGGCATGGCGTTGAGCACGGACTCTTCCACGTAGACCAGGCAGAGATACTTCATGATGCGCCGTCCTTTCTTTCGTCTTGTGGTGACCTCGCGCGGAGAGGCCCTGTCAGGGGCCTCTGCTTCCTGGCAATTAGTCGACGAAGGACGCCGAAATCGACAGTCGCGAGACCCGGAGGAGGCAGCCGGAATCCGATCGGTCTCTCTTCGGTGCCGCCTTCACGAGAGAGTGTGGCTTCCCGACCGGCCGAAGCTCAAGCACCCGGGGGGCGCAACGTGGCAGGGTCAGCAGGAGCGTTCTCGAGAAGCGACGTCGGGCATCATCCGTTACAGTTTGCGTGTCAGCTGCTCGGCATATCCGGTGAGCTCGACATAGCCGCGACCGCGAACGGGGCGATCGTTGCGGGACCCGGTCACCGTCACGGCTCCTTCCCAATAGGTGACCTGGGTGCTGCGCGCCGTGCGCAGCTCTTGGTCGGCCATCACCGGCACCACGTCAAGCGAGAGGTGCAGTGACGGCACGTCGACGTGCCATTGCTGCGGATACGTGGCCTTACTGGCGGGGCTCGTCCAGGTCCCTGCCGACCTGACGCTGAAGTCGCCGAGCGTCAGGTGCCGCGTCGTCCCATCGGCGTCAATGACCGTCCCGCTGGACGCCGGCTCCGAGGTACCGTCCGCTCGCCGCAGGCGGTACAGCATCAACTCGGTGGCATCGTCCAGCTGGAGACTGAACCAGTCCCATCCCACCACGTCAGGGCTGAGATCGGCGGACCCGAATTCATGATCCATCCAACTCGTCCCGGTGACAGGAAAGGTGTCAGCCCCAATGCGAAGAGACCCGGTCGTGGTCAGCCGGGTGAGGGAGTAATAATGAGACGCCTGCCCCGGGGCCGCTCCTTTGCGGCTGATCCCTTCCGTGCCGTGGATCACGGGCGGCTTGGCTGGCTCCAATGTCAGCGAAAGCGCGGCATGCCCGTCACGCGCAAACAGCTGGTGGGACGCGGCCTGGCCGTCTGAAGACGCCGCCTTCCAATCGTCGATCCACACATGCAAACCGGATTCATCGGCGCCGGCCTTCCCCAGCCCTTCCCGACTCACCTTTTCGGAAAAGGTGAAGGTACCGGCGGCCACGTCCGTCACCGCGAAGTGCGCCAAATAGAGTTGGGTCACCGACCAGCGGGACGGCAACGTCTTGACGTCCTCCGGAGGCATCCCGCGGCGGAAAAATGTCAACTCATAGCCAAACGTCCGTCCCGACGCAGTCTGGAGATGGCCCGTGTAGTACCACCATTCGGTCCGGAAGACGGGATGGGCGCCATGATCACGCGGGAAGGAATAGCGGTACCCGGGTTCGGCGGATTGAAACGCCGTCGTCGAAGCATGCGCAAAGAGCGAACCGAGCAGCAGCACCACCACGGTGCCGGCCGCGGTGCGTGCCCGGCCGATACGGGTCCAGCGCTGCCTGCGCCCGCCACTTGGTACCTGTCGAGCGGCGCTCGTCATTCTGCTGCCTTATAACACGGCGCTTCTTGCAATCACAAATCGCCTCTCCAGCAGCGGTGTTTGTGCATTTCAGAAGTGCTGCGGCAGGGAAAGGCGGCGTTGACAATTTTCACAAGTCTCGGCTATCGTGAGCCCCATGTACATTGACCAGGGCCGCGAACCCTCCGGCTGCGTGCCGCCCGAGAAAGCCGAATCTTTCCCCATTCCCGAGCGTGTTCCAGTTTTTCCGTTGCCCAACGTGGTGTTCTTCCCCAAGACCTACTTGCCGCTGCATATTTTCGAACCCCGCTATCGGCGGATGGTGGCGGATGCGGCGGCCGGCGGCCAGTGTATTGCGATGGCCCTTCTCAAGGAGGGCTGGGAGCACGACTATTACGGCAATCCAGCCATCTACCCGGTGGCCTGCGTCGGACGGTTGGTCAGCGTGCAACCGCTTCCGGACGGGCGTTCCAACATTCTCCTCCAGGGGTTGGAGCGGTGCGACGTCCGCGCGCAGCACTTCGAGAAGCCGTACCGGGAAGCGACGATCGCAGTGAAACCGTCCCCCGCCGGGCCGGGATTGGACCGCGGCGTCCGCCGCAAGCTGGTCGAGGCGTTGGCCGAATACCTCCAGACGCGAGAAGACAGCGCGGCGTGGCAAGGGTTCTTTCGGGAGGAAGTCGCGGACGACGTACTGGTGAACACCCTGTCGACCTATCTCGACTGCACCCCTCTTGAGAAGCAATTCCTGCTGGAAGCGGACGGCCTCCATCAGCGCGCTCGCCGGCTGAGCGACCTTCTCCAGTTCATGCTCCATGACCATCACGGTGCGAAAGGCTGGGAGTAGGAGCAATGGACCGGGCCGTCGCGATTACCGTTGATCGTCTGTGCAAATCCTACGACTCCCACAAGGCCGTTGATGGCCTGTCCTTTCAGGTCTACGCCGGTGAGATCTTCGGCCTCCTTGGGCCGAACGGCGCGGGAAAAAGCACCACGCTGCGCACGCTGATCACCCTGCTGCACCCCACGTCGGGGTCCGCCACCATTTTGGGACACGACACGGTTCGCGACGCCGACGCGGTGCGCAGAATGATCGGCTACGTCCCGCAGGAGCGGGCCATCGACCGGTTTCTGACGGGTCGTGAACACCTCGAACTGCTGGGAGCTCTCTATCATTTGTCCAAAGAGGAGGCGGCCAAGCGCATCGCCGAATTGCTGAAGCTGGTGGAGCTTGAGGCCCACGCGGATCGGCCGGCCAAGACCTATTCCGGGGGCATGAAGCGCAAACTTGATATCGCCTGCGGATTGCTGCCCGACCCGAAGATTCTGTTCTTGGACGAGCCCACGCTGGGCCTCGACGTGCAGAGCCGCCTGCGGATTTGGGATTACGTGCGGATGTTGAAAGCCCGTGGGATGACCGTCGTCATGACGACCAACTATTTGGACGAGGCGGATCAACTATGCGACCGGCTGGCGATTATCGACGGCGGGAGGATCAAGGCGCTGGGATCTCCCGCGGAGCTGAAGATCGCCCTGGGCGGAGACATCGTCTCGCTCACGATCAAGGAAACCGGGCGCATCGGGGCGCTGGCCGCGGCCCTGACCGGGCAGCCCGCGATCCGCACCGTCAATACGACGGCCACCGGCCTCGACATCCGGGTGGAGTCGGCCGAAAAGGCCATTCCCGCAATCTTAGAGGCGGCAAACCGGCTGGATTGCCGGCTCGAATTTATTGATTATCACCGGCCGCGGCTGGATGATGTGTTCATCGCGCACACCGGACGGCGGATTGAAGAGTCCCCGGCGGCGCGCGCCGAAGGATGACTGCCGAGCACAACGGTTGCCGTCCACCAGCCATTATTGAAGACCGAACCTCGGGCGGAACGATGAAAGACTATTGGCAAGAGATCAGTGCGCTGACCATGCGCTGGGTGCGCCGGCTGAGCCGCGAGAAATTCAGCATGCTGTTCACCCTCGTCCAACCGATGCTGTTTTGGCTCATCTTCTTCGGCAACCTGTTTCAGCGCGCCGCCGATGCGCAGGTGACGCAAGCGCCGAACTATATCAGTTTTCTTGCCGCCGGCGTGGTGGTGATGACGGTGCTGAATAACGGCTTGGCGGGCGGCGTGGATTTGCTCTTTGACAAGGAAAATGGCTTTCTCGAGCGGTTGATGTCGACCCCGATTCACCGCAGTTCCGTGATCCTGAGCCGGTTTCTGTTCGTCATGACCATCACGTCCCTGCAGGTCCTGGTGATCCTGGCCGTGGCGTTTCTGTTCGGCGTGCACCCCGCCACCGGCCTGCTCGGCGTAGCGACGATTCTCCTGATCGGCATGATGTTCGGCGTGGGTCTCACCGCGATTTCCATGGCGATGGCCTTTTCGGTCAAGAGCCACGGCGATTTCTTTTCGGTGCTCGGCTTTCTGTCGCTGCCGATGATTTTTTTGAGCTCGGCGCTGGTCCCTCTGGCCGCCATGCCGGCCTGGATGAGGACGCTGGCGCAGTTCAATCCGATGACCTGGGCCATTGACGCGGTGCGGCCGCTGATCCTCTCGGGGTGGACGGAAGCGTTGCCGCACGTGGGCATGGTGGTCGTCGTTATGGTGATTTTTGACGCGCTCTGCTTGTATGGGGGAGCCAAGGCCTTCCGTCGCGCCATGGCCTAGCGGCGGGCCGCGGGGAATCACACGGGATGATCATTCCTGAAAGCCAGATTCGTGCGCTGATCCGGCTGCTGTCGGACGAAGACGATCGGATCGTCCGCACCATCAGCGGTAAGCTGATCGACATCGGGCCGTCCGCGGTCCCGCTCCTGCAGGAGGCGGAAATTGAGCAGCCCGAAATGGCCGACCGGATCGCGTCCATCCTGGAAGAGATTCGCGGCGGCAAGCTGGAAGAAGAGTTGGCCGAACAGGCCGGGCGCCCGGACGATGCGATGAGTTTGGAGACCGGGGCGTTTCTCATTGCCCGGTATGCCTATCCCTCCCTGGACGTGGTGCACTATCGGCGCCAGCTCGACACGATGGCCCGGGAAGTGCGGGACCGTATCGGTCCCCGAGCGTCCGGTGAGGAGACGGTCAATGCGTTGAACCGCTACATCTTCGCCGAGCAGGGGTTCAAGGGCAACACCAAGAATTATTATGAAGTCGAAAACAGCTACATCAACTGTGTCATGGACCGGCGGGTCGGTATTCCCATCAGCTTGTCCGTCGTCTATCTCTTGATCGGGCACCGCCTGGCACTTCCCTTGTTCGGGATCGGCATGCCCGGTCATTTTTTGGTGAAGTATGAGTCCGAGCGCTACAAGATCTTCATCGACTGCTTCAACGGCGGCGCCTTGCTCACCGAAAAGAACTGCGCCCGGTTCTTGACCGAAGCCGGCTATGGATTTGACGAAAGGTACCTCCAGAAAAGCCAGACCAGAGCGATTCTGTCGCGCATGGTGAAGAATGTGGTCGCCATCTACGCGAAGATGGACGAGCCGGTGAAGACGGCCCGCCTGACCAGGTTCATCGAAATTTTGGGGGGCGAGCCCCGGGAAGAGGGCTTGTAGCCGGCGGGCCCTACCACTCCAGATCCAGCAGGTCCCGCGCTTTGACGATCCGTCCCGCGAATTCCTCCGCCGCCTGCGCCTTCACGTCATAGCGGTCCGCCAGGGGATAGAAATGCGAGAGCACCAGGCGCGCCGCGCCGGCTTCCCGTGCCACCTGGCCGCATTGGCCCGCATGAAGATGCACCGGACCCGGCCGGTTGGCGGGATAGGAGCAATCGAGAATCGCCGCATCCGCATCGCCGCAGAGGGTGACCAGACTGCTGCAGTACTCCGAATCGCCGGAATAGGCCAGAGCGTTGCCGCCGTATTCGATGCGATACCCGACGCAATGAATCTCCGGACTGTGCGTGACGGTACGCGGCCACACCTTCGTGTCGCCGATGCGAAACGGACGGTCCGCGACCTCTTTGAACCGCACCGTAAACGGCGGATCGGCGAATGCGGGCAGCGTGTTGAACAGCGTCTGGAAGAGTCGCTGCGTTCCGCGGGGTCCGACGATGGTCAACGGTCCTCGGGTGCCACCTTCGTGTTTCGTGACGATCACGGCATCAAAGAAAAAAGTGATGAAATCCGAAAAATGGTCCGCGTGGAAATGCGAAAAAAGCACGTGGCTGATCGTGTGGCGGTCGACGCCCGTCTTGAGCAAATTGGTCAGGGTGCGCGGGCCGAAGTCGAGGAGGAAAGTCCGGTCGGTTCGGATGAGATACCCGGCGGCGGCCCGGGTTGGATGAAGGTTGGTGCCGGAACCCAGGATCGTCACGCGCATGACACGTCATCCTGTCGGAAACTGTCGCGAAGCCGCAGAAGCAGGGCGCGGACCTGCCGGACTTCCTGCACACTCAGCGCCCGCTGGAAGTACGGGCGCAGGAAGGCGATGTGCGACGCGTAGGTTTGCTGAAACACACGAACGCCCTTCTCGGTCAGGCGGATGGTGGTATAGCGCCGGTCGCCCTCAACGCGGTCCCGCCGGATCAACCCCTTGCGGGCGAGACGGTCCAGCACGCCCGTCAGCGTGCCTTTGGTGACGAGTGTTTGCTGCGACAGCTCCGAACAGGTCAACCCGTCGCTATCCCCCAAGGTGGCGATCACATCGAACTGCGACGGCGTCAACCGCATCGACTTGATGTGCCGGCTGTCGAGGCGCGCGAAGGCGACGTAGGTTTCCACCAGTGGCCGGACCAACTGTAGATAGGGGTCGCCCTTAAGGTCCGGCAGTTCCACAGCCCCGGAGAATAGTGGGATCCCTATCGGGCGTCAAGCCGGCTTCCGATCGACTCCACATCCGACGCGTTGTCAGAGAGCGGCGGTCGGGGCCTAGC
>JBDZVU010000168.1:0-2840 GCA_040255845.1 Nitrospiraceae bacterium | reverse complement strand
CGGTGCGCGAGGGCGGCAAGACCGTCGGCTCCGGCGTCGTGACGGAAATCTTGGCGTAAGGGCGGGGAAACCGCCGTTCGGCGGCGGTCGCGAGCGAAGGAGTAGAAGGGATGCGAGAGATCATCGACATGGCCTGCACGCTGTGCAAGCAGCGCAATTATTCCACGAACAAGAACAAGAAGAACGATCCCGACCGGTTGGAGCGGAATAAGTTCTGCAAATTCTGCCGCAAGCACACCCCTCACAAAGAGGTGAAGTAGCGCACAGGGGCATAGTGTTAATGGCAGCACGTCGGTCTCCAAAACCGAAAGTCTGGGTTCAAATCCTAGTGCCCCTGCCATAGCCAGTCCCCGTCTGGGCGTGCCGGTGTGCGATGGCATCATGTTCAGGGCGGCGTAATGATGCAGGCCGGAGGTTGCGATGTTTAAGCGGATGACGGATTCGATCCGAACGTTCATCGCCGACGTGCGCGGCGAATTGAAGAAGGTGTCCTTTCCGACGAGGGCGGAAACGATCGGTTCCACCACGGTGGTCATTGTCTTTTGCGTCATTATGTCGCTGTACCTCTCCATGATCGATACGCTTCTCGTGTGGTTGGTCGGCAAGATCATATAAATGGGGAATTGCATTCGCTGGGCGAAGCTGAAGCCAAGGGTGGGGCATGACGAAAAATTGGTACGTCATACATACGTACGCGGGGTTTGAGGGGCGGGTCAAAACCAGCTTGCTTGAACGTGCCAATCAGATGGGGTTGGTCGACAAGGTGGGACAGGTGCTCGTGCCGACCGAGGACGTGATCGAAATCAAGGACGGGAAGCGCCGCACTTCGCGCAGGAAATTCTTCCCCGGATACGTGTTGGTGGAATTGGAGACTCCGTTGGGCGACGAAACCCTGCAAATGATCAAGGAAACTCCGAAGGTGACCGGGTTCGTCGGCGGAGGGGCGCAGCCGATGCCGCTCACGGAAGAGGAGGTAGAGTCGCTCCTGAAGCAGGTGGACGCGGGTCAGGCGGGTCCGCGCGAGCAGGTGAAGTTCATCAAGGGTGACAACGTCCGCATCGTGGACGGACCCTTCTTGGGATTCAACGGCGTGGTGGACGAGGTCGATCAGGACCACAATCGGCTGAAGCTCATGGTGAGCATCTTCGGCCGGTCGACGCCCGTCGAGTTGGGGTTTATGCAGGTCGAACGGATTTGAGCCGGAGCCGTCAGCGATCAGCCGAGTGCTGTCAGCTTCAAGAAGAAGATCGTGCTGAGAGTTGCTGGCTGACAGCTCTCCAGCGTGGGTGAGGAGTAGACATGGCAAAGGAAGTGTCCGCGCAGATCAAGTTGCAGATCCCGGCAGGGAAGGCCAATCCGGCGCCGCCCGTCGGCCCGTCCCTCGGCCAGCACGGCGTGAACATCATGGAGTTCTGTAAGCAGTTCAACGCCAAGACGCAAAAAGAAGGCGACAGCATCATTCCGGTGATCATTACGGTGTACAAGGACCGGACGTTCACCTTCATTATGAAGACGCCGCCTGCCTCCGACCTGCTGAAGAAGGCCGCGGGCATCATCAAAGGATCCGGCGTCCCGCAAAAGGACAAGGTCGGCAAGATCACCAGAAAACAGCTCACCGAGATTGCCCAAAAGAAGATGGCCGATCTCAACGCCGCGGATCTCGAGGGCGCGATTAAGATCATCGAAGGGACCGCGCGCAGCATGGGAGTCGTGGTTCAGGGATAGTCAGAAGCAGACCGGCGCCGGCGCTTCCGCCAGATCGGTCCAGCAGTCAGGAGAAGGGGGAGAGGAAATGGGAAAGAAGATGAAGGCCGCGCTGGAAAAGGTGGAGCCACGGGTCTATGGCCTCCGCGAGGCGGTCGAGGTGGTCAAACAAGCGGCCTACGCGAAATTCGATGAGTCGGTGGATTTGGCGCTCCGGTTGGGCATCGATCCAAAACGTTCCGATCAGATGGTCCGCGGCACGACGTCGCTGCCTCACGGCACCGGCAAGCAAGTGCGTGTCCTCGTCTTTGCCAGGGGCGAAAAGGAGCAGGAAGCGCGACAGGCCGGGGCCGATTTCGTCGGCGCCGACGATCTAATGGAGAAGATCAAGGGCGGATGGATGGATTTCGACTATGCCATCGCGACCCCCGATCTGATGGCGTCCGTCGGCAAACTCGGCAAGCAACTGGGTCCACGCGGCCTCATGCCGAATCCGAAGACGGGCACCGTGACCTTTGATGTGGGCAAGGCCGTCGCCGAAATCCGCAAAGGGCGCGTGGAGTTCAAGGTGGAGAAGGCCGGCATCGTCCAAGTTCCGGTCGGCAAGGTGTCCTTCGACCCTGCCAAACTCTATGACAACGCCGCAGCCGTGATTGAATCGGTCATCAAAGCGAAGCCGGCCTCATGCAAGGGGCGGTACCTGAAGAGTGCCACGATTTCGAGCACGATGGGACCTGGTGTGAAGCTGGACACGGTCGCCCTGACGAAGCAGTGGAGCTAGCGGCACGCGGAGCGTCGCCGCCGGTGGCGTGTGTCGCGCGACGGCGGACGTGCTTGGGGATGTGCTGAGTCAGTGGGATAGAGAAAGGGGAGTGCGATGAAGAAGGAAGACAAAGCCACAGCGGTCGCGGAGTTGGCCGAGAAGTTCGGCCGGGCGCGGCTGGCCATTCTGACGGAATCCGTCGGGCTTCCGGTCAACCAGGTGACCGAGTTGCGCAAACAGCTTCGCGGGGTGAAGGCCGAGTACAAGATCGTCAAGAACACGCTGGCGGTCCGCGCGGCGGACGGCACGACGCTGGCAGGTCTCAAAACGCATTTGAGGGGCCCCACGGGCGTCGTGATCGGGTACGACGATC
>JBDZVU010000167.1:0-2885 GCA_040255845.1 Nitrospiraceae bacterium | reverse complement strand
GAGATCGTGCTCTATCCCAAGGAGCTGGTAGAAATCGTGCAGCAGGTTCCCTAGGTTTTCCACGACCGAACAGCGGAGCGGAGCGGCCTCATGGAAGGCCGCCCGCCCAACCGGACTCCGGCTCTCCGAGAACTCATCCTAAGTGCTCCCAAAACTGACACCCCTGATCGCGCAAAGCCGCGCCGGTTCGAACGCACAGTCGGAACCATACTGGGGGTGCATTCCTTCCTGCACCAGGGAGGACGCCAAATCCAGTCCCGCCAGCCGGTTCCTATGATGAGGCGGTCATCGCCTTCTGACCGCATGATTCGTCCCATGCGCGTACGACCGCGCGTCCCACTGAGCGCAGACCCTGCATGCCGGCAACTTCCTTGGATCACGACGCCCCCGCGGCCTCCTATCCCGGAACGCTCTGCGCCCTCGCCGCACTCCGCGGCCAGGCGCGAGTCCGCCGCTTGCCGGTGTTGTTCTTCGTGCTCCTGAGTCTCGTCCCGGCACAGGCCCGCGGGCAGGAGATGACCAGGAAGGACGAAGAGGGCGAGCGCCGACTCAAGTACACGGCCGGGATGTACGAGCCGGCGTATGGCATCTACGACGAGATCCTGGAGCGCACCGAGGAGAGCCCCGAGTCGCTCCGCGAAGCGCTCGGGCTCCCGAATTGGTTGATCCTCGGAGGACAGCAGCTCACGCGGTACGAGAGTCTCGACGGACGGTGGCGGGCGGGCGAGCGGGGCTCCGATCAGCAGATCGCGCTGCGCACCCGTCTATTCATGATGATCAAGGACGTGCTGGGCCCGCTACGGCTGCAGGTCGAGCTGCAGGACTCGCGGGCGGAGCTCACCGATGCCGGCTCGCTGGTCACCACCAGTCAGGTGAACACGACCGACATTCAACAATTGCACCTCGATGCGGCCAGCACCGACTTCCTGAGGACCGGGCAGCCCGGGATCCTGAGTCTCGGGCGGCTCACCATCGACATCGCGCGTCGGCGCTGGGTCGCGCGGAACAACTTCCGGACGACCACGCAGGCGTTCGACGGCGCCTACCTGCGCCTGGGCCGGCAGGAACGTTGGCACCTCGAATCCTTTTTGGTCGAGCCGGTCGAGATCAGGATGCACCGCCTCGATCCCGTCGCGCCCGCGCACGCCAATACGCTGTGGGGCTTCTATGCGGAATCGCGGGATCTGCCGTGGATTAGCGCGGCAGCCTTCGAGTATTTCGGCCATCGCAGCGCGGGACCGCATCGGGACTTCGACATGCTGGGAGTACGACTGTTCAAGCCGAACGAGGCGGAAGGGCCCTGGCGCTACGAAATCGAATCGGCCTACCAGTTCGGGGACGTGAGCGCGGCCGGCCGCTTCGAGCACTTTCAGCACGCCGAGGTGGGATACACCTTCGAGACGGCATGGTCGCCGCAGCTGCTGGCGCGCTTCGACTATGCCAGCCGGGGATTCGACTCTCTCTACGGCGCTCGCTCGTTCGAGCTGACCCCCACCGGAATTTTCGGCCCGTTCGACCGTAGCAACATCATCTCCCCCGGGTACCGCATCCTGATCCAGCCGGCCGACCGGATGGGCGTGCTCGTGCAGCATCGCGCCTGGTGGTTGGCGGATGCAAAAGGGCCATGGGTCGGATCCGGGCTTCAGGACCCGACCGGGAACTCCGGCCGGTTTCTGGGACAGACGGTGGAGCTGCGCTTCCGATGGGGCGTGCTCGCCAATGCGTTTCTCCAGGTCGGCTACGTTCACTTTGCGTTCGGGGGCTTTCCACAGCGCGTCCCCGGGGGGCCTCCCCAAGACCATGCCGACTACGCGTATGCCCAGATCGAGCTGATGTTCTGACGCGGCCTCCGGGACGATGGATGGGATTGGGGCTGCCTATAACAACAATGTGGAGGGGGACGGGTGACTCGATCCGTATCGCTTGTCGGGGTGGTCTCCTTCCTCCTCGGGCTCATCGTGCTGAGGGCTTCGGATGAGCGGGCGTGGGCGCACGGCGAGGAACTGCATCCTCACGTCGCCGATTCGATAGACCCTCCGCAGGGCGTGGAACTCAGCCCGTTTTTCGCGGGAAGCCTGATGTCGCTCTCCGGCCGCACCATGCCACAGGGGAGGGTGGCGGCCCGGGCCTACTGGCTGCACAACCGCTACGGCGGGTTTTTCAACGAGAACTGGCGGTTTCAATCCACGGAAACGACCAGCAAGAACCAGCAGGTGACGTTCCTCATCTTCGGAGTGACCAAGGCCATCGACTTCATCGTCATTCCGCAGTGGGTCGGCCGGCACGACGAGGACGACTACGTGGCGTTCGGAGACCTTCCCGTCGCAATCGGATTTCAGGCCTTTCAACCTCCCGAGCACTCGTGGCTGCCGTCGGTCCGGGTCTTTGTCCAGCAACTGTTCCCGACGGGGAGCTATCAGAATCTGGCGCCGACCAGCAGCGGGACGCCGGGCAGCGGCAGCGGATCGTATGGCACCACGCTCGGGATGGCCGTGGAGAAAGCGTTCCACCTGTCAAAACACTACTTTCTTCGCACCAGGATCAACCTATTGTACTCGCTGTTTCAGCCGGTCGACGTGCAGGGGTTCAACTCCTATGGAGGAGGGTTTGGAACAAACGGCCGCGTGGAGCCGGGAACGGTGACGTCCGTCACGCTGACCGGCGAACTGGCGCTGACGCGCCACATCGCGATCGCCTGGATCTCAACTATCAGAGCGCCAACGCCACGTCCTTCTTCGGGACGCGCGGCGTCACGCTTGCAGGAGCGCCGGCTCAGGTCGGATCGGGGTACAACTCCTTGTTCATGGTCGCGCCGGCAATCGAGTTGAACTACAGCGAGAAGCTGGGCATCGTCATCATCCACCAGGAGCTGGCTCTGGTGCCCA
>JBDZVU010000100.1:0-11091 GCA_040255845.1 Nitrospiraceae bacterium | reverse complement strand
CCAGTTCATCGGCCCCAAGCCGCTCGATCTGTCCTTCAGCCGCGTCGAAGCGGGTGCGCTGTTTCTCGGCGTGTTCATCGGCGCGATGGTGTCCGGAGACGGGCAGTCCAACTGGTTCAAGGGCGTCCAGCTGATGGCGATTTATGTCATCTTCGCCCTCTTGTTCTATTTCGTTCCGGTTGGGCCAGGCTGATGAAACGCCGACAGAGCCGAAGCGGCGACCTCTCCTATGGAAAAGCTCTGTCCCTCCAGTGAGTATGCAGCCCGCGATCATCCCACGGCATGGCAAGACGGCTCTGGCCCTCGTGCTGGCGTTCCATCTTGGCGCCACGCCATGTCTCGCTCCGTCGGCCGAGCCCGATCATGACGGGTCTCTGAAGCGGGCCCCCGTCATGGTGAACGTCCGCGAGAGCTTGGATCGATTGCTGGCGGACGAGGATACGGACGGCGACAAACGCATCACCGTGCATGACGCGCCGGAGCCGGGAAGCACTCGCGGGGACAAGCGGTTTTGGCTTCAGGCCACGGACGGGAAGCGCTATGAAGTGGACCGGACGTATTACTTGTCCAACCTGCTTCAGGAGTTGGGATGGAAGGAGCGAGCCGGGTTGGACGTCGCGCCGATCGACTTCGAGCTGGTCTTCGAAAAGCCCGTCCATAGGATCTCACGCCTGATCAGGACATTTTATTGGAACAGCCTGACGAGACGGATCGACGCGGAGGGGATGGAACTTCTGCTGCGCGACGAAAAAGTCACGCCGGACGGCCTGCGCTCTCTCTATGTGCCGCAGAGCGACCCGGAGGCGGTGCGCTACTATACGGCGCTTGCGGAACGGCACCCCGAATGGCGGTTGCGCGTGGTGCCGCTTACGCCGCCGACTCACGACTCGGCCCCCCGTCTGGAGGGCGGGCACGGGCTCCTGAGTCTGGCGCTGGAGCGGAAGCCCGACGGGAGCTACACCGGCGTTCCCTTCATCGTTCCCGGCGGCCGCTTCAACGAACTGTACGGCTGGGACAGCTATTTTGAGATTTTGGGATTGTTGGAGGATCGCCGGCTGGATCTGGCTCAAGCGCTCGTGGAAAACCTGCTCTACGAGGTGGCGCACTATGGAAAAATTCTGAACGGCAACCGATCGTACTATCTGACGCGATCGCAGCCCCCGCTGCTGACCTCCATGGGGTTGGCGATCTATCACCACTTGCCCAAGAACGAACAAGCGCGACTATGGCTGGCGCGTGTGATCCGCGCGGCGATCAAGGAATACTATACGGTGTGGATGAGCCCGCCGCGGCTGACCGAGACCGGGCTCAGCCGCTATTACGGTGAAGGACTCGGACCTCCTCCTGAAGTGGAGCCGGGGCATTTCGATGCCATCTACCGACCCTATGCGGAGGCGCGGCACATGGACCTCCGAACCTTCGAAGCACAGTACAAAGCCGGCGCGTTGTCCATTCCCTCGCTGGATCGGTTCTTCGTTCATGACCGGTGCATGCGCGAGTCGGGGCACGATACGACCTATCGCTGGGAGGTGAACGGAGACCGTTGCGCGGATTTCGTGACCGTCGATCTCAATTCGTTGCTCTACAAAACGGAATGCGATATCGCGCGGACGATCGAGACGGAGTTGGGCGGGACGCTCACGTTGGAGGACGGATCGGAGGAGACCGGCGCCGTCTGGCATGCCCGCGCGGACAAACGCAAGGAGTTGATCAACCGCCTGCTATGGGATGCCGAGGCCGGCATGTTCTTTGACTATGATGTCGCGCAGGGGAGGCGGCATGCGTACGTCAGCGCGACGACGCTCTATCCCCTATGGGCGAAACTGGCCACCGCCGAGCAGGCGGAGGCCGTGGTCCGTCATGCGCTTCCTGTATTGGAGATGCCGGGGGGATTGGCCGCGTCGTCCGAGCAATCGAGAGGGCCGCTTTCGGAACAGCGGCCGGCGAGGCAATGGGATTACCCGTATGGTTGGGCGCCGCATCAGATGCTGGCCTGGAGCGGGTTATCGCAGTACGGGTATGACGACGCAGCGCAGCGGCTCAGTTACCGGTGGCTCTACACGATCACCAGGAATGCCGTCGATTACAACGGGACGGTCCCGGAAAAGCTCGACGTCGTTCGGCGCTCAACCGACGTGTTCGCGGAGTATGGCAACGTGGGAACGGTCTTTGAACATATGCCGGCTGAAGGGTTCGGCTGGATGAATGCCTCGTATCAGGTGGGGCTCACGTACCTGTCGCCCGATCTGCGGGAACGGTTGAATGCGCTGGTGCCACCGGAATGGCTCTTTGAATGACAGTCGTGCCGTTGTTTCAACGTAGAGCGCGGCTCGACCGGGAACCAGAGAGGGAGGCTTGTCGTGAACTATGAAGTACTTCCCGATGCGGAGGCCGTGGCGCAGGCGGGAGCCAGGTACATTGCCGCGCGCGCGAGGGGCGCCGTCGCCGAGCAGGGACGTTTCCTATTGGCGGTCAGCGGAGGGCGGACCCCTTGGGCCATGCTGCGCGCGCTGGCCGCAGAAGACGTGCCCTGGGCGGCGGTCCATGTGTTCCAAGTCGACGAACGCGTGGCTCCACCCGGCCATCCCGACCGCAATCTCACCCACCTCCGCGAGGCGCTCTCGCACGCGCCTCTTCCACCCGATCAGATTCACACCATGGAGGTCGAGTCGTCCGATCTGGTGGAGGCGGCCGAACGGTACGCGGCGACGCTGCGGAGCATCGCCGGGTCCCCCCCGGTGCTGGATCTGATCCATCTCGGATTAGGGTCCGACGGCCACACGGCGTCGTTGGTGCCGGGCGATCGGGTCTTGGACGTCATGGACCGCGATGTGGCCGTGACAGAGCTTTACCAGGGAACGAGGAGGATGACCTTGACCTATCCCATGCTGAACCGGGCGAGGAACGTGCTCTGGATCGTCACCGGTCCGGAAAAGGCGGCCATGCTCGGCCGCCTGCGTGCCGGGGACCAATCGATTCCGGCCGGGAGGGTCGATGGAACCCATGCGTTGATCCTTGCGGATCGCGCGGCGAACGAAGGAGAGGCGCGATGACCGATCTTGCCGAAGCAATCGGGCTGATGGCCGGCGCGCTGACGACCCTGTCGTTCGTCCCGCAGGTGCACCAAACGTGGCGGACCAAGTCCACCAGGGACATCTCGCTGCCCATGTTCCTGGCGTTTTGCACCGGGGTGTTGCTGTGGCTCATCTACGGCATCATGATCCGATCGCTGCCGGTCATGTTGGCCAATGGCGTGACGTTGATCCTGTCCGGCGCCATTTTGGTCATGAAGCTCCGATGGGGGTAGGGGACACCTCGAAGACGTGGTAGCCCCATGCGGGTAGGTTGAGGTAGAGACCCCGTGCCAGCAGGTCGTTTCCGTCACGGTCATAGGAGGCCTCGCTCATGAGGTCCTTCAGGCGCACGGATTTCCCGCTCAGATTTGGCAAGCCCAACGGGACGTAACACTGGCTTTGGTGCGGCGCGTAGTTCACCGTCATCAGGAGGGATTTGCGGTTGGGTCCCTCCCACGTCCATGCAAGGAAGTCGTCCCCGGTAGGATTGTCGTCCCAGGCCGGCCGGCAGTCCAAGAGGCGCCAGGATCCGTTCCGGACGGTCGGCAGCCGGAGGACCGCCAACAGCCGGTCGTAAAAGGTCCGGAGCCGCCCATCGGGAGGTTCATCGGGGCCCCGGACCAGGTGGGGAGAAATGCGCGTCCGTCGGCCCTCGAACTGTCCTTGATGGAAAAATCGCAGTCCAAGAGAGAGGAACGTCACGATGGCGGCGGCTTCATGCATGGGGGGCTCGAACGTCGAAGCGGCTCGCGGCTCGTCATGGTTTTCCAGAAAACGCGCCATCTTCGTCTGGTAGACAAGGTCTGCACGTAAGTGGTCCCGCACCGGCCGTGCATGCCCCTCCCGCAGCCGGTCATACAGCCGCTTGTCGTAGGTGTAATCAAACCCTTGCTGCTGGAGCGTCCATTCGAGGTCCCAGTAGACTTCCGCCATGAAGCAGAAGCCCGGATGTCGCCTTCGAATGTGCTCGGTGGCGCGCGGCCAGAAGGGCTCGGCCCTGATGCCCCAGGTCCGTTCGAAGACCTCCGGCAGCACGAGCATCGCCATGTCGCACCGCACCCCGTCGCAGCGATCGGCCACCCGGCTCAACTCCGCCATCATGGCTTCGCAGGCCGCCTCGTTCCCGTAATTGATCTGCAGCGTATCGGGCCAGCCGGGAAAATAAGGATCCCGGCCATGCGCGAGGATCAGGGTGCCGTGCTTTCCTTTCACGGTGGTGTAGTTCTGCGGCACATGAGCCAGATCCTGGTCGGTCCCGCCGATGAAATACTCCGGATGCTCATCCACCCACGGATGATCAATCGCCATGTGATTCGGCACGAAATCGAGCAGGAGTTTCAGCCCCCGCTTGCGAAGCCGCTCCCGTAGGCGAGCAAGCGCCGCATCCCCGCCGAGTCGTTCATGCACCCGATAGGCGGTGATGGCGAAGCCGGAGCCGGCGATATCGTCCTCGTGCAGGTCGGGCAGCGTCTCCCGAAACTCCCTGCGCCACTCGTCATTGGTGCGCGAAATCAGTTGCCCCGCTTGCCCCGTTTGCCAGACGCTCAAGAACCACACCCAGTCAAAGCCGTCGTTCGCCAAACGGTCGAGTTCGCGATCCGGGACGTCGTCCAGCGTGGCGGCCCGCCCCAGCGTACGCGAGAGCTCGGTCAGCCATATCCGGGTATTGATTTGATAGAGCAGCGGATGTGTTGAGCTCATGCCGCACTTCTAATCTTCAAAATCAGTGAAATCAATCAGTCATGTTGCATGAGGTCTGGGAAGAAAAAAACGTGCCGTCCCTGATCTTGGTCACCCCTAGGAGTAACCCTATGAGGTTCGCCTTCCACATCGATCGGACAATAAAGGAAATTGCACCGGCTGTCGCCTTAGGCGCCAGTCTTCGTGATGTGGTTTGCCCCGAAATGCCTCGTAAGGACTCAGTGGCGGGATGATTCTCAATCCATTGTCTTAAGTGACGCCACGTAGCACGGCCGCGTCTCCGTATGGTAGGCTCCACCCCCTTTGCGACTGAGAGTCGGAAGGTGTGTCGGAACGGCGAGTTAGAACATCGCACCCAACCGGCATCGAGCCGAGGCAATGAAGGAACCGATCTTGCGAGACGTACTTCCACCCGCGAGCCGACGGGAGGTGAACATGAAAGAAGCCACTCTGTTGAAGGGCCGGAGGCAGGCGTCTAAACGACATCCAGACGTTGGGCGGGTCCGAAGCCAGCCGGCGCTCCGAACGCACCAAGCGAGAAGCGGTCTTTTCGAAGCCCTGCTGGAACATCTCCCCCATATGATTTTTTTGAAAGACGCGCGGGATTTGCGGTTCGTCCATTTCAACCGAGCCGGTGAAGAGTTGCTGGGCCGCGATCGCGCGGACGTGCTGGGCAAGAACGACTATGACCTCTTCCCCCGAGACGAGGCGGATTTCTTTACCGCCACGGACCGCGAGGTGTTGAGGAGCGGCCGCCTGCTCGATATTCCTGAGGAACCGATCCACACGCGGCACGGGGGCATCCGCCTGCTCCATACCAAGAAGATTCCGATCTGCGATGCCGCGGGGCGGCGGCGGTATCTGCTTGGAATTTCCGAGGACGTCACTGATCGCCGGAAAGCTGAACAGGGGCTTTGGCGCACGAAGATGGAACTGGAGCAGCGGGTGTCGGGCCGGACGTCTGAGCTGCGGGCGGTCAATGCGGCGCTGCAGCGAGAGATCGTCGGACGGGAAGCGGCCTCGAGGGAGTTGCGGGACGTCAGCGCGCGGCTGATCCATGCGCAGGAAGAGGAGCGACGCCGGATCGCGCGGGAGTTGCATGATGATTTCAGCCAGCAGCTGGCCATCATGGCGATTGAGGTCGAGTCGCTGGGCCGGCAATTGCCCGCGTCCGCGGTGCCGCTGAAGATCCAAGCCACCGCCCTGTGGGGCAAGGTCCGGCAATTGTCGCACGACGTGCACAGCCTGTCGCATGAACTCCATCCATCCAAGCTCGAGCATCTCGGCCTGTGTGCCGCTCTCCGCGCGCTGTGCCGGGACACCTCGGAGCGGCACGGGATCCCGGTCCGGTTCGCCGATCGGGCCATCCCTGAGTCGTGCCCGGAGGCGGTGGGGCTGAGTTTGTACCGGATCGCGCAAGAGGCGCTACACAACGTGGTGAAGCACAGCCGCGCGCGGGAGGCCCGCGTGAAGTTGTTCTGTGCCGGCGGACGGCTCACGCTGTGCGTGACGGACAACGGCAGGGGATTCGATGAGAGGCGGCACGACGAAGGACTCGGGTTGGTCAGCATGCGGGAACGCGCCCGCGGCATCGGCGGCCACGTGCAGATCTCGTCTCGCCTGACGGTCGGAACGCGCGTCAAGGCCACCGTGCCGGCCGGGCTGTTGAAATGAGGGGCACCATGATGAAACCACGGGTTGTGATCGCGGACGATCATGTGCTGCTGCACGGAGCGCTGGAAAAACTGCTGGAAGAGGAGTGCGAGGTGCTGGGGTGCTTTGCGGACGGCCAAGCCTTGCTGGACACCGTGCCTCGCCTGAAGCCCGAGGTGCTGGTGGTGGACATCGCGATGCCGTTGATCAACGGCTTGGATTCCGCTCAGCGCATCAAGCGGCTGCTGCCGCAGGCGAAACTGATCTTCATGACCGCCAGCGAGGATCCCGATGTGATGGACGAGGCGTTCCGCCGAGGCGCCTCCGGCTACCTCCTCAAGCATAGCGCCGCGTCGGAACTGTTGACCGCGATCCGCGAGGTCCGCTGCGGACGCCGGTACATCACTCCCCTCATGGCGCAGCACGCGGAATGGGACGGACTCCGACAACCCCCCAGCCCGACGAAGACGGAGCGCCTGACCGTGCGTCAACGGGAGATTTTACAGCTGCTCGCTGAAGGCCATTCCATGAGAAAGGCCGCCGGTGTGCTCGGCATCCGCCCTCGGACGGTCGCGTACCATAAGTATCGTTTGATGGAAAAGTTCGGCTTGAAGAACAGCGCGGACGTGATTCAGTTTGCGATCAAACGGCATCTGGTGGCGCGGTTCAACTCCTGACCGTCGGCAAACGACGGCTCAGCGCGAGCCCGCTCCGCTCACTGCAGGTCTCGCAGCAGCCGCTGGAACTCCGGATCGTTCTGAATCAAGCGGGTCGCGGCCATCAAGAGCCGGTCGATCTGTTGGTCGGTCAGGTACAGGGTGGTCGGGATCTTCATCAAGTATTCCTGTTCGGCCACATCGGCCACGGCGCTCAAGCTGACGTCGATGAAATAGATATCGGCGTCCTGCGCGAACACGCTGTCGGCCTCGTGGAGCCGGTTCCGAAGCTTTTCCTGCCACTTTTCGACGCCGAGGCGCATGAGCAAAAACGTGTCGGTCGAGTACCGGTTGATGGGAATGTCGACGAGCGCACTGAAGACCCTCGACGGCACCGGAATGTGGTCACTCCGGTATTCGCGGATGTCGGGGCTGGTTTCAGCGTTCACGGCGATGAAGACGAGCTTGTTGATCTTCCTGACGCCGGCGTTCTTGATCGCTTCTTCCAGCCCTCCCACCAGGGCCGCGCCCTCGAGGACGCCTCTCAACGCCATGTTATCCGACAGGCCGCCGTCCAGGAGATGGATGTAGGGCCGCCGTTCGACGTCGAGATACGACATCAATTCCTTGGCGCGCTGCCTGCGTGCCGGGCGGGAGGATTGGAGGGACTTGGTGATCCATTCGGGCGGATGGTATCCGCAGTCTCCGGCGTAGTTTGTGAGGGTGATCGGACTCAGCACGAGGGGTAACGCGGCGGATGCCGCCGAGGCATAGGCCAGCGGGAACTTGCTCAGGTCGGAGCAGATCATGTCGAACTGCGGTTGAATGAACTCGAACCGCGACAGCGTCGCCATGTCCGAGGCATGGATCAGCAGGCCTGGGCGAGACCGCTGATTGAGCAGATCGCCATAGGTCTTGCCTTCATAGAGCGCTTCGTCCAGCAGCTCCGACATGATATGGATGCGGCCGAAATAGGGGGACCAGAGCCGAACCCAGTTGCTGGGAGAGCGGAGGATGCGGGATTTGAGCTCGCTCTCCCAGTCCTTGCGCAGAAAGCGATACTCGAAGTCGTGGAAAATCCGATCGCCGAACAATGCATAGTAGGCGCCGGTAAAGGTGCCCCCGGAGAGGGCATAGATGACGTCGAGCTCGTCCACCAGCCGCTTCTCCTTGCCTTCCCATTTGATCGAATGACGGGCCAGCTCCCGCAGGGCCCCAAAGGCGAGCGTCGAGGCGCGCGTCCCGCCCCCCGAAAAGGAGGTGACCACGAAGAGGCTGTCGGAATTGCCTTCCTCGGGCGGGGCCAGGTTCGGAAAGCGGTAGCCATAGTGGGGGTTCCAATCGGACAGCGGTTCATTCAGGGTCGGCCGCACATACTCACAGCCCCACAAGACGGCAGACAAGGCGACGGCGAAGAGACCACGGACGACGGCGTTCATGCAGACACCTATGGGGACTGAGAGGGTTGACCGTTCGTTGGACGACCCGACTGAGGAGGCTGGATCAATTGATCGATGAACTCGTTCAAGGGTCCGTAGGTGGATGCCGTTTTCCCGTTCAGCAAATCGGCCAGCATGCTGCCGAGCGTGACGCGGGCGGCGTCTTCAAAATACACCGGATCCTGCGCGACCGCCTCGCCCTGTAACGTCCCCTCGGCCAGAGAGGCCCAGAGGAGCTCGCCGGTCTGCATATCCCACAATTGCAGCGCCACGCGAACGATACTGGAACGGGTTTGCACGACGCGCAAGTCGAAGCCCGGCACTTTCCATCGGTCCGTCATCAGCTGAGTGAACGCCGTGAGTCGGGGCTGAAACCCATACCGGGCCCCGATGGCCGTTCCTATTTTGCGCAGCGGATCACGACTCAGCAGCCCGCTCTGCAGGGCGTCGATCCGCAGACGGACGTAGTCGTCGGCCAATCCGCCGGCGTTGATGCGGCTCATCGTGTCTTTCGGGGTCAACACCTTCAGGTGGGGGGCCACCTTAGTCACGACTTCCGCCAGGATGGCATCGATGCCGATCTCGTTGCCGCCCAACGCCGGTTGTGCCAAGGCTCCGAAGATAGCGACCGGTTCCTGACTGAGGACCATGAGATTGAACGAGGGAACGGGGGTGCTGGAATGGGTGCGCACATGCCAGCCGTAGAGGGAACTCGAGCACCCGGCGGCCAGGAATACACCGACCAGCAACGCCCCTGTGCAAAGCCGATGATCCATCCGTGACGACGCTCTATCCCCACTGCCGGACGTCTGCCGAGAGGCGGGCGGGGCAGGCTATCAAATTGCGCGCGTCAGCGCAATCGAGCGGGCATCACCGGCCTTCACAATGAGGGGAAGACGTACCGGACGCCGGTTTCGATGTTCCAGTCGTAGGCGCCAAGCAAGTCCCGTCCCCAGATGCCCACCCCCGGGCGGACGTAGAATCCGAACCGTCCGACAAGGTTCCGGCCGAGTTCGAATTCGACCGTCATGCTGCTCTTGGCGCTGCGCTCCCAGTCGATCTGCCAGACGGCCTGCGCGATCGTCCACCACCGTTGAGCCCAGAACGTATTGATCTGCGCCGCCGCGCGCGTGACGGAAATGTCGGCGCGTGCCGGATCGCCCCCGACCGAGAATTGATGCTGGAACACACCGAAGAGGAACGAATCCCAGCGGGGCAGGAACCGCGCGGTGGCAATCAATGGGCCGGTCGTATACTTGCCCAGCCCGAGAGTTCGCTCGTCAGCGGTCGGAAAGGTGGAAACCGCTCCGATCAGAAACGCATATTCCGGCGTATTGTAGGCTCGCCAGCCGAGCAGCGTGGACACATCGCTGAGGCCCTGCGTGGCCGTGGTGCGCGGCCGATTCGGATCGAGATACTTCAAGAACGGTGTATCTACCCTCAACAAAAAATCCTTCCGAAACGGAAGATCCACCCGAAGCGTGCCATCCCGAGCTTCCGCACCCTGCGGCAAGTTGGCATATTGGCCGGACAGCTGGACTCGTCCGACGATGGCCGTGGGATCCGTTCCATACTTGGCGGCGAGCTGCTTGAGCCGTTCGGCTTCTTCCTGTTCTTCCGGCGTCAGAACTTTGGGCCGCAGGCGGGGAGGAAGAAAGCGCGGCTCTTGAGTCGCTCCCTGTGCTGAGGCCGGCGGTGCGGTTTCTGCTTCCGGGGCACCCGGTGCATGGGCCGGTGAGGATGATTGCTCGGCAGCATCCTGCCCATAGGTCCAGGGGACAGCCATTGTGAACACCGCGCCGGCCATGGCGCCTGCCAGCCAATACTTCACGAGTGTCTGCGAACGACGAACATTCATGCCCGACGGCTTGAGAACGGAAGGGATTATAGGACGCATGACTCCTCGCCGGCACTGTCACTGTTGACAGTTATCGTGTCAACACCTGCGTGCTAGGATTCCCGCGCTTCCGCAGGGCCTTGGGATCCGAAACGGAATCGGTGGATGCATGAACCCCGTGCATGAACGCCCGCGGCTGATCCTTTCCGACGATCATCCTGACATGCTGGCCCTCGTCGTGCGGCTCCTGCAGCCGGACGCTGAGATCCTCCGGACCGTGACCGACGGAATTGCGGCGGTCGAGGCCGTGCAGGCCTGCAGACCGGACGTGCTTATCACGGATATCGCCATGCCGGGTTTGAGCGGCATCGAGGTCGCTCGTCGCCTGACTGCCGAAGGGACGCCCGTCAAGGTCGTGTTCCTCACCGTCATCGAAGACCCGGATTTCGTGAGCGCCGCCTTCGCTGCCGGCGGGGCCGCCTACGTGGTCAAGTCGCGCCTGGCGACGGACTTGGCCTGCGCGGTCCATGAAGTGCTCGCCGGCCATACCTTCGTCTCGCCGTCATTGGAGTGTGATGCGTAGCCCAGCGTCAAGAGCCACAGCCAGGCACCACCTTGTGAGCGGCAGGCCCTCCGCGATGAAGACCCCGGTCACGCTCCTCAGAATCGGGGTGCTTGCCGGCCTGCTGTGCTTCGGCGGCGGGTTCGGGGCGGCGGCTGCTGAACCGGGC
>JBDZVU010000099.1:0-11286 GCA_040255845.1 Nitrospiraceae bacterium | reverse complement strand
TCGCTATGGCTCGAACGATAACAACGGTCAAGGGTTGGGCACGGCGAAGCACTCGAACCAAACCCGTCACATGATCGGTAACCGGATCGAAATGCGGAAAGGGAACTGGGACTTCACCAACGAGACGGCTTACCAGTTCGGGCAGATGGGTGACAACGCTGGCGGCAACCTGGGCACTGGCAACCAAAAAAACCTCCACATCAATGCCTGGGCGACCAGAAGCTGGATCGGCTATACGGCGTATAACATGGCCTGGAAGCCGCGGTTGGGCTTCAACTTCGACTATGCATCGGGCGACGGCCGCGCGAACTGTACGTTGGGAGCGCCGACCGGCTGCTCGTCGGCTAATACGTTCGAAAACTTTTTCCCGACAAACCACATCCATATGGGTTACATGGACGTCCAGGCTTGGAAAAACATGTTGAGCCCGTCGGTGAACTTCCAAGCTCGTCCGAGCAAGGATGACCACATCGAAGTGTGGTACACGAACCTGAACTTGGCCAGTTCGAAAGACAACTGGTATCGAGGCGCTCAGGGCGTGTATGTGTTCTCCAAGGTCAATAACACGAAGACCCACATCGGTGACGAAATCGACTTCACCTGGACGCACATGTTCATGGACGGCAAGTTGGCCTTCCAGGCCACCTATGGCCACCTGTTTGCCGGTGGGTATATCCAGGAGAACCTGGGCACCAGCCGCGACCAGGAATGGGCCTACGTCCAGCTCTGGATGAACTTCTAGGACTGGAGCGTTCAGCTGTCAGCGATCAGCTGACAGAATGAAAAAATAGGCGTGAGGCGCTGATCCGCTGAACGCCGACAAACGGAAGGCCCCGCGGGCGATCCCCGCGGGGCCTTCGTGCTTTCTCCGCTTGTGCGACCGATATCCCTTCTCTATACTGCGATCCTTCGATCTGTTACCGCGGATGGACGACCTCACAAGGCCACTTCACGATCGATTCGGCTTTTCCGCATTTCGCCCTGGGCAAGAGCAGGTGATCCGCGCCGTGCTGGCGCGGCGCGACACGCTTGCCGTGATGCCGACCGGTCAGGGAAAGTCGCTGTGCTACCAGCTGCCTGCCACGCTCTTGCCGGGCCTCACCGTCGTGGTGTCTCCGTTGATCGCCTTGATGCAGGATCAGGTAGAGGCACTGCGCAGACGCGGGATCCAGGCGGCGGCGTTCCATTCCGGATTGTCGGAGCACGAGCGGGATCGCGTAATCCAATCTTTGCGCTTGCAACAGCTGAAGCTGCTGTATCTGGCGCCGGAACGGATGCAGCATGACGCGTTCCTCCGTCTCTTGAAATCCTGCCTGGTGTCCCTCCTGGTGGTCGACGAAGCGCATTGCGTCTCCCAATGGGGCCACGATTTCCGCCCCGACTACCTCAAGATCGGACGCCTTCGTGAGGAACTACGAACCCCTCCGTGCCTTGCGCTGACCGCGACGGCGACGAGACGCGTGCAGGACGACTGCTGTGATCGACTGCGGTTGCATGATCCGCTTCGGCTCGTCATGGGATTTCGCCGACGCAATCTCGCCTTGTCTGTCCGCCCATGTCGTTCACGCGCGGAAAAGCTCTCTGAGCTGGTCCGACTGGTCGATGCCAGTCCTGAAGGGACTATCGTGGTCTACTGTGCGACCAGGCGGGCCGTGGAAGAGGCGGCGGGCTATCTATCGCAATCCCGGCGCCATGTCGGCTTTTACCATGCCGGTCTGTCGGATGAGGAGCGCCGCCTGGTCCACGAGAATTTTCAGCGCGGCGCGGTGCGCATTCTTCTCGCCACCAACGCGTTCGGCATGGGTATCGACAAGCCCGATGTCCGGCTGGTCGTCCACTTCGACGTGCCCGGCAGCGTCGAGGCCTACTATCAAGAGGCGGGCCGCGCCGGTCGCGACGGGCGGCCGGCTTCCTGCGTGCTGCTCTTTCACGAACGTGATTTGGGCACGCAGGAGTACTTCATCCAGCAAGCCGCCACTGACGGCGGCGGATCGGAGCGGGCCGACCGTATGAGAACGTTGCTCCAGGACATGATCGCCTACGTCTTAGGGCAGAGCTGCCGGCAACTGGCGATTCTCGAATACTTCAACGACGATCAAGAGTTGGCCGAAGGGCGTTGCGGGCTCTGTGATCGGTGCCTGGCGTCTTCGTCAACCAACCATACTGTCTTCAGGAGTGGTCCTCAAACATCCGCGCGGGCCTTGCTGGAAACCGTCTCGTGGTGTGGCGGCCGGTTCGGAGTGGGGCGGGTGGTCGACATTGTCCGGGGCAGCCGCTCGAAGGAGCTGCTGTCCTACGGCGCGGACCGATCGCCGGCGTATGGCTCTGCCAGAACGGAATCCAAAACCGCCGTCACCAGGACGCTCAGGCAGTTGATCGACGAGGGCTATCTGCGGGTTGAAGGCAGCGAGTATCCCACCATTGGCTTGACGAAAAAGGGCGTGGACGCGCTCGCACGGGAAGAGTCGGTCACGATATCATCTCAATCGCGGATGGCTCATGGCCAAGCGGAGCAATCGTACACTCCGCAGCGCCCCCTGCAAACGGCTCCGATCATGGATCCTGTACTGTTCGAGCGGCTGCGCCGCCTGCGCACGGAACTGGCTGCGGAAGAAGGCGTCGCGCCATTTGTGATCTTCCATGACAAGACGCTGCGACTCATCGCCCACCAAAAACCGTCGACCCGTGCCGCGCTCCTCGAGATTCCAGGCATCGGTGAGACGAAGGTGGAGCGGTTCGGCCGACGCGTGTTGGAGGTGGTGAATGGGGACGGGTAGCCGACAGTATTCAGCTGTCAGCTCTCAGCTGTCAGCTTCTGAATAAGAGATGTAAGCATGCGCTTTACTTCAACTACCAACTCCGATAAACGCTCGCTTGATGCTTTGCTTAAGTAGCTGAGATCTGCAGATAGCAAGATATGGTATTCAAGCTCACTGGCTGATCCAAGGGCGATACGCAAAAACCTTGCAAGCTCCGGCTCCCCGCTCCGTCCGCACCCTTCCGCGATGTTAGCTGGGATAGAAACCGCAGCTCGCCGTAGCTGCGAGGTGAGGCTGAACATTTCGTGTGCAGGGAAAGCAGCCGTAGCTTTGTAAACTTCTAGGCTGAGGTGATGCGCTTTTTCCCAGACCTTGAGATCTCTAAAATCTCTCATATCTTAGAGCTGATGACTGACAGCTGACGGCTGATCGCTATTCGGGCAGATTCCCCGCCTTGGCAAACCGCGCTTGCAGCTCCGCGTAGGTCTGCGTGACCGGAAACTGAGGAAACTCTTTGGGGAGGTGGTCCGGAGGCCGGAAGAAGAAGCCAGCGTCCGCTTCTCCGAGCATGGCGGTATCGTTGTAGGCATCCCCGGCGGCCATGGTGAAGAAGTTCAAGGTCTTCAATGCCGCCACCGAGTGCTTTTTCTGGTTCTGCATGCGCATCTGATAGTTGACGATCCTTCCCTGTGCGTCGATCTCCAATTGGTTACAGAACAGCGTGGGAAAGCCGAGTTGCTGCATGAGCGGCCAGGCGAACTGATAGAACGTGTCCGACAGGATGATCACCTGGCAGCGCTGCCGCAGCCAAGCGATGAAGTCGGTTGCGCCGTTCAGCGGGCCCATCTTGGCAATGACGTCCTGAATATCGGCGATGGTCAGCTTGTGCTGATCCAGTATGGCCAGCCGCTGCTTCATGAGCTTGTCGTAGTCCGGCATCTCACGGGTCGTGATCTTCAGCGCCTCGATGCCCGTCTTCAAGGCGACATTGATCCAAATCTCCGGCACCAACACCCCTTCCAAATCCAAACACGCGATGACCGGTTTCTGCATGTGTCCTCCGAGAGAGTGACTACGATGACTTGTGAAAGGCCAGACTGAGGAATCGCCAGACTTGGTCCAAGGCCCGGTCCAACAGCTCCGTGGCGGTCCACGATTGGTCCTTCTCACGGCGGTGCTGCTGTGCCCATTCCAGGACTGTCGGCAGCGGAACCAGCCGAGGCGGCGTCTGCGTCATCTCGCCGTACAGCAGGCTGAGCGCGGGACCGATCCGCACGGGGACCGGAATCTGCTCGACAGGATGCCGCACGAGGTCCTGACACCACTCGGCGGGGGTCGTAACCAGAAGTTCGCGGCAGGCGGCGGGGCGCTCCTCGTAGATGGAGCACATCTCGTCTTCAAGGAAGGGACAGGGAAGCCGCAGCGCATAGTACTCCCGATTGATGGGCTCCAATACCGCGTCGTCCGGGGCCTGGTCGGTCTCGCCGATGGCGCGGAGCCGATGCCACAGCCCATGCGACAACAGGACCGATTTGGCCTGCGCCATCCGTTCCGTGATTCTGGCTCGCCGTTCCGCTGGCAAGGCAGCCACGTAGTCTTGCAAGGCGAAGGCCTCGGGAGGAGAGAGCGGCACCATCATGCGGCAGCACGCCGCGCAGCCTTTGCGGCATGAGAGCGGACGGCCTTCCTCGGCGTGCCGTCTCTGCTCCATCGCCTGGGCCTCTTCCCCCAACTGCCTCATGGCTGGCACGATGGCGGTGATCGACACAAAACCCCTAGGGACGTCGAGCGACGTCGTCAGCCGGCCGGCCGGCGTGTTGAGCGCAATCTCGTAGCGTTCCGTCATCGGCATACAAGACAAGGTCTTTCAGATCGCCGCCGAAGCAACGCGTCATCATAGAGAAGGGTTGAGAATCGGGTCAACCTGGAGCGCACCGGGTTGCCGGTTGAAGACCGAAACCGTGATAATGCGCCTCGAAGGCGGTGTGCGCATGTTGTTTTCCGGTCATGTCATCGGGCTGCTGAAAGAATACATGCGGGACCTGGTGCTGCAGGCTGAGCAGGACGCGGGAGCGGAAGCGAGGTTTGGCTTTGCGGCCGAGCGCTACCGGCCGGACCAAGCCGTGTCTGATTTATTGGCTTTGCTGGACGACCGCATCGAATCCGAAGGCATTCAGGTGGGGCTTCCCGAGGGATTTCTTCACGACTTGTGGTCGTTCTGCAATGAAGCGGGTCCTCACATCGCCGATCGAGTGTGGATGGAAGGGAATGCCGCGGGGCCACCGTTGACGAAGGCGCGGACGCGGGAGCTGACCTATCGGGCGTTGATCCAGGCCATGGAATCCGCTGGGCATGAGCCTTCTCGATAAAGGCGTTCTCTGATGCCGCATCATTACAGTTTGCCGGCCAACCAATACACCGCGATTCCCGCCACTTCATCCACTGCGTCTGTGAACCGGTCGATGGCCCAACCAGTCGGAAGAAAATCGAAGACGGTCAGGTCGCCCCAGAGATCCTCCAAGCGATGACGGGCATGAAACCCACACGGGAAGGGGAAGACGTCAAAGCCCTGTCTCGCGAACACGGCAGCGGCTCGTGGGATGTGATACGCCGAGGTCACGAGTGCGATGCGTGTGCCCGAGCCCAACAATCGCTTGCTCTCGAGGGCGTTTTCGTACGTGGTGCGCGAGCGGTCTTCAAGGACTAACGCGTGAGAGGGAACGCCGACCTGGATCGCCCACTCTTGCATGGCCGTTGCTTCTTTCGTCCCGGATCCGAACACCCGGGCGTCTCCTCCGGTGAGAAGCAGTCGCGGTGCCACGCCTTGCTGATAGAGCTGCACACCGCAGATGGTGCGCTGCCGAGACTCGTCGGACAGTTCCACCACCGGCCTCAGCGTCCCGGCTTCCTTCAGGCCTCCACCGAGCACCACCACAGCGTCGAAGGGGCCAGCGTCGGGACTTGCCTTGGGATGCCATCCTTCCAGCAGGCTCATCAAGACATAGGAGCTGACCGGCATGGCGATGACCAGGAGCAACAGCAGACCGGCAGCCAGCCAGGCTCGCATCCACCGGCGCTGTCTCGGCGACGGGGGCAGACAGGCGAGCAACCAGGCCAGCGAGAGACTGCCGATCACCCAGGTGAGGGGATAGACGGCATACTTGACCAGTTTGTAGGCGGCGAAGAAGAATGGGGTCATTTCCATACGGTCTCTCCTCGTGCGAGGGCCGTAGCATACAAGGAGTCTGGTCTATGACCAAGCGGTCAGGCGGCGCGCCGGGACGAAGGTATTGGTTGATGAAATCGGAACCGAGCGTGTTCTCGATTGACGATCTGGCGAAAGCGCCCAAACAGACTACCTATTGGGATGGGGTGAGGAATTACCAAGCGCGGAATTTCATGCGGGAGATGCAGATCGGTGATCAGGTGCTGTTTTACCACAGCAATGCAGATCCGCCGGCGGTGGTCGGGATCGCGGAAGTGGTGAAAACCGCGTATCCAGACCCCACGCAATTCGATAAGGCCGACGACCACTATGACCCCCAGAGCGATCCCACGAGTCCGCGGTGGGACATGGTTGACGTCCGCCTGGTTCGGAAGTTCCGCCAGCCCATCTCTCTGGACCGCCTGCGGGAAGAGCCGGCCCTCAAGGGGATGGTGCTGTTGCGGAAGGGGTCGCGGCTCTCTGTCCAGCCGGTGACTCAACAGGAATGGAATCACATCCTGAAGCTGGCGGGGAAGTGAGCTAAGGCTGGACAGTCTTCGGTTAGAGCGAACCGAATGCTCAAAAGGACTGTTCGGCAAGGCCGCAGGCGCTCACCCGGGATTTCGGTGGGATGGTCAAACAGGCTGGCAGCAAGGCCCGAGGAAGCTCGGCGACTGAGGCGTACCGTTTACACCCGCCCAACCCCGAGCCGCCGGGACGGCTCTTTCACCGACGGTACGCCGCAAGGAGACGGGCGACTGAGAACGCCGCTGCCGGCCTGTTTCACCATCCCGCTAGGTGCTCGCCTTACCGTCGTCAAGATACCGATGCTGCCAGTCCAGCCAGGCATGGCCGAGCTCATGGGCCAGGATGTATCGGCGTCGCGTCACGGGAAGCTTGCGTCGGATATAGATGGTTTTGGTTTCGTCGTCCCAGATGCCGTCGGCATTTGCATCGCGGCGATCCATTTCAGCATCCGACAACTGTCGGACCGAAATGCGATACCCAAATGGCAGCACGACGCGCGTGGGAATCCGGAGCATCTTTCGTCGTTCTTTCAGCATGGTACCCATCGCCGTCTTTCTCTCGCGTTGTGTTAGCGTACCATAAGTGGCGCAGCAGAAGCTTTTTGAAATTCACCATATATTTCCACATGTTACGGTGATACAGGCCACCGGTTTTCTCTGTCAAGAGTGGGCGTCGGGTTGTTCCATCCTCCTCTAGAATTGTGTAATATTCGCCCATGGAAACACCGCTGACCGGAGAGCTCGCCCAGTCCTATCCCTCCACTGTTAGGCTGGTGGAGGTGAAAATACGTGATTGTGGCGAGGTTAAAAAGCTGGATGCAAAAGGCGCGGCCCTCCGCCGGGGCGACCGCGTGTTACTCGAGGCCGATGGGGAAGTGACCTACGGCGTCGTCTACGGGGAGCCGTATCCCGCCCCGTTCGTGCCGCCGATGCGCATGTTGAAGCCGATTCTTCGGAAAGCCAGTCAGGAAGAATCGGCGTTGATCGCACGATTGGAGCGGTTGTCCCGCGATGCTGCGGCCTACTGCCGGGCCAAGGCGGTCGAATTGCGGCTGAAAATGAAGTTGGTGGAGGTCTATGGCGCAGTGCAGCGGCGTCAATTGACCTTCGTCTACACCGCCGATGAACGGATCGATTTTCGTGAGCTCGTTCGGGATTTGGCTCGTCGGTTCGGAGGCCGTATCGAAATGCGACAGGTCGGCGTGCGCGAAGAAGCTCGCCGGCTGGGGGGCATCGATACATGCGGACTTACCCTGTGCTGCGCCAGCTTTTTGACGGATGTGAAGCCCGTCACCGTCAAACAAGCTCGCAGTCTCGGTCTTCCGGTTGAAGATCCGCGGCTCCTCGGGGTCTGCGGGCGGCTGAAGTGCTGTTTAATGTTTGAAATGATGGACAGGCCGGGTACGGGAGGCACGGGTGGGTTGATCAATCCGGATCGAGGCTCCCGCTCTCCTGCCAGCCGTCCATCCTGACGCCGGTTCTGAAGTCCTTGTCGCTCTTCTCCCCCTCCTCGCGAACGGACGAGACGCGGTATAATCACAACAGTTCAGCCGGGAGAATCCTGCCATGCATCGCGTGCTGGTCCTCGGCGCCGGAAAAATTGGATCCCTCGTCGCCTGTCTGCTGGCCGAAAGCGGCCGCTACGACGTGCATCTCGGCGATGTCGCCCTCGACGCGCCGAAGCACCTGGTGGACAGCCTCGGCCTCTCCCGTGTCACGCCCTGCGTGCTCGACGTCCGGCATCCGGACACCGTCGGCACCTATCTTTCCGCCCACCCTGTCGATGCCATCATTTCGAGCTTGCCGTACTTCTGCAACCCCACCGTCGCCGGGCTGGCACTGACTCACGGGGTGCATTATTTTGACCTGACGGAAGACGTCGAAGTGACCAACCAAGTCCGCGTCCTCAGCACGGGCGCGTCGCGGGCCTTCGTCCCCCAGTGCGGCCTGGCTCCGGGGTTCATCAGCATCGTCGCGCACGAGCTTATGGCGCACTTCAATGAAATCGACACGGTCAAGATGCGGGTCGGAGCGCTGCCCGTACATCCAAGCAACGCGCTGAAGTACTCCCTCACCTGGTCCACGGACGGCCTCATCAACGAGTACGGCAACGTCTGTTACGGGATCGAAGCGGGCGAGAAGGTTCCGCTGCAACCGCTGGAAGGGTATGAGACCATCGAGTTGGACGGCCTGCTGTACGAAGCGTTCAATACTTCCGGCGGATTGGGCACCTTAGCGGACAGTTACGTGGCCCGCGTCCGGACGATGAATTACAAGACGCTCCGGTATCCCGGTCACTGCGAGAAGATTCATCTGTTGATGAAGGATCTAAAGCTGAATGAGGACCGCCAAACCTTGAAGCGCATTCTCGAGCGCGCCATCCCGCAAACGTTGCAGGATGTGGTGTTGGTGTACGCTTCCGTCACAGGGACCAGAGATGAGGGATATTTCGAAGAGAATTACGTGAAGAAAATTTATCCTCAGTGCATCAAAGGCCGCCTCTGGTCGGCCATCCAAGTGACCACCGCGTCCAGCGCCTGCTGTGTGGTCGATCTCGTCTTGGCATCGCCCGAGCAGTACCGTGGATTCGTGACGCAGGAATCAATCCCGTTGGAGGACTTCCTACAGAACGAATTTGGAGCCCCTTTCCGATGACCACGATCCAAGCCCTCTCATCGTTAGGCATCCGTGAGGTCAACGCCGGCGGCAGCACGGGGGAGTGGTGGTCGGAGGGGGACGGCGGACTCATCCGCTGCGTCAATCCGGCTACGGCCGAGCCGATCGCGGCCGTACGGACCTGTACCTCCGCCGACTACCAGCGCATCGTGCAGGACGCCCGTGACGCGTTCGCGACGTGGCGGATGGTGCCGGCCCCGAAGCGCGGGGAATGTGTCCGGCTGATCGGGCAGGCCCTCCGTGAGCACAAGGAGGCTCTCGGGACGCTCGTGTCCTTGGAGGTCGGCAAGATCAAGGCCGAAGGGGAGGGCGAAGTCCAGGAAATGATCGACATGGCCGACTTCGCCGTTGGTCAGTCCCGCCTGTTGTCCGGACTGACCCTGCAGTCGGAGCGCCCGCGCCATCACATGTTCGAGCAATGGCATCCCCTCGGGCCCATCGGCGTGATCACCGCCTTTAATTTTCCCGTAGCGGTATGGGCGTGGAATGCCTTTCTGGCCGCCATTGCCGGCGACACCGTCATCTGGAAGCCGTCTCCCAAGGCGGCGCTCTGCGCCGTTGCCGTTCAGCAGCTGTGCAATCGGGTCATGCGTGAGCAAGGGATGCCCGGTGTCTTTTGCCTGTTCATCACCGATCGAAACGAATTGGCCGAGGCCATGGTGGCGGACGAGCGCCTGCCGCTCATTTCGTTCACCGGCTCCGTTCCGGTAGGCCGCCAGGTGGCTGCCGCCGTCGGGCGGCGGTTGGGCCGCACGTTGCTCGAATTGAGCGGGAACAACGCGGTGATCGTAGACCAGAGCGCGGATCTTGATCTGGCCGTTCGGGCCATCGTGTTCGGAGCCGTCGGGACCGCCGGCCAGCGGTGCACCACGACCCGGCGCTTGTTCATTCATGAGTCACGCTATGACGAGCTGGTGAAACGGCTGGTGGCGGCGTATGAGCAGGTGCGGATCGGGAATCCCCTCGAACCCGGAGTTCTCATGGGCCCGCTCATCGACCAAGCGGCGGTGGATCGCTACCGGGACGCCCTCCAAGAGGCACAGCGGGCAGGGGGGCAGGTGCTCTACGGAGGACGAGTGTTGGACGGTCCCGGTTACTTCGTCGAGCCGACCATCGTGGCGGCTCATTCCGATTGGCCTCTGATCCGGCGCGAAACCTTCGCGCCAATCCTGTACGTCATGCGGTTCCGGACGTTCGATGAAGCGATCCTGATGCAAAACGACGTGCCGCAGGGCTTGTCTTCGGCGCTGTTCACGAACGATCTGCGACACAGCCAGCAGTTCCTGTCGGCAGTGGGCAGCGATTGCGGCATCGCGAACGTGAACCTTGGGACGTCCGGCGCAGAAATCGGCGGGGCATTTGGCGGGGAGAAGGAAACGGGAGGCGGGCGGGAAGCGGGGTCCGACGCTTGGAAGGCGTATATGCGTCGCCAGACCACCACCATCAATTGGGGAACCGATCTCCCGCTCGCCCAGGGCATTGCCTTTGGATAGGAGCCGGAAGGGCTGTACCCTCGGGAGGAACCCATGACGGACGAAAACCGAGCCCTGGACGCCTTGATCGACAAGATGGTGGCTGACTATGTCGCGCACAATCGTGCCGCGTCGGTGGTGAAAGCCGCACTCGACGCGGTCGGCATCGGGCTCACGCCGGTTCTGGACCATGTGACCCTGAGGACCACGGACATCGACAAGCGGGCCGCCGAGTTCGTCAGCTTGGGGTATGCCTATGATGAAACGCTGCATTTCGACGATTGGTACGCCAAGGTGTATCGCAAGCGCGGGTATCCCGCGCTCTTCGTCGATCAAGCCTATCCCGACGACCGGGGGAAGACGAGCATCATTCCGGGGTGGGTGGCCGCATTCGGAGACCGGCAGTTTCACCATGTGGCGGTGCGCGTCGAGGATATTGAATCCGCCATCGCAAAGCTGCAGGCGCAAGGCGTTGCCTTCACCGGATCCATCGTCGGTGCCCGTGGTAGTCCCTTGAGGCAGATCTTCTCGGTTCCGGAAATGGTGCAAGGGCAAGCCTTTACGGTCTTGGAATTAGCCGAGCGCCATCAGGGGTATCAGGGATTCTCCCCGCCCCAGGCCGACAGTCTCATGAAGGCGAGCGCGGG
>JBDZVU010000098.1:0-11421 GCA_040255845.1 Nitrospiraceae bacterium | reverse complement strand
TAATTTACCCGGGTTCCCCGTACAGACGGATCAAATCTGCATCCGCTGAATCTCCTCGTACGCGGTGACCAGCTTGTTCCGGATCTGCATCATGAGTTGAAACGACACGTCGGCCTGCTGCAGCGCCACCATGGTGCGGTGCAGGTCCTGGGTCTGGCCGGTCATGAGGGCGTCCACGGCCTGGCCGGCTTCCACTTGGACGTCGTTGGCCTTTCCGATGGCTTCCCGGAGCTGGTCGACAAAGCCGCCGGATTCCGGAGGCGGCTGGGAGATCGGCGCGGCATCGCGGATCGTCTCGATGGACTGCGTGACGGCCTGGATCTGGCTCATGCTCACCTCCCGATCTCCAGCGCCTTGTTCCACATGGCGCGCGTGGCGTTGATCGCCTGCACGTTGGCTTCGTAGGCGCGCGACGCGCCGATCATGTTCACCATCTCCTCCATGACGTTCACGTTCGGGAGGCGCACGAAGCCTTTCGGGTCGGCGTCCGGGTGATGGGGATCGTAGATCAATTGTCCGGGCTTAGGGTCTTCCACGACCTTGGAGACCGTCACGCCCTCCAAGGCGCGGGCCGCGGGGCCGGTCGAAGCTTGGCGAAAGGCCCGCTGAAAGGCGCTCGGCACGGGGGTGGAGCGAAACACGACGTCGCGGCGTTTGTACGGGCCGCCGGTTGGCGTTTTCGTGGACTGCGCATTGGCCAGGTTGCTCGCGATGACATTGAGGCGCCGCCGCTGCGCGTCGAGGCCCGAGACCGAGACGGCCAGACTATCGGATATCTCCATGGCATCTCCTCCAAAAGGTTACGGCTGAGGTTGAGGCAAAAGGTAAAGTTGCAGTGACGGTCTTGGGCGCAACGTGAACCGCATCCGGCATCATTATTTGGCGTCCCTGATCGCGCTGAGCAGCTGCCGGAAGCGGATCGCCGTAATCGATGCCGCGGCGTTGTACTGCATGGCGTTGTCCGAAAGTTTTGCCATCTCCAATTCCAAGTTCACCGAGTTGGCGTCGAGCGGAAGATCGCCGGCCGGCACCTCGCTCAGCTTACCGGTCACCGTCTGATAGCCGTGGGCGCCTCGCGGGCCGATGTGATTGGACCGGGTCACCGCCGGCGTCACCGGAACACGGCCTTTGTAGGCCGACTGGAGCTGCTCCATGAAGGTCAGTTCATGGGCTCGATACCCGGGCGTCTCCTCGTTCGCCAGGTTTGCCGCGATGACACGCTGGCGGACGCTGCGCAGATCCATGGTGCGTCCGAGCAGCTGCATCGTTCGATCAAAGAGCGTCATGACACCTCCTCGGGGCGACTGGGCAACCCTTGCCGTCCGGAAAATCCTGCCAGCCGTCTCACGGCGCGATGGACGCGGGCGTCCCCGTTTGACGGTACTCCCGCAGCTTGTTGCGCAGGGTCCGGATACTGATCCCCAATTCCTTGGCCGCATGGGTGCGGTTGTCCTTGACCCGTGCAAGAGTCTTGAAGATCAACTCCCGCTCCATTTCCCACAGCGACCCGGCGGCCGGTGCGGTGACCGGCGGCCCGAGCGGCGCGATCGGCGCGGCGGGCCCCATGGGCTGCAGCTCGTCGGGGCAATGTTCGGGCAATACGGGTCCCTTCCCTGCGAGAAGCACGGCCCGTTCCATGACGTTTTCCAGTTCCCGCACGTTGCCCTTCCAGGGCAGCCGTTGGAGACGGATCAGCGCGGCTTCGGAAATCACGGGCTGAGGCAACCCGTTCCGCGCGGCAGACTGCCCGGCGAAATGCCGCGCCAGGAGCGGGATGTCGCCCGGCCGCTCGCGCAGCGGCGGTAAGGTCACCGGGAAGACGTTCAGGCGGTAATACAGGTCCTCGCGGAAGCGGCCCTGCTCCACTTCCCGATACAACGTCCGATTCGTGGTCGCGACGACCCGAATATTGATGGGGACGGGGTCGCGGCCGCCGACGCGGTCCACTTCCCGTTCCTGGAGGACGCGCAGGAGCTTCGCTTGCAGCGCCAGGTTCATCTCGGTGATTTCGTCCAGCAACAACGTGCCGGTGTGGGCCATCTCGAACTTGCCCGTTTTGCGGACCACGGCGCCGGTGAAGGCGCCCCGTTCATGGCCGAAGAGCTCGCTCTCGAGCAGCCCATCCGGCAAGGCCGCGCAGTTGACCGCAATGAAGGGCCGGTGGGCGCGCGGGCTGCGGTTGTGGATGAAGCGTGCGAGCAGTTCCTTGCCGGTGCCGCTTTCCCCGTTGATCAGTACCGTCGCCTGACTTGCCGCGACCGCTTCCACGGTGCTGAGCAGCCGTGCCATCCCCGGGTCCTGCGTGAGAATGGCCCGGTGTTCCGGCGCGGCCGCCGGGGACGATCCGGTCTGTTCGCGCCCTTCGTGCAAGTTGGCGATGATGCGTTCGAGCAAGTCCATGGAAAAGGGTTTCAACAGATATTCGCTCGCCCCGTGCTTCATGGCCTCCACCGCGGTTTCGACGGTGCCGTAGGCGGTCATGAGGACAATCTGCGCCTGAGGGGCACGGGCCTTTAACTCGCGGATCAGGTCCAGGCCCGACACGCGGGGCATTTTCAAATCGGTCAGCACCAGCCACGGCCGGAACCGCCCGACCCGCTCCAGCGCGTCCGCGCCATCGACGGCGCCCTGGACCTCGTAGCCCAGCCGCCTGACCGACTCCATCAACGCGGTTCTCATCGACGCGTCATCGTCGACGATGAGAATGCGCTCACCGGATGCCTGGTTCTCCATCTGCCCACAATCGTCACGGTCATTCATGCGCGGATTCCTCCATGCACAGCACGGCTTCGAGCGGGGCCGAGGCGGGGTGCGTGTCCAGGACCTCGGCGCACGGGGGGCCAAGCAGCCGGGTCGGCGACGCGGGGTGTGGGAGCACGATCGTAAAGCAGGTGCCCGTTTCGGGGCTGCTCTCGACGTCGATGCGGCCGTGGTGCGCCTCGACGATGGCGTGCACGATGGCCAGGCCGAGACCAGTGCCGTCTTCTTTGGTCGTAAAAAAGGGATCGAAAATGCGGAACTGGTGGCTCGGATCGATGCCGGTGCCGGTATCCGCCACGGTGAGCCGGACCGCCGGCATGCCGAGCACGTCCTGGCCGTCTGCCTTCAGGCTGATGGTCAGGACACCGCCCTGCGGCATGGCTTGGGCGGCATTGACGATCAGATTCAAGAACACCTGCTTCATTTGCCCGTCATGACACCAGAGCGCCGGGATCCACGGGTCCAGATCCAAACGGATATCCACGGGCGCTTTGGCGATGGCATGCGCTGCCAGCGTCAAGGAGTCCAGCACCAACGCCTCGGCGCGGTGCCAGTTGCGAGGCGCTCGGTCCGGTTTCGTGTAGACGAGCAAATTGGCCAGCAGCCGGTCCATGGCATGGACGGCGTGGGAGATCTGCTCGGCGTACCGCTGGGCGTCCGGCTGGCTCGCGAGATCCCGACGGAGCATGGATGCGAACAGTTCGACGCTGCCGAGTGGATTGCGGATTTCATGGGCAATCCGGCCGATCATCTCCCCCATGGCGGCCAGGCGGTCGCGCCGCTGGAGGCGCTCCTCCAATTGATGGAGCCGCGTCATGTCATGGAGCAGGATCAGGCTGCCGGCCGTCTCGTTCGACGCTGTCTTGAGCGGGGCCGGCGCGATGCTCAATACGGATGCGCCGAAGCGCTGGGGACGGCCTTCCAGCGTCAGGCCGCGGGCTCGCAGGAGTTCTGCGGCGGGCCGGCCGAGCGCGTCCGACGGCTCCAGGCGGAGCAGCGTGCACGCCGGGCGGTTCACCCGCGTGACGATGCCGCGGTCGTCGAGCACCACGACGCCCGTGGACAAGGACTCCAAAATTTCGTCCACGTGCCGGCGCATGGCCTCGTTGAGTTCCAATTGACGGCGGAGCGCTTCGTTGCTCTGTGCCAGCTCGAGATCCATCTGTTCCACGCGGGCCGTCAGCGCGCTGTAGGATTGCTGCAGCGTGTGGGCCGCTTGATCGAAGGTTTGGAACGCCGCTTGGAGCAGTTCCCGTTCCCCGGCATTCCATGAAGCGGTGGTCGTCATAGCCCCTCCCTGCTCAACGGGCGCCGCGCAGCCTGCACGCCGCCCTTCACCGATTGCGCAATGCGATTGATGAGTGCATCTTCCGCGGCTCCCAGTTCGGCTAGCGCCACGGTGGCGCGGTCAAGTTGCTTCAGCGCGCGATGATGGATGGCCGTCTGGAGGTGAGCCCATTCGGCCTGACTTGCGGTCGGATGCTTGTCGAGCACCGCTTGATAGGCGGTGACCGCCTCTTGGCGTCGCTCCAAGCGGGACAGTTGGTCGGCATAGGCCAAGAGCAACTCGGCGGTTGGTGGAGCGCCCTGCCTGAAGGCCTCTTCGTACGCGATCGCGGAAGCCTCCGCCTGCTCTTGCGCCGCCAGCGCCCCGGCCAGGGACGCATACATCCCGGCGCGTTCCGGGTGGACCGGATGATGAATGAGCCATGTCCGGCACAGGTGCAGCAGGGCCGGCCAATCACGCTGCCGTTCCAGTGCGGCGACGAGGAGGCGCAAGGCGTCACGCTCGTAGCGGCCGCCAGGAAATTGGAAGCGATAGCGTTCGAAGACTTTACGCGCGGCGGCGGCGTCCATCTGATCCAGGTAGGTGCGCCCCAATCCGATGAGCGCCGGCTCGATCATCTCGCCGGCGTTGGGCTGCTTGAGGATGACCTGGTAGAGCCGTACGGCTTCCGGCGCAAAACCGAGCCGGCGGTGAGCGTCGGCCACGTCGAGCAGCAAAGGCGTCTGCCTGTAGACTGCTGCGGCAATCGGGCCGTGCCGGTGATACAGCGTGACGAGCGTGAGGTCGTCGCCGGCTTTCAGCGCGGCCTCCAGCCAGGGTCTGAGGATGGCCGCCAAGCGTTCGGTGGCCTTGAAGGGCCACGGATTATCGGCGCCGGCTTGGCGCTCGGTCACCGCGCGATAGCGCAGGACCGCCTCCCCGCTCTCTCCCCGCCGTTCGTAGTGCCGCGCGAGCAGGAACAGCGCTTCGGCACCGATGGCGTCTTCCCGATGATCGTCAGCCACGCTCTCGAACGTACGGCGCAATCCGGCCTCGCCGGGATCCGGATCAGGAACGCCATGCATCATTCCGGCGACGGCCAGGGCAATCCGGTTTGCTTCGGACGGGTCCATGCGCTCCGCGCGCAGGGCGGCGAGGCGAAGGCGCGCCGCGGCCGCGTGTGGGCCATCGCCGGCAGCGACGGGCGCGTAGAAGAACTCGGCCCGGTCCGGCTGCTCGTCCGTTGTCAGGGTGGCGGCAATCTGCAGCAGCGCCAGGGGCGCATCCTCATGGCTGGGATACAAGTTGTAGAAGACCAAGAGGGCCTGTCGTGCCTCGGCATGCTGGTGGAGGATCAACAAGACGTGGGCATAGCGGTGCATCGCGACGGGATCGCGGCGCATCAGAACGGTCCACCGCCGATAGGCCGCATCATAGAGCGCCCTGGCTTCCGCGGGCCGTGCCTGCCGGTACAGCGCGTGGCCCAATCCCACTGTCGCCCGGTGGAGGAGTCCCTCGTTCAGGCTCTCCTTCCGGATGGTGAGAAAGATGCGTTCGGCTTCTCGCCAATTCCGCTGCGCCAACATCGTGTATCCCAGTCCCAAGAGCGCACGATGGCGGTCGCCCGCCGATTGGCCGGAGAGGGCCAGGGCGTGCTCGTACGCGGCTTGCGCTTCCTGCAGCAGGCTCTGCTGTAAATAGAGGTCTCCGATGCGCCATGCGGCCCGCAGGGCATTCTGCGAATGGGGATGCCGCTGAAGCATCGCTTTGTACGACTGGATCGCTTCGAGCACGGCCGGACGCGACTGGTCGGCCCGCAAGCGGAGCTCGGTTAGGACGGCAAGCGCGGCGGGCACGAGCGGACTGGCCGGTTGTTCGGCAATGCGGGCAAAGATGCGCTGCGCGTCATCCCAGGCTGCTTTTTTGTAGGCGGCCTGTCCCTCCTGCCAGATGAGCGCTTCGATGCCCTGGAGCGGTCCTTCGTCGCGCGGGCCGTCGTCGGGCAGCGGATCGGCGGGCGGCTCGGGCGCATCCTCGGAGACGTGAGCGGTCGATGGGTGAGGCCCCGCGATAGCCCAGGTTGACAGGGCACAGCACACACCGAGCACCACGGGCGTGAAAAGACTGAATAATCGACGCGGGCGATTCACGTCCGGTCAGGTCAGCAAGGAGCGTGCCTTTTGCCGCGTCACGGCAATTCACGCCGAAACGAGCGGAAAATCTTACCTAGCGACCATCCATCAGGCAAAACGCCGTCATGAGCGGCGTCAGGCGGACTCTCGTCGCTGTCAACGGATTGACGGAGGTGAAACGGTCAGTTGGGCAGGATCTCGGAGTGAGCCTTGGGATCGACGCCCTTGCGTTTGAGCTTTTCGACGAGCGTGGTGCGATTGAGTTGCAGCAGTTGTGCGGCGCGGGTCGTCACACCGTTGGCTTTGCGAAGGGCCTCGACGATGAGCTGGTTTTCGTACAGCTCCACTTCGCGCGAGAGGTTGATGCCGTCTTCGCTGAATCGGATGAACTGCTCCTTGAGCGCCGGTTGGACGGCGGCCGGCTTCCGGTGTATCTTCTCCGGCAAATCCAGCGTGGTGAGCTGCCCCTGCTTCTTGAGCACGACCAAGCGCTCGACCATGTTTTCGAGCTCGCGGATGTTGCCGGGCCAGTCGTACTCGGTCAACAGGCGCAGGGCGTCCGGATCGAGTCCCGTCACGTTTGTCTGTTTCGTGCGATTGAAGCGCGCGAGGAAGTGATCGATCAGCAGCGGAATGTCGCTCCGGCGGTCGCGCAACGGCGGAATGACGATCGGGATCACGTTCAGGCGATAGAAGAGATCCTGCCGAAAGCGCTTCTCTTCCACGAGCCGCTCCAGGTCCTGGTTCGTCGCCGCCACGATCCGGACATCGACGTGGATCGTTCGATTGCCGCCCACCCGCTCGAACTCGCGCTCCTGGAGCACGCGCAGCAGTTTGACTTGCAGGGGCAGGCTCATCTCCCCGATTTCGTCCAAGAAGATCGTGCCCCCGTTGGCCATCTCGAACCGCCCCATCCTGGTGTGCGTCGCGCCGGTAAAGGCGCCCTTTTCGTGGCCGAACAGTTCGGATTCGAGAAGGTTCTCGGGAATGGCCCCGCAGTTCACCGGCACCAGCGGGCGGTCCTTCCGGAGGCTGTTGAAATGAAGCATGCGCGCGACGAGCTCCTTGCCGGTCCCGCTCTCGCCCTGGATCATGACCGTGCTGTCGCTGTCCGCCACCTTGCGGACGAAATCCAGGACCTGCCGCATGGGTTCGCTCGCGCCGATGAGATGGTCCAGTTGGTATTCGTCGCGCACCGCCTTGCGGAGGAGATGATTTTCCTGCCGGAGCCGGTGAAATTCGACGGCCTTGCGCACGACCACGGCGACGGTGTCCGGATCGAAGGGTTTGGTAATGAAGTCGAACGCGCCGGCCTGCATCGCCCGCACGGCCGTCTGGATCGTGCCGAAACCGGTCATCATGATCGGGATGATTTTGGCGTCCAGGCGAGAGAGGCGGTCGATGATCTCGAGCCCGTCGAGGTCCGGCAGTTGGTAGTCGGTCAAGGCGATCTGAACGGGATGCTTTTGGGCAAGCTGTAGCCCGGTGGCCGCGTCCCCGGCTACGGCGACGGCGTACCCTTCGTTCTTCAGGGTCTCCTCGAGCACGTCGCGGACAGCGGGGTCATCGTCGATCACAAGGATATGGGTCTGGTTGGTTTGCATGATCTGGTCGCGCCCGGAATTTTGCGCGGCTAGGATAATGCCAGGCGGGCACCATTGCAAGCGCCGTTGCGAGCATCGAACCGAGAACATTTATGCAGATTGGACCGGCGGCAGGCGGTGGACCGCGCCTGCCGCCAGGCCGCTCGAGTGAGGAATTCACCTACTTTTGCTTCGCGATGATCTTGTATTTGATCTGCTCGTACGTGGCGCGTGGCAGGATCTTCTTCTGAACCAACTCGTCCTTCCGAGCATACGGTCGGCCTTTGATGATCTTTTCGGCAAACGCATCACCGATTCCTGGAAGGGTCTTGAGCTGACTGCGGTGGCAGTATTGATATCCATCAGTTCCTGCTCCGCGGCTTGGACCAGCGGAGCGAAGACCAACGGGACCGTGGGCACGGCGAGCACAGCGAGCAGGATCAGGGACATTGCAATGGATGTGATTCTTCCCATCGTAGTCCTCCTTCTACGCTGAGGCGGGGAATGTAGGATACGGGACGTTTGGCAGTCTGTAGCCAGGGCTATAGAACTGTAGTTCGCCTATGAATGTAAGGGGGCGTCGGGTAAGGGAGGCGGCTACAATCAGGCGGCGGTGGATCGATTGGACGCGCCCACGATAGCAAGTGGTAGCAAAGTGGTAGCAAACCAGGGTGCGGAAGCTGCTAGGTAGTGGAGCTGGCGAGAGGAATCGAACCTCCAACCGGTGGTTTACAAACTAGTTTTGGGCCAATTTCAGCGCCTCCCTTCACCGCATCTGAAGCAATAGAATCACATAATGAATGGCCTGGTTAGGAGCACTACTTCAAGTTGCGCCTTATTGCGCCAGGTGAGGTCGGAGAGGCCTATCACGGTTACAATTTCGGTTTACACTTTTTGAGAAGCGTTCTCAATGCAAAATCGTGATCGTGAAATAAGCGAATCGGCTACGGGGTCCCACTGTCGACCTCGTCGACGACCTCGCTGGCGTAACATCGACGACTCGGCCTACAATCCGGCCAGGCTGCGTAAAGGTCTCTCGGCCAGCCGAAGAAAGATTCCCAGGAAACTGTCCCACACCAAGTCATGACCTATGTATTTTCGAAACATGTAGTCGCGGAATTACATAGACGGAAGATCCCGCGTGAGTTAGTGGAACAGGTGCTCCAGTCACCGCAACAGAAGGTTCCCGAGGTAGAGAACGTGACCTGTTACCAGTCACGCGTGGAGATGAGCGGGAAGGAATATCTGCTTCGTGTCATGGTGAACGAGACAACCAAGCCTGCCACAGTCGTCACAGTCTATCGAACGAGCAAAGTTGCCAAGTATTGGAGGCCATCATGAAGGTGAAATATGACGAGGAAGTGGACGTGCTCACGATCCAATTCAGCCAGGTCCCGGTCGAGGAGAGCGATGAGAGCAAACCCGGCGTGATTTTGGACTACGACAAAGCCGGGAAGATCGTGGGCATCGAAATCCTTAATGCATCCAAGCAAATCGAGAACCCCAAATCGTTGGAAGACGCCGTGGCCTAATCGTCAATCGGTCAGGCATGCGGCGGGGTTTTGGCTTCATCGACAACCTGGCTAGCGTAGTGAAGAGCTGCCTTCACGTCATCACAAGACAGTTACGGGTGTACAGATTTTGGGATCCGTTGTGATTCGTTGATCCATGAGGCGATCCTGTGAACGAAAAGAGTAGGGCCATGAAGGAGTCCATGTCCAGTCGATCAACGGAACATCCGGGAGACCTCGCTGCCGTCGCGCCTGCTGGCAGTGCCCAGCGGCGCACGGCCGCCGGTCCGACGGCGCGTCTAAACTTCCGCCATGTCTGCCCCATGATTCAGTGGTGAAGCATGTTTGATCTCAAAAAGAAGTTAGAGAGTCTTGGCCTTTTGCACGACTCAGTTGTAAACGAACTAGTCTGGAAGCCAGAAGAACGTACAGTGGTAATCGCTATTGATGATTTCTATTCAAATTTTCAGGGGCTGCCAGAGTACCCAGGATTAGTGCCGGGAACCCTTATTTTGAGGCGGGTTCAATCTGTCAGCGTTGAAATCGATTTTGAAGAGCCAAGCCTGAACATATATGAACTGAGTGCCGAACAAGGAAGCCAAGGGGGCTATCTTATCACCGTGCTTTTCCGGCCGAGTGGTCGGATGCGGATAGCTTGCGGGCTGGTGGAGCTCCCTGACTTGGGTAATTCTTCTAAGCTCGCTTGATCCTGCGATACGGACACACAAAGGTAAGGGGATGGATTCATGAACCCGCATAGAGGGCCCTGTGTAGCTATGAAAGGCGCTAGAGAACAGCGCTATAACGAAGACCTGTCCGTTGGAGCGACCGGGGGCGATGCGCCTGCTGGCACTGCCCAGCGGCGCACGGCCGCCGGTCCGCCGGCGGCCCCTAAACTTGTCAGGAGGACATTTCTCGGCGCATCTGGCGCTCCGCGGTGCCCTCCCAGATTATGCCCAGGTTGCGGCCACGCTGGCCTACTACAGCGGCATGCGGATGGGCGAAGTCTGCTCGTTGCAATGGCGGCAGATTAACTGGACGGAGGGTAAGCTCTATCTGCGGTCGGAAGATACGAAGACCAGTTCACCACGGGTCCTGTATTTGACGGGCGATCTGCTACGCGTGCTTCGCACCTGGAAAGCCCGGTGTGACATCAAGTGGCCGGCATGCCCGTGGATCTGCCACCGCGGGGGTATCAAGCTTCAAAGCCTGAAGCACTCATGGAGGAAGGCCTGTATCGCGGTCGGCCTGGGTGGGATGGTCAAAGATCCGACTAAAGGCCGTGAAGTCTGGCAGGGAAAGATCCCGCATGACTTTCGACGGACGGCGGTCCGCAATATGGTGCGCGCCGGCATCCCGGAGAAGGTCGCGATGGCGATCTCCGGCCACAAGACGCGGAGCATCTTTGACCGCTACAACATCGTCGATGAACGGGACTTGGAACGGGCCGCCCGGTCGCTTTCGGCGTACTTCCAACAGCAGACGGTTACACTTACGGTTACACTCGACCAGTTGAGGGGGAAGGGAGACGTGGTGGTGAAACAGCAACCACTTGAAACGTCAGAAGAATTAGTGGAGCTGGCGAGAGGAATCGAACCTCCAACCGGTGGTTTACAAAACCACTGCTCTGCCGATTGAGCTACGCCAGCCCGGAAGAAGTTTCGCATAGTCGCCCGACCGCTGCAAGTTGAGGCGCAATCGAGCACAGTTTCAGTACGAGCCCGGCAACAGCTTGAAGAGCGTTCACCTTCGGCCTCACAACAGTACTGCGCAAAAGACAGCGAGCAGAGCAAGGAAACCCATTGCAGGGCTCGTGAAAATGTCTTAATAACGAGACCGCATGTTGCCTGGATTATCAGGGAGGATTTCTAGATGAAATCAGAGAATCTAGAACGCCTTGTTATCAACCCAAAAAAACTGGTGAAGAGCGTTTCCATACCGATGGAACACCCCTCGATACTCTTCGCCTCTCCGACTTTTGGCGGTGGGCCTGCTCCGATTTGGTAGACAATACCTTTCGCGGCGTGCTGGCGGAGTTTTATGTAGCTTCTGCGTTAGGGTGCCTTGAGTGCCTTCGTGACCCTTGGAGTTGCCACGATATCACCACAAAGGCGCGTAAGCTCCCCCGTCAAGGCGACACTCCCAATGGAGAACTTTTGGCTTCTAAT
>JBDZVU010000097.1:0-11650 GCA_040255845.1 Nitrospiraceae bacterium | reverse complement strand
TTGTCGGTGGCCGGATCCAGGCCTTCGGTCACGAGCAGCGCCTTCGCAGCTGCCAAGACGGCGCGATAGGATTTGTTCACCGAGACGGAGTACTGGTGTTTTTCGACGAGGATTTTGGCCTGATAGAGTTCCTGATCCGCTTCCAAAATGCCGTTCTCGATCATCTCCAGGGCGCCGCCCGCGCATTCACCGGGGCCCAGGTCCTCGAGAACAAATTCGTCCTCCCCCTCCCAGTCGTAATAGAAGGTCGGATCCTCCTGATACGGAGGAACGATCGTATAGGCGATCAACTCGTCCTTGAGCTTGTTCTTCCCCACCCGGGCGATAAAGGCCGGCAGTCGTTCCCCCGGCAGGCGGTCACGCCGATACACGTCGATCAAATGAGACAATGCGGCAGGGACCGCTTTGGCGGGCAATTTCACCGTCATGTGGCCGATCTTGGCCGTCCCGTTGACGGCCCCGCCAAGATGCAGCTCGTAGTGCGGCGCCACGTGCTCGCCAAGCCGCTTGCCGACCCCGTGCAGGCCGATCGTCGCAATGTGATGTTGCGCGCAGGAATTGTGGCACCCGCTGATCTTGACGCTGACGTCCTGCAGATCCTCCGGAACCCGTCCCGCGGGGAAGACCTCCGCGAGGGCGCGGGCAAGCCCCTTCGAAGACGTAATGCCGAGGCCGCACGTGTCCGTGCCGGGGCAGGCGATGATGTCCTCCACCAATTCGGCACCAGGATCGGCGAGGTTTCTGGACGCCAGATCCTCATGTAAGTCCTCGACCATCGTGTCAGGGATCCAGCGAATCACGACGTTCTGGTTAATGGTGGTTCGAAGGTTGCCGTTGGAGTACCGCTCCGCCAGATCGGCGATGAAGAGCATCTGCTCCGCCGTCATGTCGCCCATGAACAGTTTGATGGCCGCCGTGACGTAGCCGGATTGCTTCTGCCGCACGACGTTGGTGCGCTTCCACATGTCGAACGGCGTTTCCACGCGATCTGAAGGCGTCCCATGCGCACCGTTTCCGTTCGCTGCGGACGGCCGGGCCGGCATGATCAGCGGCGGCGGCTCGTCCCGGTGCGTCAGCAGCGCTAACGTCTCCTGCGCGGGGACGGCATAGCCCATGCTCGTATACGCCGCCTCCCACCGTCGCTTGAACTCGTCAAAGCCTAATTTCTCGATGACGAACTTCATGCGGGCTTTGTTGCGGTTCTTGCGGTTGCCCAACGTGTCGAACACCTTGATGACGGCTTCGATGCTGGGAATCAGCTCGTTCATAGGCGTGAACTCGCGCAGCACCTGGGCAATACGAGGGGCGGAGCCCAACCCGCCGCCGACCACCATCCGAAAGCCGATGGCCCCACCCGCTTGCTTGACGGCCAGCAGCCCAATGTCGTGGATCGGGGTCAACGCACAATCGTGTTTGCAGCCCGAAAAGGCGATCTTGAATTTGCGCGGCAAACTTTGATTGAGCGGATTCCGCAGCAAGTGGTATGCGACGGTCTTCGCGTAGGGCGTCACGTCGAACACTTCGCCCTGGCAGACCCCGGCGAGGTGACAGGCGGTCACGTTCCGAACCGTATTCGCACAGGCTTCCCTGGTAGTTAGCCCCACTTCAGCCAGGCCCCGCATGACCGTCGGCACGTCCTTCAGCTCGACAAAGTGGAGTTGGATGTCTTGCCTGGTCGTCACATGACCCACGCCGGTCCCATACCGGTCGGCCAGTTCCGCGACGCGGCGGAGTTGATTCGAGGAGAGCCCACCGAACGGGATCTTGATCCGCACCATCTGGACGCCCGGCTGCCGCTGACCGTAGATGCCATATTGCAGCCGGAACGGTTTGAACAAATCGGCCGACACCTCTCCCGAGAGCGTCCGTCGCACCTCCGCTTCGAACGTTTCAATCTCTTCCATGATGGCCGGGGGAATCGGTTGCGTTTCGATGGCAGGTATCGCCAGGGGCTGTACCGAGTTCATGATCGATCTCCTGAAGCGCTTAAATGTGGTACATGGGCGTGCGTTGCGCATCGATCGCGCGTTGCCGTCCCGCAAGCTGCTCTACGGTGATGCTTTCCAAAACCTTTCGCTCCGCCTGCTCGACCTCCGCCCAGACGTCCCCCAGCAGCATTTCCGGCCGACTGACGTGGCGGCGGGACGCCGCCGAAGGGAATGACCGGTGCAGCACAGGGCCCTCCAACGCTTCGACGATGTCGGCAATGGACAGCGTCGCCGGCTGAGGGACAAGAAGATAGCCGCCTTGGGCGCCTCGCTGGCTCTCTACCAATCCGGCTTTTTTCATGGCGTGGAGCACTTGTTCGAGAAATCTGACCGGAATTCCCTGACGGCGGGCGATTGAGCGGGCTTGGATGGGCGCCTCCTTGGCATTGAGTGCGAGATCAACAGCCGCCATAATTCCATAGGTTGCACGCTGCGAGACTTTCATACCTCAGTATTCCGGTAGGAAATGTTCTTCTTATACAGCTCTCCAGAAAGCAGTGTCAAGGTCTGGCAGCCAGGATCAGGTATCGTTAGCTGCGGAAAGTAATGGGAGGCCGCGACGCACTTGTGGCGGCCATTGGTGATGCCATCCGTGCCAATGGCGATGAGGCCATCAGGGGCCGAATGGCAATTGACATCCAATGGGCTCTGGGCAATAATCCCGCCCTCTTCTCGCGTGGTGCCTTCATGCCGCTGTCTTCAACTGTGGCTTCTGTTCTTCTGTTCACCGCGGATTCTGAAGTCCAGTCCCAATTCAAGCATGTGTTTCGGGACGCCACCTGCACGGTCGCCGGTGACCGGGCGGCATTTCACAAGGAGTCTGCCAAACGGTCGTATGACGCCATCGTCGCCGAGCTGCGGGACGGCCAGGACCTGGCCGCCATGGTCTCGGGCATCGACGTCTCGCGGACGGTGCTGATCGCCGGATCCCGCGCCTCCTTGCGACGCACGGCGAAGAGTCTCCTGGCGCTTCACCAGTCCAAGAGTCTTCCCTTGAACGGCAAATCGGCTGAAGCGTCGCTGGAAGGCTACCTAGAGATGAAAATGGGCGACTTCGTCAAAGGGATGCGTAACGGATCCGCGCGAAACCTCCATCCCATTCTCATCTCGGCCGTTGAGCGGCCGCTGATCGCGTCCGCCCTTCAGGAAACCCGCGGCAATCAGATTCAAGCCGCCGAGCTACTGGGCCTCAACCGCAATACGCTGCGGAAAAAAATCATCGATCTTCATATTCCCTTAAAACGAACTCGGGCAAAAGCCGGCCGTGCGAGATAGCTCGATGGTGACGACGTATGGGTGGGCGATTGATTCCTAAACCAACCAAGGAGGGGACTCAATGACGAAGGAAGAACTCATTGCGAAGATGGCCGCATCCGCGGGGATCACCAAGGTCGCCGCCGGGACCGCGCTGGAGGCATTCACCGGAGCCGTCACGTCTTCGCTGAAGAAGGGACAGCGGGTCTCGCTGGTCAACTTCGGAACGTTCACCATTTCCAAGCGCAAGGCGCGCATGGGGCGGAACCCGAGGACGGGTGAGGCACTCAAGATTCCGGCTGCAAAGGTGCCGAAGTTTTCGGCCGGGAAGGAACTCCGGTCCGCCGTCAAGTAACCGGTCAACGGGCGCTCATCTCCCGAAATGATGAGGCGGCTTTTCGCTTGAAAAGCCGCCTCTTTTCGCTGTGCGTTTCTTGACACTGCCGGCAGGCCTATATTAGCATGCCGATCCGGACGATAGGCGCGTAGCTCAGGGGGAGAGCGCTACCTTGACACGGTAGAGGTCGACGGTTCAAGACCGTCCGCGCCTACCATCCCCACCTGAGGGCACTCGTTTGCCTCTGGGAAGCGGGTGCTCTTCGTCCTTTTTAGTACAGACGAACACTTCGACATGAAGATCGCGTTGCATGACGGACGCACCGGTGAGGTGCCGTCCGGGCAAACCGCCGGTGCGGCCCTCGCCGCCCTTGGCGTCAATCTCGGCGGAGACGTGGTTGCCGTGAAGGTCAACGGACAGGTTGTGGACCTGTCCAGACCGTTGTACGAAGATGCCACACTCGAACCATTGACGTTCGGGAGCGCCGAGGGACGGGAAGTATACCGCCACAGCAGCACCCATATCATGGCGCAAGCCGTCAAGGAGCTCTTCCCCTCGGCCCAGCTCACCATTGGACCCGCGCTCGAAGACAGCTTCTACTATGATTTCGCTTTTGAACGGCCCTTCACCCCGGAGGACCTCGAGAAAATCGAAGCGCGCGCGCGAGACATCATCAAACGCAACCTGCCGATCGTCCGGCGCGAATTCTCCAAGGAAGAGGCGATCGCGTTCTTCAATTCACGCGGGGAGAGCTACAAGGTCGAATTGATTCGAGGCTTCCCGGAAGGCGAACTGGTCTCGGCATACGTACAAGGGGATTTCGTGGACCTCTGCCGCGGCCCGCATCTGCCCGAAACCGGGCGCGTGGGCGCGTTCAAACTCCTCAACACAGCGGGAGCCTATTGGCGCGGCGACGAGCGCAATCCCATGCTACAGCGGATCTACGGGACGTCCTTCCCCTCCGCATCGGAATTGGACGCGCACCTGGCTCGGTTGGAAGAGATCAAGCGCCGCGATCACCGCAAAGTCGGCAAGGAACTCGACCTGATCTCCGTGCAGGACGAGATCGGTCCAGGACTGGTGCTGTGGCATCCCAAGGGCGCGGCCATCCGCCTGTCGATCGAAAATTTCTGGCGCGAGGAGCACATCAAGGACGGATACGAGCTGGTGTACTCGCCCCACGTCGCCCGGTTGGACCTCTGGAAGACCAGCGGGCATGTGGACTACTACCGCGAGAATATGTTCGCCTCGATGAAGATCGAGGGCAGCGAATATCAATTGAAGCCGATGAACTGCCCGTATCACATCATGATCTACAAGTCGCACTTGCGGAGCTATCGCGACCTGCCGATCCGGTACGGTGAGTTGGGCACGGTGTACCGGTATGAGCGGACGGGCGTGCTCCACGGCCTCCTCCGCGTCCGGGGATTCACGCAGGACGATGCGCATCTGTTTTGCCGGCCGGACCAAATGGAGGGAGAAGTCAGCCGCGTGCTCGACTTCACGTTCTACGTCCTCCGCACGTTCGGATTCACCGAGTTCGAAGTGTTTCTTTCGACGCGGCCCAAGGAATCGGTGGGCAGCGATGAACATTGGATGCTGGCCACCAGCGCCCTGGAATCCGCCTTGAAAGGGCGGCAGATTTCCTACCAGATCGATGCCGGCGGCGGAGCGTTCTACGGGCCAAAGATCGACATCAAAATCAAGGACGCGCTGGGCCGGTCGTGGCAATGTTCCACCGTGCAAGTGGACTTCAACAATCCCGAGCGGTTCGAGCTTACCTACATCGGCGAGGACGGCAAGCCTCACCAGCCGATCATGATCCACCGGGCGTTGATGGGCTCGGTCGAGCGGTTCTTCGGGATTCTGATCGAGCATTACGGCGGGGCCTTTCCGCCTTGGCTGGCCCCGGTGCAGGCGACCGTCATGAACATCACGGATCACCAGCGCGACTACGTCGCGGCGGTCGTGGCGCAACTGAAGGCTGCAGGCTTTCGAGCGGAGGCAGACCTCCGAAACGAGAAGATCGGCTTTAAGATCCGGGAAGCTGAGAAGGCCAAGATCCCGTTCATGCTCGTGGCCGGAGAGCGGGAGGTTCAAGGCGGGACCCTGTCGGTCCGTGGTCGCAGCGGATCGAATCTGGGCAGCATGACAGTCGCTGCGGTGCTGGATCTGTTGCGCAAAGAGACGGCGCGACCGCAGCAGGTGCTTCAACACTCACACTAAAGAGGTGGCCTATCGTTCCGAAACTGCGCGTCAATCGTGAAATTCGTGTCCGCGAAGTGCGAGTGATCGGTCCGGAAGGAGAGCAGCTCGGCATTCTTCCGACGCCGGACGCGTTCCGACAAGCCCAGGAGCAGGGGTACGACCTGGTGGAGGTCGCACCGACGTCGGTGCCGCCGGTTTGCCGGATCATGGACTATGGCAAATACAAGTACGAACTGAGCAAGAAGGAGCACCAGAGCCGGCGCCATCAGAAGTCCACTCAGGTCAAGGAGATCAAGCTCCGGCCGCGCACCGACAAGCATGACCTGGAAATCAAGATCCGGCAGATGAAGACCTTCCTCCAGGAAGGGAACAAGACCAAGGTCACCCTGACGTTTCGCGGACGGGAAATGGCCAACCAGGAGATGGGGCGGGCCGTCATGAATTCCGTGATTGAGCAAGTCTCGGACGCCGGCACGATTGAATATGCTCCACGCATGGAAGGACGCAACCTGATCATGATCGTGGCCCCGAAGCACTAAACCACAGCCAGCGACCAAGCAAAGGAAGACGTATGAAGGCGAAAACTCACAAGGGCGCCAGCAAGCGATTCGCAAAGACGGGCACCGGCAAGGTCGTCCGCAGGAAAGCCGGCAAGCGGCATTTGCTCAGTCACAAGGGACGGGACCGGAAACGCCGTCTGAGCGGCAGCGAGGTGGTCGATGCGACGGCAACGATGTCGCTGAACCGGCTGCTTCCCTACGCGTAAATCAGCACACAGCACACGCAAAAGGAGTGTGAATCATGCCCCGTGCAAAAGGTGGATCGAAAACCAGGCAGCGTCGGAAGAAGCGTATCAAACTTGCGTCGGGACAATACGGGGCCAAAAGCCGGCTGTTCCGGTCGGCGACGGAGAGCGTCGATAAGGGATTGACCTACGCCTACGTCGGCCGCAAGCAGCGCAAGCGCGATTTCCGACAATTGTGGATCGCCCGCATCAGCGCCGCCGTGCGCGCGCAGGGCCTGACCTACAACCGGTTCATCAACGCGCTCAAGAAGGCCGACGTGTTGCTCGACCGTAAGGTCCTCTCCGACATGGCGATCAAAGACAGCGTGGGGTTTGAGAAGCTGGTTGGGCTGGCGAAGCAGCACCTCGCGCCGGCATCGGCCTAGCGCAGCAGGTCTTCGCAGGGAGCACGGCGTCAGCCGCGCTCCCTTTTTTATTGCGACTCCTTGTCCGAGAATCGGGAGAGGTTGACCTCGAACCCGACGACCGGCACGCCGATCTGCCAGCGCTCCAAGACTTCGGGATGCAATTCTCCGATCACGCCAAGCACCTCGCCGTGTGACACAATTCGGCCCACCCGGCCGTCAAGAAAAGACGGATGAGCCATCGGCTCCAAGGCGTACTCGCGGTCGAAGTGATAGAACAGCACATCCAAGCACGAATGAATTTCGGAGAAGTGGGCCGAAGCATGGGCGAGCACGGCGCCCAAGACGACGTCCGTCCGGGATCCCAGTTCGTGGGCGGGATCCGGAATGGCGACCTCACCGGCCTCGAACAGCCGGTGCGGATAGAACGCCCGGCTGGAGGCAGCCTCCACCCGCAGCAACGACGGGAGCATCCACTGGCGCAGGCATGAAAAGGTGACCGACATGGCGTTGGCCACCTCCACCATCCGACCCCATTCCGTATCGTCCAGCCGCATGGCGCTCCGGTACTGCTCCGGCGAGCCGAGGAGGTTCGAGATGATTTCCTGGTACCCCAACCCCACCATCAGTTCCCGGGCCCGGTCCGACAGCTGCTCGATGCGGGACAATCCGCCGACGGTGAATTGAGCCGGCATCACCGGCGAGAAGGACGCGTAGCCGCGGCTCATCGCGACGTCTTCGACCACGTCCATCGCATGCATCAGATCCTGCCGATAGGGCGGAAGCTTCACCGTGACCGCGCCTTTGCCCGCAGAGACGTCATAGCCGTATCGTTGCAGCGCCCGTTGCACCTCACGCGCGCCGAGCGGCTCTCCGAGGGCCCGCTCGATCGTGCCGAGCTGGATCGTGCGCGGTTTCCCCAGGTCCATCGGCGTGATCACCCGTTTGCCCAGCGACGTGGCGGCCGGATACTGGACTTCCACAGGCTCGATCGTCGCGCCGCGGTCAGCGAGATTGACGGCGAAAATGTTCAGGGTCAGCACGACCATGGCCAGGTCCGTGCCGGTCACCTCGACGAACAGGTCTTCGTCCCCCACCTGGACCTCGCCCACTTCCCGGCTGTTGATGATGGGTGGAAATGACAACGGTTGGTTTGCGGCGTCGCGCAGGATCGGAAGCCGGGTCTGGCCAGCCAGGATGTGCCCGTGTTCCAACCCTTTGGGATGGACCATGAGCATTTCCGAGAGGGTCATGGCGGTTTCCATGCCCAACGGGGTAAACCGTGCCTCGTCCGGCTTCACCAACTCGTAGCGGACCGGGAATTGGATCTTTGACAGCTGGTAGATCCCGATAGAGACCGTCTTGCGCTTGTGTCCGAAGATGTCGGCGAGCTTCTCCTGTGTTTGTATCAGCTGCGCCAGCCCCTCTTGGCTGACACGGTATCCCTTGGCGGCGCAGGCCGCGACGAACGGACGCACCGTCTCGAGGCCCGGGGCCACCACAATCCGGCGCATCGCCCGCGGCTTCTTCGCGAAAATGGCGTATAGCTTGCGCCGACCCTGTTGATGGATGCGAATCTGCCGTGCGATGCCTTCGCAGCACCAGAGATCGGGACGATTACTGTCCTGGAGCTCGATCCGCAATTCCCCGGTCTCCGGCTGAAAGCCTTTGAGCTCCCCCTTGACCAGCATCAGCCACTCGTCCAAGCGCTCCACCGAGACAGGGCGCGGCCGCGGCCCGGGCGAAAGAAGCGATTCGAGATCGTGCTTGAAGATCGAAATGGTCGGCATGGCGGCGCTTACCAGATGCCTTTGGTAGTGCGGATCAATTCCAGATTGTCGGTAAACAATTCACGGATGTCGTGGATGCCCAGCGCGACCATGGCCATCCGGTCCAGGCCGAGCCCCCACGCGATCACCGGAACCTCGACGCCCAAGGGCACCGTGACTTCCGGCCGGAAGAGCCCCGCGCCGCCGAGCTCCATCCACCCCAGACGCGGATGCCGCACGTGCATCTCCACCGACGGCTCGGTAAAGGGGAAATAGGCGGGCATGAACTTGACCTCTTTGGCCTGTGCCACTTCTCGGGCGAACAGGTTCAATAGCCCGAGCAGCGTGCGAAAATTGATGTCCTCCCCCAACACGATCCCTTCCACTTGGAAAAAGTCGGTGGCGTGAGTGGCGTCCACCTGATCGTAGCGGAAGCAGCGCGCGATGGAAAAAAACTTCCCCGGCACGGGGGCCGCGGAGGCCAGCGTCCGGGCGGACACGGCAGTGCCCTGGCTGCGGAGCACGAGACGCTTGGCGCGTTCGGCATCGAACCGGTACCTCCACCCTGTCGAGCCTGTGCGCCCGCCATCCTCATGGACCCGTGTGACCCGGGACAAAAACGGCTCGGGGATGCCGGCGGCATGGGTCGGTTCCTTCACAAAGTACACATCGTGAATATCGCGCGCCGGATGGAACTGCGGCATGAACAAGGCGTCCATGTTCCAGAATTCCGTCTCGACCAAGGACCCGCGCATCTCCCGGAATCCCATACTGACCAATTTGGTCTTCACGCTGTCCAAAAATTCCCGGTAAGGATGGCGTTTGCCCATCCCGATACGCGGCGGCCGCAAGCTGATGGTGTACTTTCGGAAGCGTTTGGTGCGCCAGCTGCCGTCCTTCAACAGCTCCGGGCTTAGCTGGGAGACTTCCTCAGCGGCGCCCTGCTTGCTCAGCTGCTCCGCTGCCGTTGCGCCTTTCGCCGACAACGCATACGAACGCGCCACCCGGTCGTCCACGCGGAACGGCTCTTTGGCATTCCCGCGCTTGACGGCATGTTCCTGGATCAGCTGCCGCTGGAACTCAGGAAAACTCGAAAGCTCGCGGGGACCTGACTGAAGTTCTTGCACCAGTGCATGCATGGCCTCAGCCGATGGACTCGGTCGGCCGGTCGATTCCACACACCCTCCCTGCACGATGAGCAGCACGCCTTCCTTCTTCAGCCGTCCGATGGCTTTGCTTACATCCGAGGGATCCATCCCCTCCCTTGTCTGGAGATCCGGGATCGTCAGCCGCTTCCCCGTGCCGGCCGCCTCCCGTGCCGCAGCCACAATGCGTTCGAGAGGCGATGATTGTGTAACGTAGCTCTCGCCGACGGGCGTCAGGGACACCATCTGCGTCACGGTTTCGGAGTGCACGACCACGAGTTGCTTGGCGAGTAGCCACTCGATAGCCATGCTGAGCTGCGACGGCTCGAGCCCTGTCGCGGCGACAAGCTGCTCGGTGTCGAGCTGCTGCGTGGAGAAGTCCGCCCCGAACGCCGTCAGGACTTTGATTTCGAGGGGATGCAGACTGTCGATGAGAGCGGCGATGTCCACGTGGTCTAGCGGTGAACGCCCGCGTGGGGCGCCGAGGCAACGGTTTCGCCGGCGGCTCGTATCGCAGCAATGGTGGCGGCGTAGTCGTGCTCCGAAAAGATGGCCGAGCCGGCCACGAGGGCGGTAGCTCCGGCGGCGACAATGTCGCGCGCGTTGTCGGCCTTGACGCCGCCGTCCACCTCCAGCACGGCGGAGCTCTTGATGGCGTCCAGCAGGGCCCGGGCTGCGGCGATCTTCTTCAATACCGAGGGGATGAACTTTTGTCCCCCGAAGCCGGGGTTGACCGACATGATGAGGAGCAGATCCACATCGCCCAAGATTTCTTGCAACGAACTCAGCGGCGTCGCGGGATTGAGCGTCACGCCGGCCTTCACGCCCCGCTCCTTGATGGATTGAACGGTCCGATGCAAATGCGGACAGGCCTCCACGTGCACCGTCAGATAGTCGGCGCCGGCGTCGACGAATTCCGGGATGAACGCGTCGGCGTTCGTGATCATGAGATGGACGTCGAGCGGCAGCTTCGTCACCTTCTTCAGGCTCTCCACGATCGGCGGGCCGACCGTGAGATTGGGGACGAAGTGGCCGTCCATGACGTCGACGTGCAACAGATCGGCGCCGGCGCGCTCGACCGCCAAGACCTCGTCGGCGAGACGGGCGAAATCGGCCGAGAGGATCGACGGCGCAATATAAATCGGATGGCCCATCACTGATTCCTTCGCAAGCGGGCAGCAAAAAATCCGTCCATCCCGCACTCGTTGCTCATGGTCGAAAGCGCGCCCTGAGCGGTCACGAAGGGGAGAGCGGTGGGGGGAAGCCACGGCGCCACAGACTCGCGAGTCCAATCGCGATGAGCGTCGCAAAAACGGCCCACGACGTCTTCGGTTTCTTCCTGTTCCGTTGAACACGTACTATAGACCAGCACGCCGCCAGGCCGCAAGACAGACGCCAGCGACTCCAGCAACTCGCGCTGCAGCCGTTGGTGGCGCTGCAGCCCGTTGGCGTCCGTTTTCCATTTGGCCTCCGGGTGCCGGCGCAACACGCCGATTCCGCTGCAGGGGGCATCCAACAAAATGCGGTCCGCGAACATGCCGTGCTCGGCTTCTCTTGATCCGAGCCGCGCGATCACCTCGGCAGACCCTCGGAGCGCTTCCATCGGCCGCCGGGCGTCACCAAGAACCGGCACGACGATGGAGGCACCAAGGCGTCGACAATTCTCTTTCAGCACGGCGAGGCGCTCTTCGCGGCGTTCTATCGCCGGCAGGCAACCCTGATTGTCCATCAACTCGGCAAGATGGGTGGCTTTGCCGCCGGGCGCGGCGCAGGCATCGAGCACCACTTCCCCAGGCTGTG
>JBDZVU010000096.1:0-11785 GCA_040255845.1 Nitrospiraceae bacterium | reverse complement strand
GCCCAGTTTCCCTTCCGTGCCCACTTCGCGCGCCACCCGCGTGACTTCCGAGGCGAACGATCGCAGTTGCTCCACCATCGTGTTGATGGCTTCCTTCAGCTGCAAAATTTCGCCGCGGACGTCCACCGTGATTTTCTTGGACAGGTCGCCGTTGGCGACCGCGATGGTCACGTCCGCGATGTTGCGCACCTGCGCCGTCAGGTTGCCGGCCATCTGGTTCACGGAGTCCGTGAGCTCCTTCCAGACGCCGCTGACCCCTTTGACCTGCGCCTGGCCGCCCAGCTTGCCCTCGGTCCCCACCTCCCGCGCGACGCGCGTGACTTCCGAGGTAAAGACCGACAGCTGCTCGATCATTTTATTGACGAGTTTGGCGCTTCGGAGGAATTCGCCTTCCAGCGGGCGGCCGTCCTTCTCGAGCGCCATGGATTGGCTCAGATCGCCCTTGGCCACCGCGCCGACGGCGCGCGTCACCTCGGTCGTGGGCGACACCAAGTCGTCGATCAGGGTGTTCAAGGAGGCGATCTCGTCGGCCCATCCTCCCGTCACGCCGGGGACGGACAACCGCTGCCGCAGCCGCCCTTCTTTGCCCACCACCCGGCACACCCGGACCGTTTCGTTGGCGCGCTGTTCGCTCACGGCCAGAATGTCGTTCATCGTGTCGGCCATCTTTCCCAGCACTCCCGTCCAGGTGGACGGCAAGCGGACGGTGAAGTCGCCGTTGCGATAGGCCATCATGACGCTCAGCATTTGTCCGAGTTGGTCGGCCGTTTCCGGCTGGTGATATCCGTTCTGCTCGGCGACGCCGGCTCGGGACGGTTTTCGCGCGGATCGGGCAGTCGTGGATTTCATCAGGCCTCCGAAGCAGAAACGCGGGGGTGAGGATGTGTACTGATTGTGGACGCGTGAAGATACTAAGCGGCAGGAGAGGCTGCACCTAGGGAGACCCCTAGTAAACGGCAACCGACGTAGACTCACGTGGCTTCAACGCCGCGTAATCATGAACCAATGTGTGCTTCGCCGGCGCCACTCAGAGTATGGACTACGCTCAGTGAGCAGCGGACCCCGCGCCTAGGCGGAGCAATAGCCGTCAACCGGCTGAGGCACTTGAGCGGGTTCTCTTCTTGAGGCGCTGCCAAAGGATTTGCCGCAACCAGCATCAGGTCTCCGTCGTGCCGCGGAGGGGATCGCGCCGCGAGTCGACCCGACAGCTGCTCCGGAATCACTCCTCAGAAACGACGCGATCCTCCGATTCCCCAACCACGCGTTCAAAAGTGTATGGATAGCCCGCCGACCACGTGGCTGATGAGGTAGGTGCCGCTCATCCCAGCCGTCGACCCGTTAGGATATTGATTCTGGTCGAACTTGAGATCGACATAGTTGAATTTGTATTCGGCGAAAATCGCGAGATGCTCATTGAGGAAGTACTTCGCCCCAGCCAAGGCGTTGAGCCCGGCGCGCGCGTTGTCCGTGCTGCGTCCCCATTGATTCGACGTTTCCGCGAAGAAGACGCCGAGCCCGACGCCCGCGTAGAGCTGCAGCGGGCAACGCGCATTCTCCTGCAGCGGCGACTCGTAGTCGTCGCCGACGCGCCGGTCGCCAGGCCCGCGGTCGCGGCGGTCACGGCAGGCCATCTTGGTTCTCGCGATGGCATTGAGCCCGAGCACGGTGAGGCGGAGATGACTGCCGGGAAAGCCGTTGGATTGCTGGAGGTGAGGCGTGGTGTTGTACCCTTCGATTTCCAGTCCCAGCCAGTTCAGACGACCGGGATGGAAGTATCCGACTTTCACCCCGTAGACGATCGAGTCCTCCAAGTCAGGACTGGGGACCCCCTGCCCAAATGCGCTCCCCCGGCTTTCCATGTTCGTCGTCGTGCTCCACAGGGTCCCTCCGCCGAAACCGCCGATATACACTTCGCCTCGATGACGGCGCTCGTACTCGCGCTCCCATCGCTGCCGCTCAGCCACGAGCTGATCGGTGGCCGGCGTCCGTGGCTCGGCGACCGCGCGCTGCCGCTCGGCTTCGGTCTGGGCAGCGCCGCCCAGAGGCGGTGTCCCTGGTACGTCAGTCGTCGGAGGGATTTGCGCCGCGGGCGGCGGCGACTCGCGCTCGATCTGCGCCAGCGTCTCGGTTCCAAATCCCAACGCAGCAGCGGTTAAGACTGCGGCGGTTGCACACCCTAGTTGCAGACCTCGGTATGACATGGTCGTGCTCCTTCCATCAGTGAGTTCGCGGATCGCACCTGGCAGTTTGCAAAATTAGTTCCGTTAACGAGGGACTGGCGATTCATGCGGATTCCCACCCGGTGCTGGAGACCATCCGCAGGGCGGACCATCGTATGTCCTAGGCTTTTTTTGTGGTTTCGGCAGCGCGATTTGTCCGGTAGATCACAGTCGAGCGGACAGAGCGTCCAAGTCTCGGAAGGGATGATTTCGCTACTCGAACGCGAGCGGTGGAGTGGGGACCGGCGTCAGAAATCCGATGAGCAGCGTCATCAGGAACAGGAAGCAGAAGAGCGCCATGAGCAGCGGCCAGGTCTTGCTGCCGCGCCATCCGGCCGTTCCGAATGCAAAGATCGCCGCCACGCCGGCCAACAACAGAAACAGGGCATCAAGCAGGTAGATGGTGTTCATCAATGGAGCCCAGCGGACGCGGACCCTTCAGGGTCCGCGTCCGTCACCCTCACGCCGCGCGGCGCCCCGACACCGGCCTGCGCGTTCTGGCTCGTTCCCAGGCGTACCGCACGGCATCCTTCACCTGGTCCCACGTGCCTGGCGACCGTGTTTCCCAGGAACGCCGCACGTCCGGCTCGATGTGCGTCCAATCGGCCGACTCGACGTTGCGTCCGGACGTGAACTGCGCGCCGAAACGGTACGCGGGTCCGTATTGCTCGTACGGCACCGAACCGCTGCCGTAGTGCGCCGTCCAGTGCCGGCGGAAGTCGGTTTCATCGTCCACCGCGGCGCCGGCCGTATCGTCGCGCTCCACCCGCACGTCGGAACGCCTCACCGTGTCCCGGACCGTTTCGTCGCGCTCTTGGACGTCTTTGCGGACGTCCACTTCCTCGACGACCCGCGCCTGTTTGGACACGATCGGCTCCTCGTGTGACTCCATCATCTCGATGGTTTCGTCCTGGAAGACGCCGGGCTCGCCCGTCGCGGGACGATCGGCCGGACGGCGCTCCACATGGACGGATTCGTCCCGCAGACGGATGGTTTCCTGGACCGGAGCTTCCGTGACCTCACGGTACACCCGGACGCGCCCGCCCCGAACGCCGCGCTTGCCGACCCGCACTTCCTCCTCGACCACGGGCATGGTCGCCGCCTCACCGGCAGACGCGGCGGGCGCCGCGGCTTCGGACACCGGAGCCGGGCCCGTCCACCCGCTCTCCCGCCACTGCTTCGCCCGCTCGTCGATATCCAGCGCGCCGTGCGCGGACAGGATTTCCTCGACCTGACTCGCACGCGCATCGTTCACGCGGACGCTGAGCAGCGCATGGCCTCTGCGGAGTCCTTCCTCGTAATAGCCGCTGTCCTCGCCGAAGCCGAAGGCCTGCTTGAGCGACTCCCACACCCCCGGCTCCGAGGGCGTGGCGCCCTCCGCACCGTCGTTCCCCAGGGAGATATCGCCTGTCGGAATGGCCGCGGCTTCCAGCGCGGCCCGCGCCCGTTGTGCTTGTATGCGATCTTCGAACAACCCGACGATCGTGTTCATGAGTCTGCTCCTCTACGGTTGATGGTGGTCTGTGTCCGGCGAACCGCCTGCCGCGCGGTCGATGGTAACCCGGTCACGGCGAACCGTGACCGGCAAGCGCCGCTCTTTGGTGCTGGTCCGCATTGTGACGCGCACTTCCTCTTTCAGTTTTGTCTTCATCACCACGACGGGCACCTCTTCAAAGACGGGAATGACGAGCGTATCGCCTTCCGTTCGCATGCCCTCTCGCCTCTCCACGAATCGATCGATGGGCACACGTTCGACGACGGCTTCTCGGGAGAGGGCCTTGGCAGTCAGTGTGGTGTCTCGGGTCTCGACCTGCTTGACGACGCGCACGGGGCTGCTGGTGCGCGTCTTGTCGACGACCACTTCTTCCTGCACGACGGGAATGGTGGCAGAGTCGGAACGGCGAGCCCGCTCGCGAGATAAGGAAGGCACGCGCTTCGGCATACAGGAATGCTCTGCAACCGATATGCCGTCCGACACGCCCGTGTCACACGTAGGAAGCCGCTCCGTGCGTAATCGTCGTCGGCTGCGCAGGGCCCCGCCGCACCGAGCGTTGCGCCGCCACGGCGAGCCGGCGTGCGACCGTATACTGCGCAACGCGTTCAATCATCCGGCTCATCACCGTGATGGATCCTGCACAACGGCTCAAAGCGCCGGCTTCGGAGCAGACAGCCTGTCCGCCGCGAGACAACGCGCGCGTGGCATTGCGCGCTCTCGCGGCGAACCTCCGGGCGCGACGAGCGCAGGCATCAGTGCCGCCTAGGCGGCCGTTTTGCTGTAGTGCTTGAAGAGCTCGATTTCGTATGCAGGGGTGATCAACTCCGCCGGATCATAGGCAGGGGCGGATTCGATGGCGCGCCTCGTCAGCGTGACGAACACCGTGCGCCCCACCGCATCGATGCGGGCGATGCGTGCCGCTTGAATCAGCACCTTCTTGCCGGGAAGCCAGTTTCGCGTATCGACCTCGACATAGCGCACGATCCACTCCTCATCGTCCACGACGACTTCCTCCACGTGGCCGATGTCGCCGTCCTGCGCTCGGATGGCGTAGCCTGTCAGCGAGTTGGCGCTCCACACGCGACCCGGTGCCGCGTCCGGGACGGCCCCCGGGAACGCCACCGAAGATGTCCCCGGGCCCGGAGCCGTGTCCCAATACGGGGACTGACGGAGATGGGAAAAATACGCCTGCTCGTCCATTCTCGACAGCGGTCTGGCGCGGTCAATCCGAGGAGTGCCCTCGATCTGCTCCCGCGAGAGGCTCACGCGGAGCTGTCTCTTCGCATCGTCGATGTCGCGCACCGCCGCCGGTGTGACGAGCACGTCGCGCCCCAGCAGCCACGGACCGGTTTTCACCACGAGATACCGGACGTGCCAACTCTGCGTGTCCAGATACAAGTCCTCCACGGCGCCGAGATCACCGTCCGTCGCGTGCAGCGTCAGCTTTGTGAGGTCGCGAAACCGCCGTAGTTGCATCATGCCGCGTGATCCTCAGCCGACTGTCCGGCCGATGCAATGAGGCGCTGGATACGCTGCTTGACATCCTCGGCATCCGCCAGGCCGCGAAAGCGCACGGACGTCTTGCCGTCGGCGCTGACCACGACCGTCCCGATGCCCAGCAGCCGGGCAATCGGTCCCTGCCAGACGTCCACGCGGTCACGAGAGGTCAGCATCCGCTCGGCAATGAGCCGGCCGGTGTAGCCGTTCCGCACGATCAGCTTTCGATCTGTGATCTCATAGCGGGCCCAGCGCCGCAGCACGACCGCGGTCGCCAACAGGGCCAGCGCCCCGACCAGCCACGCTTCCCACCCCGGCAGCTCGAACCGTTTGAAGAGCCACGCCCGCCATGCCACGAGGGCGCTCATGAGATAGAGCCAGGAGAACTGCCGCCACGACGGGTACCCTTGCCAGACCAGGCGATCCATTCCCAGCATCAAGCCAGCTTGCCGCTTGGATCGACAACTCGCGGAATCCCTGGCGTTCGGCCGGCGCCGGGAACCGCGGCCGACCAATGCTTCCGCTCACCGGCTCGCCGCCCAGGCTTCCCACCGCGGAAGGACCAATTCCATAAACACAATCTTCAGCGCGGCCGCTAGAGGAATGGCGAGCAGCAGCCCCAGGAACCCGGCGACGGCCCCGCCGATGAACACGACGATGATCACCGTCACGGAACTCAAGTCGGTCGTCTGCCCCTCGATCCAGGGAGTCAGCCACCAACTTTCGATGAACTGCACCACCAGGTATGGCAAGCTCGGCAGCACCAGGATGGCGAGCCAATCCCCCGACTCGGCGCTCGCGTTCACCACGGCATCCAGATATTTGAGCAAGATCGCCAACGGCCATCCGATCGCCGAGACGTACGGCACGATGGTCAACAGACCGGTGATGGCGCCCAGCAGGAACCAATAGGGAACCGCCGTCAAGGCCCAGCCCGCCGCGTACAGAACCGCCGTGATGAGGCCGATGACGACACGGCCCCAGAAAAATCCCGACACCGCTTGATCGATCTTAGCCATGATGCGGGAGGTTTCCGCACGGTGGCTGGCGGGAATCAGCCGCCTCACGGACTCGACCACGCGGTCGAACCGCCAGGCGAAGAAGAAAAAATAGATCGGGAGCAGAAGCAGGGTGACCACAATGTAGCTCGTCGTTCCGATCACGGCGCCCAAAAACCCCAGCGCATGCCCGGTCCCCGTAAAGACCTGCTGGAGCACGCCGATCGGGTCTTCCTGAATCCGTGCCATCCAGGAGAGGACTTGATCCGAGACGGCCCCCGCTTCAATCCCGTATCTGCCGCTCAGGGCCTGCAGATACTGAGGCGCTTTCCGAGCCAGCGTTTGGACCTGATCGATCAAGAGAGGCCCCAGCCAGGCAAAAAAAGCCGCGACGGCGGCGGCGGTCAGAATTAGAATGAGGATAATCGTCACCGGACGCGGCACGTTCCACTCGGTCTGCGCGCGCGTGATCAACGGATGGAACAGGTAGGCGAGGCCCAAAGCGACGAGGATCGGCAGGAACACCCCGAGCAGTTCGTAGACGAACCAGAGCGCCAGCCCCAGCACGGCCACAACAAACACATCGACGACCGCTTGGATCTCCCACAGATGCGGGCCGCGTCTGTGAGTCGATCGTTCCGAAGCGGGGGCCTGCACCCATCGTTTCCCGTCAGCCATGGCGTCGGACAGCTTGCGATAATCGTACCGGGACGGGGTGCATGCGCTGCCTTATCCGCCGCTCACCTGAATCGAACCCGACATGAGCTGGCTTCCCGCCGACGTGGGCGTTTCGGCGCGAACGACATAGCGCACGACGGTGGCTTGCCCAAAGCACAGCGACGCCGTTTGATTCGGCTTCAACTGGACGGATTCGCTGGTACGGCCCAGCCAATTGGTGAATCCGCGCGCGCAGGACAGAGGCCGATCGGCAAGATTCGGAATGTCGAGCTGGACGCGGTCCTTGCGCACATTGACCCACCGGATTTCGTCGCCCGGATGAACCAGGACGCTCTCCGGTTTGAGATCGTCGGCTATCTGCACATCCTTGACGAGCGCGGTGCGCGTCGTTGCCGGCATGGAGCATGCCCCAATCAACGTGGCGCCAAGCACGACCGGTGCAACGTATCTCCTCATAACATCCTCCCTTGCTGCCCCCAGGAGGTATCCTGACCGACCAGCCTCCTTGCGCCACCTGGGAAGGCGCCTAGACTGGCGTGAATCGCAAAACCGCCGCTGTAGCGGCACTCGGATTGCAGCAGCGTGCTCTATCACAAGGAGGTGGTCCATGCGCGTTCTACGATATGGCGCGGCAGTGTGCGCCCTGCTCTCGGCCCCCGCCTTCCCGGTCCTGGCCGAGGATGTCGCGTGTCGGTTCAAGGCGGACACGGACCGGACGGAGGTGACCATCGTCTACAAGGGCGAGCCACGCTGGCGCGGCACGCTCGACAAGAACCAGGTTCAAACCGTTCCAATCCCAGAAGGGCCCTTTACCGTTCATTCCAAGGTGTTCAATCCGAACCTCCAAACGCAGGGGGCCGTTCGGACGGATGCCCACACGAAGATGTGCCGGGATGACGTCGCGCTTTCGGTTCCCCTCTTCCCCGACGAGGTCGGTCTCACGCATCCCAAATAGGTCCAAACTGGCCGAGCTAGGGGTTCCCCTAGGGCAGGGGCGTTTGTCGGTCATGTACACTGCCTCGTTCCATTCACCCGGATGCTGACGAGCGCGGTGAACGAGTACGAGTCCCGAGACAGGCAGTTACTCGCCGGAGAAAAGGACGCTTTCGCGCTCTTGGCGGCAGGCCAAGGGTTGTCGGCGGCTTTGGACTTGCTGCTCACCCGAGCCGAGCAGATCCTGGCGCCGGAGCCGACGCTCTCGATCTGGGTCGTCAAGGGTGACTGCCTCGGCTTCTGTGCGGGCCCGAACGTCCCCAAGGCTTACCGGGACGCGGCCGACGGAAGGCCGCTGGGAAGTGAGGACGGGCCTGGCGGACGCGCGGTCCGTACCAAGCGTCCTATCGCCGTGTCCGATCTCGGCGCCAGCGATCTCCGCACCGCTTCCTCGGCGCTCTTGACCGCGGCGGGCATCCGAGCGGTCTGCTCGACTCCGCTCTTCTCCTCGCTCGACGAAGTGCTCGGCACCTTCGACGCCTTCTTCCCCGCGCCCCGCTTGTTTCAGGGGCACGACCTCGCGCTGCTCGCCCGAATCGCCCGCACGGCCGCCCTCCTGATCGAGCGCGACCGCGCCGATGAGGCCCTTCGGCACAGCCGGGAACAGCTTCAATTGCTCACTGATACCGTGCCGGTCCTTATTTCCTATGTCGACACGGATCGTCGTTATCGGTTTTGCAACCGGCGCTACGTCGAGTGGTTCGGTCTTCCGGCTGAGCACCTGATCGGGCAGCCCATGCGCGCGGTGCTGGGCGAGCAGGCCTGGAAGACGATCGGTCCCCGCATCGACGAGGCGTTCGCCGGGCGCGTCGTGGAATACGAGGCGGAGACCGCCTACAGCCGCGGCGGCACTCGTTGGATCCACTGCGTGTATACGCCGCACCGCGTCGCGCAGGGGGCGGTGTGCGGCGTCGTCGTGCACGTCCGCGACATCACCGCCATGAAACGGGAGCAACTCGCCGCCGAAACCGCGTTGAGCGAGAGCGAGCAACTACTGCGGGAGGCCACCGACGCGGCTCAGGTGGTGGCTTGGGACATCGATCTTCGAACCGGCATCGTGCAGTGCAAAGGAACGACGCTGGCCATATGGGGCATGGCGGAAGGACCGCTCCAACGATTCTTGGAGCGGATTCACCCGGAGGACCGCGCGCTGGTCGAGTCACAGATGGACCATTCCATCCGGACGAGCCGTACGCTCGTGTTGGAATATCGCATCATCGATCCTCGGGGGGAAGGGAAGTGGTTGTACAGCCGGGGGGACGTCCTCTCCGACCCGGAAGGCCGACCGATCCGCTTCACCGGCGTCACGGTGGATATCACAGAGCGGAAGCGCGCCGAGGAGGAGGCTCGCCGTCTGGCGACGATCATCGACGCCACTCCGGACTTCGTGGCGATTGCGGGCCTGGACGGGCGCCTACTGTACTTGAACCAGGCCGGCCGCAGGATGGTCGGCATTTCGGCCGAAGCCGACATCGCGTCCGCTTGCCATGCCGAGTTCTGGCCGCCGTGGGTCGATGAGCGCATGCAGACGGAATGGCTCCCGGCCGCCCTGCGCGACGGCTTTGTCACGGGGGAAATCGCACTGCTGACGGCGACCGGAGAGGAAACTCCCGTGTCGTTCGTGCTCCTGGTCCATCGCAACGCCGCAGGCCAACCGGAATTCATCTCGACGATCGCGCGGGACATCACGGATCGCAAGCGAGCCGAGGAAGTCATTGCCGGCAACGAGAATCTGCTTCGCCGCATCTTCGATGCGGCTACCGTGGGGATGTGCCTGCTCGACGCCGACCTGCGCTTCGTCGCGGCCAACCGGCAGTTCGCGGCGATCTGCCGCTCGACGCCTGAGAGACTGATCGGCATGGACGCCCGCACGTTCCTGGATCCTGGCGACCAGGCCAAAGCCGCGGCGGTCATCGCTCAACGCCTGGAGGGAGACGACGCGCCGCGCGTCAATCTGTGGAATGTGGTCACCGCGGAGGGGACGCGCCGGCTCGTCCAGGGCAATTCCATCCGCATTGTAGACCGCAGCGGCCAATCCCTCGTCCTCAAGGTCATCCAGGACATTACGGAACAGGCGCAGGCCGAGCGGGCGGCGCAGGAATCCAGGGAACGCTACGTCAATCTCGTGAACTCCATCGAGGGCATCGTCTGGGAGGTGGACCTTGCGACCAAGCGGTTCACCTTCGTCTCGCCGCAGGCCGAGCGCATTCTGGGGTATCGCTTGGACCACTGGTATGAGATGTCGTTCTGGGAAGCCCACCTCCATCCCGACGACCGGCGGCGTGTCGTTGAGTTCTGCGAGAGCGAGACGCGCGCGGGCCGGGACCACGCCATCGAATACCGCATGCTGGCCGCCGACGGAAGGACGGTATGGATCCGAGACATCGTCACCGTCGTCATGGAAGGCGCACAGCCACGGTTTCTCCGCGGGTTGCGGCTCGACATCACGACATCCAAGGTACCGGAACAGGACATTGCCACGCTCAATGCGCACGTGCGGCAGGGCTTGGAGGAATTGCAGACGCTCATGAACGTCCTGCCGGTCGGCATCTTCGTGGCTCGCGATCGGAACTGCTCCACCATCTTTGCGAATCCGGCAGGCGCCGCCATGTTGGGGCTTCCAGAGGCAACCAATGTCTCGAAGAGCGGTCCCGCGAGCCATGCGTTGCCCTTTCGCGTCATGCGCGACGGCGCAGAGGTCCCGCCCGAAGACCTCCCGATGCAGCGCGCGGCACGGACCGGAAAACCGGTGGTCGGCGAGGAAACCGATATCCTCTTTGCGGACGGCACCACGCGGAACTTCTACGAGTACGCCGTGCCGCTGTTCGACGACTCCAACCGCGTGCGCGGCTGCGTGGGCGTCTTCGTGGATATCACGGGACAAAAGCATGCCGAGCGGGCCCTGCGCCTGAGCGAGGAACGCTTCCGCCTCGCCACGGCGGCGGGAAAGGTCGGCGTCTGGGAGTGGGATATCCGGTCGGAGACCGTGACCTGGACGGATTCGTTGTATCGCATCCACGGGATCACCCATGGCGACATCCGCATGACGGCCGAGGGATTCGGCTCTCTGGTGCATCAGGACGATCGGTCGAAGGTCTTCGACGCCCTCGACGCCGCGCTCACACGGGACGTGCCGTACGAAGTCGAGTTCCGCGCCTTGCGCCCGGATGGAAGCACCGTGTGGCTCTTTACAAACGCCGTCGTTCTGCGGGAAGAAGGCCGCCCGGTCCGTATGATCGGCGCGACCGTCGACATCTCGCTGGCCAAACGCGCCGCCGAGCAGCTGCGGGAATGGAACGCGGAATTGGAACAGCGGGTCGGCGCGCGCACCCGTGAGCTGGAAGAGTCGCAGGAACGTCTCCGCGCGCTGGCGACCGAGCTCAATCTCGCGGAGCAGCGCGAACGCAAGCGGGTCGCCGCGGAGCTGCACGACCATCTCGCGCAGCTGCTCGTCCTGAGCCGCCTCAAAATCGGGCAGGCCAAGCGGGCGAGCGGCATACCGGACGCCTGCACCGCGCTGCTGCACCAAACGGAGGACGTGCTGAGCGACGCGCTCGCCTACACCAGGACGCTGGTCGCCGACCTCAGCCCGCCGGTGCTGCATGAGTTCGGGCTGGTGGCGGCGCTCAAATGGCTGGGCGAATACATGCGCCGCTATGACCTGGCGGTGCAGTTGGAAATCGGTTGTCGAGAGGAGATGGTTCGGCTGCCGGAGAACGAGGCCATGCTGCTCTTCCAATCGGTGCGCGAACTCCTGATGAACGCCCATAAGCATGCCCACGCCCAGGAGGCCGTCATCACCATCACCGCAGACCGCCACAGACTCCAGATTCGGGTCTTCGATCGGGGGCCGGGCTTCAATCCGGAGTCCGCAGCCGGTGCGCAGGAGCGCGCCGCGCCGAGGG
>JBDZVU010000095.1:0-11785 GCA_040255845.1 Nitrospiraceae bacterium | reverse complement strand
TGGCTGATGTCGTCCTTGTCGATCGTGCGGGCGTTGACGACGATGACTACGAATTTTTCGATCTTGCCGTCGTTCAGCAGCTTGCGGATAAACCCACTGGTCCGCTGATAGGCGGCTTCGATGGGGCGCAGGCCGATATTGTCGGCCAGCCCCCCATCCATCAGATGCAGATATGGGAACCGCGCGTCGTCCACATAGATGGCCCGGTTCCGTGCCCAATAATAGCGCCGCCGATTGACGTCATAGTCGGCCAGGCCGTTCGCGTAATCTTTGGGCAGGACGAAATTCGTGTGCGGGTAGTTCTTGAGCGAAATCGGGCTGAGCAAGAAGGGAAACGCCGAGGACGCCGCCACGGCCCGGGCGACCGGATAGCTGCTCAAGTCGGACGACAAGAAGTCGAACTGCTCTTGCGTAAACTCGAATCGCTCGCCATTGGCCATGTTGGTGGCATTGAGGATGACGAACGGCCGGCGCGGCGGGTCGGCCAGCGCAGCGAACGTGCGGCCCTCGAAGACATGACCATCGTAATATTCCGCGGCGAGATCGATCCGGCTGAAATAGGGCGAGGCTAACCGGACCCAGTTGACGGGATTGAAGAGCCGCCACAGCAGGGCCTTTTCCACGTCGACGTCCAGAAACCGCTCCCGGAAGTCCTGAAAAATGCGATCGCCAAACAGGCCATAATAGGCGGCCGTGAACGAGCCGCCGGAAATCGAGGCGATGCAATCCACTTCGTCGAGCAGGCTCTTCTCCTCCCCTTTCCACACGATGCGCTCGGCCTTCAACCGTTCCAAGACGCCATAGGAGAGGGCCGCCGCCCGCGTGCCGCCGCCTGAAAAGGTCAGACACACGAACAACGAATCGGTATTGCGCCCTTCTGCCTTGGGACTGAAGGCATACGGGTGAGCGGGTTGGCCGGGGCTCTTCTCGGCGTTGACGACATAGTGCGCGCAGCCCTGCAACAGCACGAGGGCCACGGCACAAAATATGAGGCGGGGCCTATTCTTCTTTGAGCTCAAAGTAGACCTCACGGGGTTCCAATTCCGACGTGTCTTTCAGAATGATGGTGTATTCATCCGGAATGAAGTTGTGATAGGGAGGACCGAGGGACACCGTATGCCGGCCCGCTTCAAGCTCGATCAGCTCTTCCGTGCGCCCGTTGAATTCGTCGTCGATGAGCACGCGCCGGGACCGCGGAAAATGTACCACCAAATACTCCATGACACCCTCCACTTAACTCTACGTAGGTGCGGACTGCAGGCGCGCTCAAGGTACCCATCGTGCGTCCTCTTGTCAATTTGTCGACGAAAAACGCCAGCATTTCCCGTGGTCATCCCTGTCGCCGTGAGGGTGGCCGCGGTGGGCGAAGAGCACACGGCTTGACAGACACACCTCGGGTGGCGTACCTGAACCTCCCAACGCTGTTCAGTAATTCCCTCGAGCAGTCACGTCGTGAGTTAGGCGGCCATGCACGGTTTGCAGTCGGCTCACTATCGCTCTTGTTCCGCGACGTTCACATTTCCTACCGTTCCAAGTTCCGCTGGCAGACCGTCGCGCCGCTTCACCCGTAGGGGGCATGCATGACGGTCAACGCACCCGATTACGACAGCGATCAATTTTTTGAATTATCCCTGGACCTCCTCTGCATCGCAGGCACCGACGGCTATTTCAAACGCGTCAACCGGGCATGGGAGGAGGCGCTCGGGTTCAGCCGTGAGGAGCTCTGCCGCAAGCCCTACATCGAATTCGTTCACCCCGATGACCGCGCGCGGACGCAAGAGGCGGCCGCGCAGGTGTCCAGCGCACCAGTGACCGCGTTCGAGAATCGGTATCTGTGCCGGGACGGCTCCTACAAGTGGCTCGCGTGGAACAGCACGGCGCTGGGACCTGACAGGCCGCTGGTGTATTGCGTGGCCCGCGACGTCACCGAACGCAAGCGGATGGAGGAAGCCCTCCGGTTGAGTGAGGTGCGGTTTCAAACCATCATCGAGACCGCCGGAGCCGGCATCAAAGTGCGTGACCTCCGCGGCCGGCTGACGGACTGCAATGCGCTCTGGGCGGAGATGATCGGCTATACCAAAGACGAGCTCTTGGGTATGGCGCTCGCCGACTACACCGATCCAGACGATCTCCCGACCGAAGAAGCCTTGCTCCAAGAACTCGTGACGGGACAACGGGACGCCTATCATCTCGAAAAGCGCTATCGGCACAAGACCGGACATGTCTGGTGGGGCCATACGTCGGTGTCGTTGGTCCGTGACGGGAAGGGCCAGCCGCAGTTCACCGTGGCCGTGATCAAGGACCTCACCACCCAGAAAAAGGCCGAGCACACCCTGCGCCAATTCAGCGAGCGCTTGGAACAGCGGGTCGCCGAACGAACGCAGGAGCTGCGCGTGGCGAACCATGCGCTGCAAACGCTGGAAACATGGCAGCGCGCCTTGATCGACGCCATTCAGGGCATCGTGTGGGAATGCAATGCCCAGAGCTGGTTGTTTACCTTCGTCAGTCCCCAAGCGGAAAGCATCCTCGGGTATCCGGTCTCCCACTGGCTTGACCAGCCTGAGTTCTGGCAGAGGCACACCCATCCGGACGATCGGGAATGGGTTCCCGCCTACTGTGCCACGATGGCTCGCGAACAAACGAAGTACGCGTTCGAGTACCGGATGATCGCCGCCGATGGCCGGGTCGTGTGGCTCCGGGACATCGTGACCGTGGAGAAGGAGGGAACCGAGCCCAGGATCTTACGCGGGATCATGGTGGATATCACCGAGGCCAGGCGTGCGAAAGCCGCGTTGGCGAAGAGCGAGCAACAGTTCCGGCTGCTCGCCGAGCACGCCGTGGACGTCATTTTCCACCTCCATCAGTCAGGACAAATCCTGTATGTCTCCCCGGCCTCCGCCAAGATGCTGGGATACCTCCCTGAAGAAATGCTCGGGACCCATTTTTCCGACTACGTGTCGGTCGCGGACCTTCCCCAGGCGGTGGAGGCCTTCTCCCGGGCCCTCGCGGGCAGTTCCGTGGCTTCGCTGGAGCTGTGCATCACGGCGAAAGACCGTACACAGGTGGCCGTCGAGGTCACGATGGGCCCATTCTATGAGCACGACACCATCATGGGCGTCCATGGCATTGTCCGCGATATTCGAGAGCGCAAACGAGCGGAAGAGGAACTGCGCCGATCCTCGACCTTCATCGACTCCGTCGTCGAGAACCTGCCCATGATGGTGTTCGTCAAGGATGCGGTTGACCTTCGGTTCGTGCGCATCAACAAAGCCGGTGAAGAGCTCCTTGGGTATGATCGTCAGGATCTGCTGGGCCGGACGGATTACGACTTTTTCCCCACTGCGGAAGCGGACTTCTTCACGCAGGCCGACCGCGCCGTCTTACGAAGCGGCCGGCTGCTCGACATTCCCGAAGAACCCATTCAGACGAAGAGGAAGGGCGTACGGTTCCTCCATACGAAGAAGATTCCGATTTTCGACGGCAGCGGCGTTCCTCAGTACCTGCTGGGCATTTCCGAGGACATTACGGAGCGCAAGCAGGCGGAAGAAGCCTTGCGGGAAAGCGAGGAACGCTTGCGGCAGGCCGTACGGGTCGGCCACATCGGGATCTTCGATCACGACCATCTGACGGACGTGATCTACTGGTCGCCGGAAACGCGCCACATGTTCGCGTGGGAGGCCGACGAGCCGCCAAACTTGATGAACTGCCTCGAACAGGTCCACCCGGAGGATCGCGAACGGATTACGCAGGCCATTCGGCGCGCGCACGATCCGGACGGCGATGGTCTCTTCGACGCCGAGTATCGGATTTATGACTGCCACGGGACGCTGCACTGGTTGAGCACGCGGTCGCGGACGTTCTTCACAGGGGAAGGGCGCGCCCGTCACAAAGTCCGAACGATCGGCGCCATCGCGGATGTGACGGAACGCAAGCGGACCGAGCAGGCGCTGCGACGCACCGAAGCCCAGCTTCGCAAGGCGATGGACGAACGGCAAGCGCTGGTCGAAGACCTCCACGACAATATCATCCAAACAATCTACGCGAGCGGCCTGATTCTGGAGGAATGCCGGGAGCTGCTTCATGAGGATCCGGTCCAGGCGGATAAGCGGCTCGAGCAAACCATGAACCACCTCAACAAAGTCATTGCCGATGTCCGGCATCATCTCGTCTCAGCAGACCGGGAAGAGCTGTCCGGCGCCCAACTCTGTACCAAACTGACGGAACTCGTCACCCATCTGGAAGGTGTGCGTGGCGTGCGCTTTATGCTCGATCTGGCCCCGGCCACGGCGGAACGGTTGACCCCTGCCCAAGCCTTCCACACGCTGTGCATCGTTCAGGAAGCCGTCAGCAACAGCTTGCGCCACTCGCACAGCCACATGGGGCGGATCTCGCTGCAGAAGCTCGGCGAGCGGATCTGCGTCGAGGTGCGAGACGACGGGGTGGGATTTACCGCTGAAGACGCCGGCAGGAAAGGGCATGGCCTACAGAATATGGCGATGCGGGCGCAGAAGCTTGGCGGGACCTTCCGCGTCGTGTCCCATCCGGGCCGAGGCACCCAGATTCTGGTCGAGTTTCCAGAGGAGGTTCACGATGTCTCACGTCACCACTAAACAGATCCGGCTGTTGCTGGTGGACGACCACGAGGTGGTCCGCATGGGTCTGCGGGCCGTCCTGACCAGGGCGGACACGATCGCGGTCGTCGGGGAGGCCGATTCCATGGCCTCGGGCGTTGCGGAAGCGGTTCGCCTTCAGCCTACCGTGGTGCTCTTGGACCTGCGTTTACCGGATGGCACCGGCGTCGACGCGTGCCGCGCCATATTGGAGCAGTGCCCCGATACCCATGTCCTCTTTCTCACGTCGTTCGCAGACGAGGATGCCGTGCTCTCGACAACCTTGGCCGGCGCCAGTGGGTATCTCTTGAAAACCATAGGCGGGCAGGCTTTGATTCAGGCCATACAGGCCGTCGCGGCGGGGCAATCCATTCTCGACCCAGCCGTCACCAAAACCGTGCTTTCGCGGGTGCGGTCGTCGCCCCCCACGGCCCGCGACAGTCTCTCTCCTCAAGAACGGCGGGTCTTGATGCAGGTGGCCGAGGGGAAAACCAACAAAGAAATCGGCGCCGTTCTGGGCTTAAGCGATAAGACCGTCAAGACGTATCTCTATAATATCTTTCAGAAGCTGCAAGTCACACGCCGTACGGAAGCCGCCGCCAAATTCATCAAGCACCAATCGAACTAGTGCCATTTAGCGGTAGTCCCATACCGCCAAAAAAAAGTCCTCAACCCCCACCGCTTGCCGATATCGGTATCCCGTCCCTTGTCCGATAACAGACACGCTGAGACCTCCCAACTGCCTGGAAGTTGGCGGGGTTTTGCTCGGCCTTCACGTCAGGATTCTTTTCACAATTCGTCCAGCTGATATATGGCCGGGATTCTGATGATCGCTGAAGACGCCGCCTTGTTGGAGACCGTCGTGAAGCCGCTCCGGCAGCAGGGGTATCAGCTCACGGTCGCACTCGATCGGGATGAGGGATGGCTGCTGTTCGTGATGACGCGCCCGAGCGTGCTGCTTCTCGATCTCGACTTGGGCCGGATGGCGGGCATGACCTTGCTGTCCCGGGTGCGAGCCCGCAATCAGGACGCCGTGGTGATCGCCCTGACACGGAACGAAGGAGGCGCGCGACGGGCCGCTGCCATGGAACTGGGCGCAACCCATGTCCTGCAGCCGCCATGGACCATCGCAGATCTGGAACGGATCCTGGGCCCACCACCACAGGCGCCTGGCGGGCCGCAGCGAACCGTCCTCCTGATCGATGACGACGCAGCCATTCGCCAGCTCGTCCGTCAAACGCTTGAGGACGAAGGATACACCGTTGTGGAGGCCGGAACGGGAGCAGAAGGTCTTCGACGCGTAAGAGAGACGCCCGTCGACGTTGTGCTGACGGACATTATCATGCCCGATGGGGACGGCCTCGAAGTCGTTCGGGAACTGCGCCGAGACTTTCCGACTATCCGGATCATTGCCTTCACGGGCGGCCGCTTGGAGTGGGACTATTCCGCCACGGCTCGGTTACTGGGGGCGCACGAGACCTTGATGAAACCGCTGACCCCTGAGCAAGTTCTGGCTGCCGTGGCGCGCCAGATCGGCATGAGGCCCCCACCCGACTCCGTGTGAATTCAGTGGTCTCCCAAAGAGGGAGACTTGATGGTGAGTGTGTATGCGTTGCAAGAAGGGGGATGACGTATGGGGGAATGGGAGTATCGCTGCTTCGGTTGTGGACAGAAGCATGTTGCAGGACTCTGGTATTACCGGCAAGGGGCGCGCGATGTCGAAACCTGGATCCAACGGATCTGTGGTGCACAGTATGACGAGCTGCCCCAGGCCGAAAAGGATACGTGGCGCCTCTTGGAGCCCGGTGAGTCGATATAATTGAAGAAATCCGTGAGTCCCTCCCCTCTCCTTCTATCCTCTTCAACTATTGCCTGTCGCAGTTCGGTTGGCCGCGGTGGGCGAAGAGCACATCCAAATTATTGAGGCGCTTCACGTCCTGAGGAGTGAGCGATGGAGGGGGAACGTCATACGGATAGGCGTACCGCCTGCGGTCCAGCATGATCCACTCGCGGTACGCCGCGCAAATTTCGGCCATGGCTTCCACTGATCCCTGAGGCCATGGTCCGGCGGCTCTCGCCGTCACGCCCAATCCGGAATTCTGGCGCTCATAGACTAACGGCGGCGGTTGAACGGCGAGCAGGCGGCAGTCGGATCGCGACGGGGACTCGGTATAGGTGCCGCCATCGATGTCTGGACAGAAATAGAACTCCGCCGAGGCCGGCCGAGGGAGGACCAGCAGCCAGAGGACCAGGATGAGCGGCATCGGGAGCACCGTGATCACCCCCTCGAATGCAAGCTCTCGCAAGTCTACCATTTACGGCACCCATCCAAGGCGGCAGATCCCAGTGCCCCCGAAATTGACAGACCTCGAAGGACTTGTCATTCTTGGATGCTTCCCGCCACGAACTTTGGATCTAATCAGATGACCGTCGGCCCCAACCCGCTCTGCCGTTCGCTGCGACGAGCCTGGAGATGCGTCCTGTGTTGTTGCGCTGTCACGGCGATGCTGTGGTCCGCCGGATGTGCAGGCGACAAGGGACCCGTGTTGAGCGGCGTATACCAGACGTGGGACGACGTGGTGACGAGGTGGATCGGGAAACCCAAACAGGACGTCTACTACGAGTTCGGGCCGCCGCAGTTTCACAAGGAAGCCGACGACGGCACCGAAGAACTGGTGTGGGACATGACGCTGCCCGGGATGCCCGGTCAGGCGCAACTGTACGGCACGCTGCCCCTCTACGGAGGCGTGGCCTGCAAAATCTTCTTCATTGCCGATCCACAAGGCATCATCCGGTCAGGCAAACGCGAGGGTTGCGACTGAATGCCATCCCCATCAATACCCCTCAACTCTTTTTCATCGTTATCATCGCCTCGAATGCGCGCTTGACGACCGCCCCCCCTGCCAGCTGTTACCTAAGTTTCTTCACTCCACAACACTGTAGGCCCGTAGACCGGCCAAGACCACCGGCGTAAAATCCGCCGCTGCATATTTTTACCTGCCCAACCGCTTCAACAAAGGGGGATGACATCATGCGCACTCTTTATGGCTGCTTATCGATTGCACTATTCATGGCCTTGTTGTCGGGCTGCGCGGCGACGCGACACGTGAAGCACGTCGACAAGTCGGGATTCCTAGGAGAAGCCCTGTACGAAAAGATGAGGCCGGGAGATCCATCCAAGGGCGAACTGGGGGCGCTCATCTGGGTCGATCCGACCGTCGCGGGGCACCACCCGAATTTGAAGGGGGTCGTCCTCGACCATATCGTCCTGTACCGGCAACCACAGCATCTCGGGGGAGGCAACTCGAACGAGGCCGCGCAGGAGTTGCTCAATTACTTCTACAGCAAGCTGTATTCGGAACTTTCGAAGCGATACGAGCTGGTCGATAAGCCGGGGCCAGGCACGGTTCGGCTCCAAGTCGCCGTCACCGATTACGAGCAGAGTTGGGTGGCCCTGGATATGATCTCGACCGTGATCCCGCAATTACGGGCCGTGAGTGGGCTCAAAATGCTGGCCACCGAAAAGCCGGCGTTCGTGGGCGGCGCGCAAATCGAGGTAAAAGTCTCCGATGCGCAAACGGGCAAGATCGTCGCCGCCGCAGTGGACCGGCGAGTCGGCGGCAAGACGCTCACCAAAGGCATTGACAACTGGGCGGATGTGAAACATGCCTTTGACTGGTGGTCCGAATTGGCAGTCCATCGGCTCTGTGTCGTGTCGGGCGGATCCAACTGCCCCGACAAACCGAAGGCGTAACACAAATACAGGAGGGGTCTAGCGTGCGGCGCTGCGCTCCTCGTACGGGCGGCTCAACCGCGGCGGGCCGCTTCGATGGCAGCGACGTCGATCTTTTTCATGGTCATCATCGCGTCGAATGCGCGCTTGGCGGCGGCGCGGTCGGGGTCGGTGACCGCGTCCATCAGCACCGCCGGCGTAATTTGCCAGTACAGGCCCCACTTGTCCTTGCACCAGCCGCATTCAAGCTCTTCGCCGCCGTTGCCGACGATCGCATTCCAATACCGATCGGTTTCGGCCTGGTCGGAGGTGGAGACCAGGAACGAAAAGGCTTCGTTGTGCGTGACCTGGGGTCCACCGTTGAGACCCAGGCAGGGAATGCCCAAGACGGTAAACTCGACCATCAACACGTCGCCTTCTTTGCCGGTCGGATAGTCTCCCGGCGCCCGGTGCACCGCGCCGACGGATGAATCGGGGAAGGTCTTGGCATAAAACCGCGCCGCCTCCTCGGCGTCGCCATCGTACCAAAGGCACATCGTGTTCTTGGCTCGCGTCATGTCCTGTCTCCTGTGACGAGGAACGGGTCGAGCACACGCTGTGATCGCAGTCGACCGTCAGTCCAAGGAACCGAGTGCATGATGCATGATTGTGACTGCGGTCCTGCAGGTTTATCAATCCGGCAGCCCACACTGACAGAACAAGACAGTAAGACCAAGCAAAAAAGGGGACAGGCTGGCTTCCTCGCGGCTGCCCCTCCTCGAGGTGACGCGATACACCAGCCTGTCCCCTTTTCCGCTCGCTATTTGCCGATGATCACGTCCGTCGATTTCACGACGACCATGACCGGATCATTGACCTTGAGGCCTAAATTTTCGACGGACCCTTTCGTAATGGCGGCGACCATTTCCATATCGCCCACCTTGACGCTCACTTCGGCCATGGCCTGGCCTTCAACGATTTTCGTGATCGTCCCTTGAAATTGATTTCTCGCGCTGAGCTTGGTGATTTCGACGGAAGCCCGTTCACCCGATGCCCCCGTCTCTCGGGCCGCTGAACTCTGTTGGTCCTTGGTAGTCATGCCGTCCGACGGACCTTTGTGAGGCCGCCGGTCCGGGCTCTCGTCGCTCTTCGTGGCAGCCGAGGGGTTAGGCGCGAAATCTCCGCTTTGGGGTTGGTCTCCTCCAAAGCTCTGCCGTCCGCTCATCGGCTGGTCGGATTTTGAGCTCTGTTTACCAAACTCTCCTGTGCTCGACGTGCCGGTTCCCGAACTTCCTTGTACCAGCACGATGGGCGATCGGTCGGTCGCCCCGTCGAATGTCAGGTCCAGGTTGGCGGCAGGCACGAGACCAAGCGTGCCGATCGCGAATCCGTATATGGCAAGCGCGTACATAGAACCTCCCTTAGTGTGTGCGGCAACTCGACACCCCTCCCCTTTTCGAGGATCAGGGTCGGTTGCCCGGGTCGGGCGGCGACACCCTCATGTCCTGCAGGCAAGCTACACGCAAGAGCAGGGCCACTCTGAATTGGTCGTCTGCCGTACTGAGACGCAACGTTGCGGTGGATCCCGCTGGCTCCGGTGTACTGCATGACAGACCGAATCCAAGGGGTTCGTGGCCGGGGAAGCTCGGCATCCGTCATCTCGTATGGGAAGAACGAGGCCTTGCAAACTGGTCAACCGGCGAGGGCTCCTTAGCAACTTGTCCACCAGAAGACATCGTGTCTACACGCCGGGTTCGGCTTCCCTATTGCTCTTCCCAGACAGAATGCCGAGCAGAGGGCAACCGAGGCATCTCGCCAACCACACGTGGGCACCGAGGCTGGTTGCACCTGCTGCGGTTCAGTCTTGATGATAGGCGAAGCGGGACTTATTGCGGGTGGGGAACGGGTGATTGCAGAGCGAATTGAGAAAGGACCACATGAACGCCACGACCCAAGCGACGGAATGGCTAGATTTCATCCAATGGCCGGCCATGCTGGTCACGCTCGTCTCGGCATGGCTGGTGGCATCGCAGGCGAAACGCAAACGGGAGATCGGCTTCTGGTGTTTTTTGCTCAGCAATGTCCTCTGGATAGTTTGGGGATGGCACGCTCGGGCCTATGCCATCATCGCGCTTCAACTCTCGTTGGCCGCGCTGAACATCCGGGGCGCCTATAAGAACGATTCGGCGGCCTCACAATCGTAGGCCATTCCTCACTAAGAAGGGCCCGGCTCCGATAGGACTCGATGTGCGCTGGAGCGTTGCGTCCGATTCGTCATCGTGAGTCTTTGCGCGCTGTGGACGAGCAGGGTGCGTTGCACTATGCTACTGCCACACGGCTCAATCCCGACTCTGTCGAGCGAGAAGCGTGAGGACACGCCGGATGCTGAGGGAACCATGAACGCAACGATCATTCAGAAGATGGCGCTGGCCTCGCTGTCCGGCACCTTGCCCTTTCCTGAAATTGTGGGGACTCTGCTCGCCGAAGGGGTGGAGTACTACCACGTGGACTACGTCAGGTTGCAGTTCAGCTTCTATGGAGTCGACGGCGCGGTGGTCATTGCGCCGCTGACGATCGAACAGCGTCCGGCCATCGCGCCCGAGCTCAATGTCGCAGGATTACGAGCCGCGATTCTGGACAGCCAGCGCCACGGGCAACCGTTTCCCCGTTTCTGCGCACGGGCCATGGAGGCAGGCGTGCAAGGGTACTATGCCTTCTTGCGCGGCAAGCGGGTGACGTATTTGGGGAGGAACGGCGATCATCACGTCGAGTGGTTTCCGGGAGCGCAACCCAAAGACACTCGATGAGCCGCCGGCGTCTCTTCTCCACGCCGCACGGTTCGCAACGGGCTCGTTAATGGCTGGTCCGCTCGCGTTTCGACTTGTCCGCCACAAATCGCTGCTCCACCGCCAGCGCGCGCTGCCACCTGGCATCCGAGTCGCTCGACAGTGCCTCGGCAAACTCGCGGTAGAGTTGCTCCCTGGCGGGGCGATCCATCTGAACGAGATCGTAGGCGAGCGCATCGCCCGGCCGGTACATCGTAAAGTGTTGCTTGAAGTTCTCTCTGGCCTCCCGGAGCGAGTAATCGATATTGGGACCGCCCCGTACCACGTCGGCATCGTCCGAATCTTTGACCGTCGTCCTCCCAGTTGCACATGAGACAGAGGTCGTACGCCGCGCGCACGCGTAGCGTGGGCATGAAGCAGCAGGGACAGAGGTAGCGCTCACGATACCGTGGCCAGGCCTTCTGCTTCATGGTCTGATGCACGTACCACTGAAACCAATCGTCCATGTGCCTACCTGCAACCTTGCCGGAGGAAGCTCAAAGCACCGCGGCCTGCGGGAGGTGGTCCTCAACCGCAGGCCGCAGACCGCCGTGCGCTGATTCGCGTCTCGTTACTGGCCCATCATCCCTTTCATCTCTGTGCCCATCCCCTTCATCTCGTCCCCTACCCCCTTCATC
>JBDZVU010000166.1:0-3065 GCA_040255845.1 Nitrospiraceae bacterium | reverse complement strand
CTGCCGCCTGCCTTCAAGGCTTACAGGCTGAGCCTACGCGGGCGGCCGATATGCCGTTCGGGGACGGGCCGCTGGAAAACTGAGCCGAGCCGCCGAGCTGGCCCGTGACGCAATTGCCAGGAAGGCCTAAACGTCGTCCTCATTCATCGTCGGGCGCGGCCCCCGGTTTCACTTTTATGCGGGATCTGCCCCTCAGACGTCGTAAACAGGTCATGCTATCAGGCGGTCCTGAGCGGATTGTGCAGGGAGACGGCGCGCCCCATGGACCAAAGCCCCGAGCACGAGCTTGCCTACCGGTTGCGTCAGCAGGAATTACTGACCGAATTCGGCCGGCTTGCGCTGCAGCCCCATCAAGACTTTGAAGTCCTGCTGCAAGAAGCTGCCCGTCTCGCCGCATCGGGGCTGCAGACGGAGTTCGCCAAGGTGCTGACCCCTGTTCCGGGTGAAAACCGGCTGCTGGTGCGCAGCGGCGTCGGTTGGTCGGAAGGTGTGGTCGGCCACGCCACGATCGGCGCGGACCTGGAGTCGCCGGCCGGTTTTGCGCTGCACACCGGGCAGCCCGCGCTCTCCAATCATCTTGCCCGGGAGCAGCGGTTTCGCACGCCGCAGCTTTTGCTGGACCATGGGGTGGAGCGTGCGATCAATGTTCTGATCGATGGCGAGGACCGTCCTTTTGGCGTGCTGGAGGTGGACAGCCGGCATCGCGGCCGGTTCAACCAGCAAGACACGGCTTTTCTTCAGGCGCTTGCGAACCTTTTGGGGGTGGTGATTGCCCGTCATGGCGCGGAAGCGCGGCGCGCACGCGTGCAAGCGGAACTGGACGCGGAGCGCAAGCGCCTCGCGGCCGTGCTGGATCAAATGCCGCTGGGGGTGGTGATAGCCGCGGCGCCTGGGGGTGAGGTTCTGCTCCGCAATGCCGTTGCGTCGCGCCTGCTTGGCTGCAGCACTCCCACGGTGACCAGCGTCGCCGCCTACAGCGCCTATGAAGCACATTATCCGGATGGCCGCCCGTACGCCGTAGAGGATTATCCGATTGCCCGCGCCGTCCTGCTCGGCGAGACGGTCCAGGGCGAGGAAATGTTGTGGCGCGGGAAGGATGGGTCCCATGCCTGCCTGCTTGTGAACGCAGCGCCGGTGCACGACCCAGAGGGCCGGATTGTCCTTGGCGTCAGCACATTCACCGACATCTCCGACCGCAAGCGGCTGGAGAATGAGTTGCACCAACTGAACGAGACATTGGAACGGCGGGTCGAGGAAAGGACGGCGGCGCTGCAGCAGGCGCGAAAGATGGAAGCCCTTGGCCGCAGCGCCGGCACTGTCGCGCATGATTTCAACAATATTCTGCAGGCGATAACAGGAAGCCTGGGGTTGCTGGAAAAGCGCGTGGCGGGCGATGCGCGGTTGGCGAAACTGGTCGGTGCGGCGATGCGGGGGGCGGAGCGCGGCGAGCGCACGGTGCAGGACCTTCTGACGTTTTCGCGCCAGCAGGCGGTGAACCCGCGGACGCTCGACGTCAATGAACTGCTGCGCGGCATGGACGACCTGGTGTTCCGCGTTGCGGAAAACGTGGAACGCCGGTTCGTCCTGGCCGAAGGCCTGCGCAAGGCCACGGCCGATCCGCATCAATTGGAGCGCGCCGTTCTGAACCTCGTGGTCAACGCGCGGGACGCCATGCCCGATGGCGGTGTGCTGACGATCGCAACGCAGAATGTCACGCTCGGTCCACGTGACATTCAGGCGCCGGCCGAGATCGCTCCCGGACACTACGTGCGGATAGTGGTGCGGGATACCGGGGCTGGAATTCCGGCAGAGGTACAAAGCCGGGTGTTCGAACCGTTCTTCACCACCAAACCCGCCGGTACGGGAACCGGACTTGGGCTGTCGATGGTGTACGGGTTCGCGTTGCAGGCCGGCGGGCAGGTGACCATCGACAGCGCCGAGAATGCCGGCACGGCGGTAATGATCGACCTGCCTGCTGCGCCAGAGGGATAGCTTAAGTCTATAGCTTAAGTCTGGGGCCAGGACGTGACTGGAAACGCAGGCGGCAGCCGGAACTCGTCACTCCGGACGGCGCGTAGCGTCGATCCGGGATCCAGCAATAACCGGTGGGGCTTGCGGCACCTGGATGCCGGCTCTCCGCTCCGCTCCGCTCCGGCCGGGATGACGAGAGAGCCATGGTTCCACCCAGCCTGGGCATGCTCTCGGAAGGCTTTGTTTTCAGGGCGTGATTCACGCTTCCGGCGTTTTCGCCTCCAGCGATCGCGCTCGAGCATTGAAATCAGCATCAAACGGTGATTATTTGCGTGCGGCACATGAGGTCAGGATATGCGCACGACGCTCGCACTTGACGACGAACTTGTGGCCAAGGCTCAGGCTGTGACGGGGCTCAAAGAGAAATCCGCCCTGGTCCGCGAGGCGTTGAAGGCTCTCATAGAACGCGAAAGTGCACGGCGACTGGCACGCCTGGGAGGGAGCGAACCTGGCTTGCAGGCGCCGCCGCGCCGCCGGCCGATCCCGGCGTGATTCTGGTTGATACCTCCGTCTGGATCGATCATCTCCGTGCCGGCGACAAGATGCTTTTCCGCCTGCTCGATGCGGCATTGGTCTTGTCGCATCCGTTCGTTCACGGCGAGCTCGCGCTGGGAAATCTCCGTCAACGTGAGACCGTATTGAACGCGCTGTCGGACTTGCCTCGGGCTGCTGTTGTCACCGATGCCGAAGTTCTTCATTTTATCGATAGTCATGCCTTGTTCGGAAGCGGTATCGGATACGTCGATGTCCATTTGCTGGCTGGGGCAAGGCTGACTCCCGGAGCGAAGCTGTGGACGCGCGACAGGCGACTGCACGACCTCGCCATCCAACTGGGCATGGCGTTCTCACCTCAGCAGCACACCGGGTAATACGGGATTAGAGCGCGACCGCTGAAGGCGGAAACGCCGGAAGCGTGAATCGCGCTCTGAAGCTATCCTGCTCTCGAGTAAGCGACGTGCGCACGAGCATCGTTCGGCCGTCGTCAACCACCGCACCCTTGGCGCTCACATCGCGATAGCGTAGGCCGGCCGCCT
>JBDZVU010000094.1:0-11953 GCA_040255845.1 Nitrospiraceae bacterium | reverse complement strand
GGAAGTGAATCACGAACCGGTGAAGAACCTGGAGGACTATCAAAAGGCCGCCGCTAAAATTAAGAAGGATGAGTTGGCTGTCTTGCTGGTGAACCGGCAAGGGAACAGCTTGTTCGTGGCGATCAATCCCAAGTAATGCCGTGCGAGGCACGATGCGGGGGAGGGGACGCGCACATCATGTCCCCGTCCCCGCATGACCATCTGGCCGTGCGTACCTGAGGGCGCGTGCTGAACGATTTCAACCGGTGGCTGCAAGATGCGATCTTCAAGCCGCTGGAAGACAAGAAAATGCCGGTCATGGAGCACCTGGTGGAGCTCCAGGTCCGGCTCACCCGGGCGGTTATCGTCACGGCGATCGTCTTTGTCGGGACCTTCTTCTACGCCGACACGTTGGTGAAGTGGCTGCGTATTCCCCTGCAGAACATGTTCGTGCCCAGCACCTTGTCCTGGGAGCCGACTGATCTGCCCGCCGTGCCGTTCGTCTTCCTCGCCCCCGCGGAAGCCCTCTGGCAGAACGTCAAGGTGGCGGGTCTCTTCGCCATCGTTCTCTCGACGCCGTACATCCTGTTCGAGGCCTGGCAATTCGTAGTGCCCGGGCTGCACGCGCAAGAGCGGCGCTTCGTGGGCCCGTTCGCCGCCTTGAGTACGCTGGCCTTTTACACCGGCGTGTCCTTTTCGTTCTTTTTCGTGCTGCCCTTTGCCTTGAATTTCCTGATTTCCTACGGCGTCAGCGCGGGCTTCATCCCGCAGCTCTCCATCGCCCAGTACGTCGGATTCGCTCTCTGGTTTCTGCTGGTGTTCGGATTGATCTTTGAAGTGCCGTTGGCGATCACGCTGATGGCCAAGCTCGGCTGGGTCGATGCGCCGTTCCTGCGGCGCTATCGGAAGTGGGCCTTGCTCGGCGCATTCATCGTCGCCGCCATCCTCACGCCGACTCCAGACCCGTTCAACCAGTGCCTCATGGCTCTGCCGATGTACGTCTTTTACGAGGTCGGCATCGTGAGCGCCGGGTTCTTCAACAAGAAGAAGAAAGAGGCGCCGGCCGGCGAGCCGCTGGTGCCCGCCGTAGCGGTCGCGGGGGGCGGCAGCGCGCCTGGCATGGGGATGCCCAAAGCGCAGGATGACGACTACGTCGGCGTGCCGACGGGCGGACGGCGGCGGTAACCACGGCTCATAGAAAGAAGGATTGACCGATGGGACGCGAACTGAACGTGATCAGCAGCGGCAACGGCGGCGGGAGCGACGCCTGCACCTACATGTGGGCCTGCGCCATCTGCGACGAGAACGAGCGCTGCCAGAAGGACAAGGAAGGGCACAGCCGCTGGCTGGTGGCCAAGCGCATGGAGCGCATCGAGTACAAGGTGCTCATCATGAGCAACAAGGGCGGGGTGGGGAAGAGCACCTGCACCACCAACATTGCGGTGAGCCTCGCGCTGAAAGGCTGGCACGTCGGCATCTGCGACATGGACATCCACGGGCCCAACATTCCCAAGATGGTCGGGGCCGAAGGGCAGAAGCTCAAGATCAGCACGTCGGGCGGCATCATTCCGTTTCAAGCCTATAATTTGAAAATCGCGTCGATGTCGTTCCTGCTGCAGAATCCCGACGATCCCATCATCTGGCGCGACGCCTACAAGTACGAATTCATCAATCAATTGCTGGGCGGGGTCGAATGGCAGGATCTCAACTTTCTGCTCATCGATCTTCCCCCGGGCACTGGGAACGAATCCGTGACCACCATCGATCTGCTGGGGAACGTCAGCGGGGCGGTCATCGTCACCACGCCGCAGGAAGTGGCGTTGCTCGACAGCCGCAAATCCGTCACGTTCTGCAAGGACAGCGAAGTGCCGATCATCGGCATCGTCGAAAACATGAGCGGGCTGGAGTGCCCGCACTGCCGCCAGCACATCGAGGTCTTCCGGAAGGGCGGCGGCGAGGCTTCGGCTCATGACATGGGCGTGCCGTTCTTGGGCCGCATCCCGCTCGACCCGGAGGTGGTGACGCAGTCGGACGCCGGCGAGCCGTTCGCCATGTTCTATTCCGATACGCCGACGGCCGAGGCCTACCACTCCATCGCTAATCAGGTCGAGGCCTTCTGCAAGAAGAGCGGATCGTTGTTGAAAGTGGGGCCCCGCCCCCAGCATCAGCACTGAGAGGAGCTTACCGGTGAAAGCCGCTGACGCGACGACAGGGTTGACCCAACTGCATGACGCGCAAAAGGTCGTGCTCGACGCGACGCCCGTCTTGGGTTTGGAAAAGATTTCGATCCTGGAAGCCCTCGGCCGGGTCTTGGGGGAGGACATCGTGGCCGAGCGCGACAATCCGCCGTGGGACAATTCGGCGATGGACGGGTTCGCCGTGCGCTGGGAGGACATCAGACAGGAACAGCCGATCCAAAAGCCGGTCACGCTGTCGGTGATCGAGGACGTCCCGGCCGGGAAGATGCCGTCCAAAACGGTCGGCCCGGGGCAGGCCATCCGCATCATGACAGGGGCGCCGATTCCCCGCGGCGCGGATACCGTCCTCAAGGTCGAGGACACGGAGCACACGCCGGATTCCGTGCGCGTCTTCAAGCCCGAGCCGCGCGGTGCTAACATCCGCCCGCAGGGTGAGGACGTCAAGAAGGGCGACTGCATCATCGCCAAGGGGACCCGCATCCGGCCCGGCGAGGCGGGGATGCTGGCCATCTTGGCGAAGTCCTTCGTGTTCGCCTACCAGCGGCCTCGGGTCGCCATCCTGTCCACCGGCGACGAGTTGGCGGATCTCGACGAGCGGTTCAGCGAAGAGAAGATCATCAACTCCAACAGCTACGGCATCGCAGCAGCGGTGCAGGAAGCAGGTGGGGTGCCGTTGCTGCTCGGGATCGCGCGGGATACGCCGGCGGCGCTCAAGGAGAAGATTTCTCACGGCCTGAATGCCGACATTCTCGTGCTGTCAGGCGGTGTCTCCATGGGGGACTACGATTTCACCAAGGCCGTATTCCGGGATCTCGGCGCCGAAATGAATTTCTGGAAGCTCGCTATCCGGCCCGGCCAGCCGCTGGCGTTCGGGAAAATCCAGGGTAAGCTGGCCTTCGGGCTGCCCGGCAATCCGGTTTCGTCGATGGTCACGTTCGAGCAACTGGTGCGGCCCGCCATGTTGAAGATGAGCGGGTGCCGGACCTACGGCCGTCCCGTGGTCCACGCCGTCTTCCAAGAGCACTTTTCGAAGCGCACCGACCGGCGCCATTTCCTGCGCGGCATCCTCACACGGGAGGACGGCGTCTTCAAGGTCCGCACGACGGGGGATCAAGGGTCCGGTATCCTTACCTCCATGGTGAAAGCGAACTGCCTGATCGATGTGCCGGTGGAGGTCGCCCGGCTCAATCCGGGCGACGAAGTGACGGTCCAACTGTTGAGCGGCGAGGCATGGTTGGCCGCGAGCGAGCATGCGTCGTCCGGCGGACACCGGCTGTCCTGTTGTTAGCCCCGGAGAACGTCCATGGTGACTGATCAGTGGACCGGCGGTCTTGTCGATGCCATGATCCACTTTTCAGCGACCGCTGAGCAGTAACGCCATGCCTGTACCCATTGTCTGCTTTGTCGGCCGGTCCAACAGCGGGAAGACGACCTTGATCGAGCGCGTCATTCCGCAGCTGGTGAACGCGGGATACCGGGTGGCGACGGTCAAGCATGCGGGCCACGGCTTCGATCTGGATACCGAGGGCAAAGACAGCTGGCGGCACAAGCGTGCGGGAGCCAGCAGCGTCGTGGTCGTCTCCAAAGGCAGCCTGGCGATGTTTGCGGACGTTTCGGATCAGCTGAAGGTGGAAGAGGTGCGAGACCGGTTTCTCGACGCGTCGTATGATCTGATTATCGCCGAGGGCTGGAAGAGCGAAGGCTACCCGAAGATCGTCGTGGTGCGGGACCAGGTGGGAGAGATTCCGTTTTCGTCCGACGGACTGCTCGCAGTGGTCTCGGACAAACCGATGGACATGCAGGTCCCCGTCCTGCACTTGGACGATGCGGCCGGGGTCGCCGCATTGCTGATTCGGCAGTTCCCTCTCACACGCCGGGAGCATGAGCTGGAAGCCTAAGGCCGCGGTGGTGATGGGCTTGGTGGCCGGCGGGCTGGCCCTCGGCGGGGCCGCGATTCCTCTGACGAATCACCCCAAGTTCTGCGCGAGTTGCCATACCATTACCCCTTCATACGAGAGCTGGGTCAGGTCGTCCCACAAGGAGGTGACCTGCGTGACCTGCCATGTCCGTCCCACGGTCGAGGGTTGGATTCAAGACAAGGCCGTCAACGGCATGAAGGATGTGGCCATCTATCTCTTCGGCACGCCCCCTGCGCCGCACGATTTGAGAGCCACCGTCGATTCTCAGGTCTGCCTGAGCTGCCACCGGCATATTTTACGCGTATCGGAAGTCGCCCCACGGGACTTGCCTCCGCCGGTGAAGGATGTCGGGCTGATCATGAGCCATCGCCGGCACATGGAGGCGTTCGAGGTGCGGGGGCAAGGCGAAGGCTGCACCACCTGCCATGCCGGAGTCGTGCACGACGCCCCGATCAAGGGCTATCCGGTCGTGATTCCCCGGGGCCATGTGGCCGCCGACAGCCAGCCCTGGTATCCGGATCATCCCGAGGGCTCGCATCTCCGTACGCGGGCGCTGCGGGATTGCTTCCGCTGCCACGACGGCAAATCCGAGCATCAGGGCCGGATCGTCAGCCGGAAGTGCGAGACCTGCCACCTTCCCGAAAAAATCAGCGACGCGCTGCTGTTCAATTAGCGGACGGCGTCCTCCACATTATTTCCGGATCGGACTGAGATGACACCGGTCGTAGAAGTTTCGCAGCTGACCAAACGTTTCGGCGAGTTCACGGCGGTGGACGGTATCTCGTTCGACATCAAGCCGGGCGAGATCCTCGGTCTCCTGGGCCCCAACGGCGCTGGGAAGACGACGACGATCCAGATGCTGCTCGGGTTGGTGACGCCGACCAGCGGTGCCATCCGGATGTTCGGTTTGGACCTTCAGCAACACCGCGAGGCGATCCTGCAGCAAGTCAATTTCTCCTCCACCTACATTTCGATGCCGCAATCGTTGACGGTGGAGGAAAATCTGTGGGTTGTCGCGCGGCTGTACGGTCTGCCGGACATTGCACGGCGGGTAGAGGAGATCGTGAAAAAACTGGAGATGGAGGAGTTTCGCCACAAGATCACCCGGAAACTCTCTTCCGGGCAGATGACGCGCCTGGCGTTGGCCAAGGCGTTCTTGACCGAGCCGCGTATCCTCTTCCTGGACGAGCCGACCGCCAGCCTGGACTCGGATGTGGCCCACAAGATCAGGGCCTTGCTCAAAGACGAACGGCGCTCCTCCGGTCTGAGCATTCTCTACACGTCCCACAACATGCGCGAGATGGAGGAAATGTCCGATCGGATCATTTTTCTCCAGCGAGGCCGGATCGTGGCAGAGGGCACCGCGCAGGCGATCGCCGCCCGATTTGGAAAAGAGGATTTGGAGGAAGTGTTCCTCAAATTGGCTCGCGAGTCGCGTGTTTCGGCGTAAAGGGGGCGGCATGCACTGGTTGGCTGACTTCGGCATCGGGTTTCTCGTCGGCGGATTGGCCTTGAGCGCCGCCTGGGGCGTGTTTTGGCTGGGGGTCAGCCTGGTCGGTCTGCGACGCGGGACCTGCGGGCCACGCGTCGTGCTGAACAGCCTGGTGGTGGGCCTCGTGCCGATGGGGTTCATCGCGGGATTGGTGTGGTGGCAGGGGACCGGCGGCGGCGCGCCTGCCTTCGGAGTCGGCCTTGCGGGCATGCCGCTCGTGGCGGTCGCGCTGGCCCTGCGGCCCGCGGCCGACGGCCGGTTGGCCGGCAGCCATCTGCTCGGCGGCGTCCGCCAGTTGATGGACGACCTGTTGGGCGCACATCACGGATGCGGGGGTTGCGGGCATGAGCACGACCATGGGGGGTGCGGATGAAACTGCACCGCATCACCGCCTTGATCGCGCGCCACCTGTATCTCTACCGGCGCAGCCTCCCCCGGATCATGGAAATCTTCTATTGGCCCTTTCTCGACCTCGTCATCTGGGGGTTCATCACCCTCTATCTCGCCAGATTTCAGCATGAGGTGCCGGGGTTCGTGACCTTTTTCCTCGGGGCCTTGATTCTGTGGGACATTCTGTTCCGGTCGCAGCAGGGCATTACGATCTCGTTTTTGGAGGAAATCTGGGCGCGGAACCTCATGAACCTGTTCGCGAGTCCGTTGAAGCCCAGCGAGTTTCTCGCCGCCACCATGGCCATGAGCATCATGAAAGTCACCGCCGTGTCGTTGATCATGGCGGTCTGCGCAGCGGTCTTCTATTCGTACAACGTCCTGCTCGTCGGCCTCTGGCTGATCCCGTTCGTCGTCAATCTCGTCATCACCGGGTGGATCATCGGGGTGTTTACCACCTCCTTGATCATGCGGTTCGGGCAGGAGGCGGAAGTGCTCGCCTGGAGCATGGTGTTTCTGTTCCAGCCGATCTCCTGTGTGTTCTACCCGATGGAGGTGCTGCCGGTGTGGCTGAAGCCGATTGCCCTGGCGAACCCGGCGGCCCATATTTTCGAGGGCATGCGGGCGGTGCTGACCGGGGGGGCTGCCCCCTGGGCCAATTTGGGGTGGGCAGGGGCGTTGAACCTCGTGCTCCTGGCGGTCGTGGTCGGCTGGTTTTACCGGACCTTCGCGCACTGTAAGGAACATGGCCTCCTCGTCCGGGTTGGAGAGTAAGGTTGTATTCACCAGATCGCTGTGCTAGGCTGATTTCACTTCACCGCACGGGCCTCGCGGTGGAGGGTGTCAAACAGTGTAGGCCCACAACGTCGATGTTGCCTTGTCCGGGAATCTCGTCGGAAGTCAGACCTAAGTCGCTGCATCGATCGCGTCTTCGGCCCGCTCCTTCCCCCGTTCCTCGTGCTCAAGACAATGTCATCATTTAAAGGAGGAACCCCCATGGGTTCGAAGATCTATGTCGGTGGGTTGCCCTATTCGGCGACCGAGCAGCAGCTGAGCGATTTGTTTGCGCAACACGGCGGAGTCGCCTCGGCCCGCATCATCACGGATAAGTTCACGGGGCAGTCCCGCGGATTTGGGTTCGTGGAGATGTCCTCGGATTCCGAAGCGCAGGCTGCGATTTCGGCGCTCAACGGCTCCGAAATGGGAGGGCGCACGCTGACAGTGAACGAAGCCCGTCCGCAAGAGCCCCGTATGGGCGGCGCCGGACGCGGCGGGTTCGGTGGTGGCGGCGGCCGCAGCGGTGGCGGCAAGCGCGATCGCTGGTAAGCAGGCTGTTCGAGCAGACGCACAAGAGGGCTGCCGTCGCGAGACGGCAGCCCTCTTTGTTTTGGGGCCCGTCCCGTCTTGTGCTGGGCGCGGGGAGGGTGGTAAGAGTGCTGGCGAACGGCCGGTCCCTTACTCGGGGAGGAGCACATGAGTGGCCCAGGAGGTCTGGCAACGGCAACGGTTGCACTGTCCGATCTGTCGTCGTTCTCGTTTCACCGGCATCCCGTCCTGGTCGTGGAAGATTTTTGGTCGCCTGAGGAGCGCCGGTTCTTCCGGGAGGCGATGCATGTCGCCCAGTGGAAGAGCTTAGCCAGCTTGCCCAACGTGCGGGAAGATTTTCCGAACGCCGGTGACTGGGCGAAGGCGGAGATCGGCCCGGCGGAGGGCGAGCGGTTTCTCTCGCGGCTTCAGCTGCCGTGCATTCGCGAGTATATCGAGTCGTTTCCCAACATCGTCGGCCGGCACATGGGGTTCAGTTACTATTCTTACGCGGCTGGAGACTGCCTCTTGACGCACGACGACACCGATCAGGGCCGTCCCATGGGAGGCCGGCGCGCGCCGTTGCGGCGGATCGCCTTGGTCAGCTATTTCCACGAAGAATGGCGGCCGGACTGGGGCGGAGAGCTGATCGTGTATGGCAAGCGGCCGGGCCACACGGATGACGTTCCCGACCTGATCCCGACGCACTGCATCGAGCCCCGGCCGGGCTCCTTGGTCATGTTCACGGTCCCGCGCTTCCATCGGGTGTGCCGGGTGGATCAGACGGCGGGGCCGAATCGGCGACTGTCGATCGCCGGATGGTTCATGACCGAGCACCCCTGAAGCTGGGCCGGGTCAGTCGAACCATTCCACGTCGTGCGCCGCCGCGCCCTCCCGGTGATTCTTCAAGACCGGTGCCGGCCCTGACAGCACCTCGCCGACGAACGAGATCAATTCCTGAGTCGCGAACGGTTTTTTGATGAACGGCAGCGTCCCCCGGCGGATGCCGTGGCTGGCGAGTTCCTGATCCGGATTGCCGGACATCAGCCCGATCTTGAGCCCGGTCCGTACGGCGGCGGCGCGAGCGGCCAATTCCATGCCGTGCACGTACGGATAGGGATTTGCGGCCGACGCCAACTGAAAGTCCGGTGGCGGAAGGACCAGGTCGGTGAGCAGCACATCGATGCGGCCGGGGTCCTCCGAGCAGATTTTGAGCGCCTCGGGGCTGCCTCCCGCTTTCAGGACCTGGTAGCCGGCTTGTTGCAGGACGGCGGCGCACAAACCGACAATGGCCGGTTCATCGTCGACGACGAGGATGACCGGCTGCGTGCTGGCCTGCTCCTTGAGGGCGTCGCCCATCACCGCCTCCTTCACCGCATGATAGTGCGGCCGCAGCGTTCAGGCGAGCGAAACGTCGTTTTCTGCCGGCACGAATTGTCCCGTCGGGCGGTCATTCCTGCGCACGGCGTTTCAAGGCGTCGAGGCGTGTCTTGTCCAACGTGACGTGAAGCGACTGCTCGCGGGTGACAAGGACCGCCCCCGGCGCCTGACCCTTGGCCTTTTTGACCCACTTGCGTCTCGTGTAGATGACGTCCCCTTTGCCGCTTTTCTTCAGATCGCTGTAGAGCAAGGCGAGGACAGCGGCGTCGCAAAGAGTGTCCGGCGACGGGTCCGCCCCCTTGTCGAGCCGGACGATGACGTGAGAGCCTGGAGCGCCGCGGGCGTGGAGCCACAGATCGTCGCTCTTGGCGAGCCCGAAGGTCAGCTCCTCGTTTTCGCGCGCATTGCGCCCTACGAAGATGGGACGGCCGTCCGCCGACACGAAGCGCCGGAAGGGGCCGCGAGGACCATCTTTGTGAGGCCGGCGCGGCTGGGCCGTCGATGCCCGGCGAGGCGGCGAGGCGACCGGTGTGGACGGGGTCCACCGATTCTGCTCGATGGCCGCGATCTCGTCGCGCAACGTCTCGAGCAGCCGTTCGCCCGCTTCGATTCGCGGCCCAAGTTCCTGCTCGGCCCGAAGATACTTGCGGTATTTTCGGAAGTAGTCATCCATGTTCGCCTGCGCCGACTTGGCCGTGTCGAGCGGCAGCGTGACGTGGGGGAGCCGCTCGTCGTAGTAATCCACGACGGTCACACGCTCCATGCCTTTGCGCACCGCGCTCAAATTGGCCTTGAGCAGCTCGCCATATCGGCTGTAGCCTCGGTAGGCGGCCGCTTTCATCGCGTCTTCCCTCCAGGCATCCAGGCGTCGCTGCTCCTTCTTGACGGCGGCGCGCAACACCCGCAGGCGCGCCGCCTTGGCCTGCTCGTAGGCTCGCTCGCGCTCGTAGCCCTCGTAGAAAGCCTCGATTGCAGCAGAATGCGGAAACGGACCTTGCGCTGCCTCGGTGGCGAAACGGTCGCGTTCAGGCTTCGACCGCCGATCCATGCGGCGTTCCGGCAGAACATAAGGCTGTCCGGCTACATGGTCGGCGCGGCGCAGCTCCCGGACCACCAATCCTGCCGCGTCCACGAGCAAGACATTGGCGCGGGTCCCGGTCAGCTCGCACACCAGTTGCTGATCCCCTTCCTTCGTCATGAGTTCCCAGAAGACGATGCGGTCGTTCGGCACCTGCCGTATGGTGCTGATCCGAGCCCCTTGAATCCGGGCCCGGAGGAATTGGCAGAAGGCGGGAGGCTGCATGGGGTTCTGCAGCGGCCGGGACAACAGATGGATCCGCGCCGTCTCCGGCTCGCACGAAATGAGCACCCGGTGAGTCTGTCCGGGAACGCGGATGTCCAGGACCAGGGTCAAGGGTCCGGGTTGAGCGATTTTCTGAATCCATCCGCCGGTGACGGCGGGGGCGAGTTCGCGCACGACCCGCTCGAGTTCGGAGGCCGTCAATGCCATCGCCTTCCCATGGTTCGTCGTCGTTCTGGGGCACTCTACGTGGCTACGACCTCACGCGGCAAGATCTGGGGACGCCGTGTCGAACCGCGACATCCGGTGCATGCCAGCACCCGGCCTCCCAAAGATTTAACCTGACCTGGGGCACGATTTTACCTAGGACTCAGGCACTATGCCTTAGAGAGGGGCGGTGATCTGCTACTGTAGGGTAGAGTTGCTCGTGGGCGTGAGGCTTTCCTAGACAGGAGGGTGGGCATGGCCAAACGACGTATGCGGGCTTCGCGGGAGCGACAGCACTGGAGGGCCGCCGAATGGCACAGAGCCTGGGAGCTGGCCACCGTCCGGATCGAGCGGGCCCCCAGTGTGGTGACGGGGCGACTCGCTTTTCATCATGCGCTCGACATGTTGGACCGCGGCTTCGCCGAAGGGGACCAGTTTCAATTCGAGCTCGGCCTCCTGACGCTCATGGATTGCTGCAGCGAAGCGATCGACCGGGGCGACTGCTGGCAGTGGTGGTGAGCAGCAGGGCAAGCCGGGCGATGTTGAGCCTGTGAGCGGCGCGGGAAGAAAGCCAGCAGGCGATTTCGACAGCCTGCTTAGGCCGCGGCGCCCTTGTCGGCGTAGTATTGAAGCGGCTCGACCGGGTTCACCGTGGTGGCCTGGGGGCCTTTCTCGCCGAGCTCCACGTTCAGATTGACCTCCATCCCATCCAGGTGTTCGAATTCCAGGCCATGCACTGCGTTGCGATGGAAATACACGTCCGTCCCGTCCTCGAGCAAGATGAAGCCATAGCCTTCATCGGGAAATAATTTGTTTACCACGCCCCGCGCGCGAGGAGCCGTGACGCGGACCTGGTGGGTTGCCCGCTTCTCCTGGATCTTTTCCAGTTCGACGTCGAGCGCCTCGAACGCCGCGCGGATCGCTTCTTCAAACGTGCCGGCCCGCTTGCGCGCCGTGACCGTATGTCCCGGTATCTGCACCACGATGACGACTTCGTGGGAGTCGTCGCCTTTGCGATGATCATGCTGGGTCAGCGTCACCCGGGCGTGCACCGCTCCTAGGGAGGGGTTCAGCTCGGCCATGCGGGCTTCGATGTCGGCGGTCCATTCTGGAGTCACTTCCACATGACGTCCTTCGACTTGCAGATCCATGGAACGCTCCTCCCGTCCGGTAAACCGTTTTTCAGTAGATCATACGCGATGCGCGGCGTACGCCAGCAACTGGTGCCATCCCTTGAAGCACGCGATGCTAGAGCGAATGACCGAGCGAGGAGGGTGTGAGGGAGAGAGTGCTACCAGCGATGACGCCAAGAATGACGATAGTACCGCGGCCCCCAGTACGGCGCCCCGTAGAGGAACGGCCCCCCATACCAGTGCGGTCTGCCGAGATACAAACCGAATCCGATCCCCGGCGGGTACGCATAGGTAAAGGGCGGGTAGGGAACAGGAGCCGGGATGACCGCCGGACGGTCATGAAGCTGCCGCTGCAGGTCCGCCGTCGCGCGCGATTGCCGGTCCACCTCATGCTCGAGCGTGCCGACGCGCGACCGTTGGGTCTGAAGTTCTCCTTCGAGTTGCCCGATCTTGTCGCGTTGCGCCTCGATAAGCGCCTGCATGCAGCGGGTCCGAGCCTCGGGACTGTAGTTCGAACATTCCCATGGGACCGCACCGTCCGCCGCATGGGCCGGTGTGAATGCGATCGTGAGCCCCATGCCGACCGCCGCCAGCAGGGAACGCACGTGAGCGTGGCGCGTGGCTCTCGCAGTGAGCACGGACGGGCGTCTCAT
>JBDZVU010000016.1:0-46150 GCA_040255845.1 Nitrospiraceae bacterium | reverse complement strand
GGGCAACAGGTCTGGAAGGACAGCGTGCGGGTGGAAGCCTATGGGACGGTCGATGAATTGAACGCATCGATCGGGCTCGTGCGGGTGATGAATGCCGAATGGAAAAACGGCCGCGCCGAGGCCGGACAACTCGAGGAAGACCTGCGCTGGATTCAGAACAAGCTCTTCGATATCGGCGGTCTGTTGGCGACCGCCCCGGGGCAGACCTTCAAGAACATGCCGCGCATCACCGAGCAGGATGTCACCAAGCTCGAAAAAATGATGGACCGATGCCAGAAGGATCTCTCGCCGTTGAAGGAATTCATCCTGCCCGGAGGCGGCAGAGTCTCCGGCTTTCTGCATCAGGCCAGGACCATTGGCCGGCGAGCAGAGCGGATCTGCGTGCGTCTGTCGCGGGAGGAGCCGGTCCAGCCGACGATCGTGAAATATTTGAACCGTCTCAGCGACGCGCTATTCGTGCTGGCGCGATGGGTGGCGGCCACGCAAGGGGAGCCGGAATTTCTATGGGAGCGCGATCTCAAACGCCGTGCGGATTAGTGGGGCGATGAGGAGGAGCCAGGGACGGTCGCGGGTCATTCTCGTGCTGGGCGGAGCCTCTTCCGGGAAGAGCGAGCGGGCACTGGAATTGGCCGGACGGGCTCGGCCTCGGGCGTTTCTGGCGACCGGTGAAGCTCTCGATTCAGAGATGAGCGTGCGAATCGCGCGGCACAAAGCTTCCCGAACGGCCGACTGGCACACGGCTGAGGTGCCGGTCGATGTGCCTGAATGGATTGAACAGAATGGTAAGCGGTTTCAATGTGTTGTGATTGACTGCCTCACGCTTTGGTTGAGCAATGTGATGCGGAGGAGGCGGCCCGATGCTGCTATCGAGGAGCGGGTTGCCGCCTTGCTTCGCGCCATCCGTTCTGCGGGCAATCGTGTCGTCATTGTGAGCAACGAACTTGGCCTCGGTCTCGTGCCGGTGGGACGGGCTGTGAGGCGCTTTCGGGACATGGCCGGCAAGGTGAATCAACAGGTCGCCGCCGAAGCGGACGAGGTCTATTTGGTCGTGAGCGGGCAAGCCCTGCGATTGAAATGAGGAACGGAGGCGTCATGAACATTGCCGAGCTACTCGCCCGCATTGAACGTCCGGACCCGCGGCTTCTGGAGGAGGCGCAGCGGAGGCTCGACCGATTGACGAAACCGCAGGGGAGCTTGGGGCGTCTCGAGGAGGTCGCAGCCCAGTACGCGATGATCACCGGTGAAGTCAAGCCGGCGGTTCCTCGAGGAGCCGTGTTCACCTTCGCCGCCGATCACGGGGTCGCGGCCGAAGGCGTCAGCGCGTACCCCCGCGAGGTCACGGCGCAGATGGTGCACAACTTCCTGCGGGGCGGAGCCGGCGTGAACGTGCTGGCGCGCCATGTCGGAGTGGACGTGCGTGTCGTCGATATTGGGGTGGACGCGGAATTCGGTCCGCTGCCCCACTTGATCCACAAAAAGATCATGCGCGGGACGAACAATTTTCTCCGTCAACCGGCCATGAGCCGAACCCAGGCCGAGCAGGCGGTGATGGCCGGCGCGGAACTGGCCCTTGAAGCCGTTCGCGATGGCCTCGGGCTGATCGGTACGGGGGACATGGGGATCGGCAACACCACGGCGAGCGCGGCCATTACGGCTGTGATGACCGGGCGCCCGGCGGCCGCCGTGACCGGACGAGGCACCGGAATCGATGAAACGGCCCATGCGAACAAAATCGCGGTCATTGAGGAGGCATTGAGCCGCCACCGCCCGGACTCGACCGATCCGCTCGACGTGCTGGCGAAGGTGGGGGGACTGGAAATCGCAGGGCTGGCCGGATTGATGCTGGGCGCCGCCGCGGCGCGCGTGCCAGTCGTGCTGGATGGATTCATCGCGGGCGCGGCTGCGTTGATTGCCGTTGCGCTCAAGCCAGCCAGCCGGGACTATTTTCTGGCCTCTCACCGGTCGGTGGAACGGGGCCATCAGGTGCTGCTCGATCACTTGCGTCTGAAACCCCTCCTGGACTTGGACCTGCGTCTGGGCGAAGGAACCGGCGCCTGCCTCGGCATGAGCCTCGTGTTGGCCGCGGTCAAGATCTTGACCGAGATGGCGACCTTTGGAGAGGCGGGCGTTTCGGAGCGTGGCGCATGACTCTGGACGTGCGGGCCTTTGTGTATGCGTGGCATTTTTTGACGGGGATTCCGCTCAGCCGTGACCATCACGAGCCGGCGCCGGCCGACTTGGCTTCGTCGATGGCCTGGTACAGCACGATCGGGCTGTTGCTTGGCGGTCTGCTGGCCTTGGCCGATCTCGTCTTGCCGTTCGTGTTCGATGCGCCCGTGGTCAACGTCTTGCTCGTCATCCTGCTGGTGCTAGTCACGCGGGGCCTGCATCAAGACGGGTTGGCCGACACGCTCGACGGGCTGGCAGGGGGGCGCACACCGGCAGACCGGCTGGCCATCATGCGGGATCCTCGGATAGGCGCCATCGGCGCGACGGGCCTGTTTCTTTCACTGCTGCTCCGGTATGCCGGCTTGGCGGCCTTGCCGGCGCCGCTCCGCCTTCCCGTCCTTGTCTGCATGCCCGCGTTCGGACGGTGGGTCATGGTGCTGCTGGCGTGGAAATCGCCGTATGCGCGGGCCGGCGGGGGCTTGGCCGCTCCATTCTTGGCTCACCTGGCGCTCCCCCATGTCGCCTTGTCCACGGGAATGGTCTGCGCGGCGCTCGTCATCGGTTTCGGCGCACGGCCCGCGTTCGCCGCGGCCTTGCTTGGCCTCGTGCTCGTCGGCGTTCTATGGGGGGGCTGCCGCAAACTGTTCGGCGGCGTGACCGGAGACACTCTGGGAGCGGCAAATGAGTCGGCCGAAATCCTGTTTCTCCTCTGCATGCCGTTGCTCGCATGGCTGCGCTGACAAGCCTCGAATTGCTTGCCGCCGCGGCTCTTGATGCGGCTCTCGGAGATCCGCGCTGGCTTCCCCATCCCGTCCGCGCCATGGGCGGACTGATCGGATGGTTCGATCGGCATGTGCGGCGACTCTGCCGATCCCCTCTGACGCGCCGTGTCGCGGGTGTCGCCGCCGCCGTGGGTGTGCCAGGCGTCGCCTTTCTGGCAGGACAGCTGATCATCGACGTGGCGGCCGCCGTGTCCGCGGGGTTGGGGCAGGGGGTCAGTATCGCGCTGGCCGCGACGACGCTGGCCGGACGGGATCTTGCCGATCACGCGCGCGCGGTCCATCGCGCGCTGGAGAGCCACCATCTACAAGCGGGCAGAGAGGCCGTGTCCTTAATCGTCGGGCGCGATACCGACGAGTTGTCCGAGCCGGAAGTGGTCCGAGCGGCGGTCGAAACGATTGCGGAAAGTACCTCCGACGGCGTGATCGCTCCCTTGCTGTATCTCACTCTCGGCGGCGCGCCGCTCGCGTTGGCCTACAAGGCGATCAACACGCTGGATTCGATGATCGGCCACCGTGATCCCGACCATCTCGAGGTGGGATGGGCATCCGCGCGGCTGGACGATGCGGCGAACTGGATCCCGGCCCGGCTCACGGCTGCGCTGCTCGTCGTGGCGACGGGGGTGGCGACAAGACGATGGGATCGCGTGCGCGAAAGCGCCCGCATTTTGTACCGCGACGGCCATAAACATCCCAGTCCCAACAGCGGCAGACCGGAAGCGGCGATGGCGGGCGCATTGGGGGTCCAACTCGGCGGGGTCAACTACTATGACGGCCATCCTGTCGACCGCCCACGATTGGGCGATGCCGGGCGGACGATGACGGCAGCGGACATTGAACGGGCGTCGGTGCTCATGCTCGTGACGTACGGACTCGGTGTGACGCTGGCCGGGGTTGGGCGATGGCTCTTCTAGCGCAGTCAGGGCATGGGGGCAACGTTCACGGCGCCGCGCGGCAGCTGGGCACGAGTATCAGCCGGCTCGTGGACTTCAGCGCCAGCATCAATCCGCTTGGTCCCTCGCCGCGTTCCCTCAAGGCCATGGTTCGCGCGGCGGCCTTCGTGCCCCATTATCCCGACCCGGAATGTGCGGCTCTTCGTGAAGCGCTTGCGGCGCGGTGGCGGGTGGAGCCGGAGCAGATCGTCGTCGGAAACGGCTCGACGGAACTCATCCATCTTCTGCCGTCGGCCCTCTCGCTTCGGCATCTGCTCGTTGTCGGGCCCACCTTCTCGGAATACGCGAAGGCGATGCGCGATGCCGGCGGGAAGGTCACGATGCTGATGGCCGAGCGATCCGACGGCTATGCGCCTCCATTGCGGCGGCTCCTCAGCTTCATGGCGTCCACACCGAAGGTCCGTCGTGGGTCGACCTGTGATGCCGTTCTCTTGTGTAATCCGAACAGCCCGACCGGGCGGTCGTGCGCCGCCGACGACGTGCTGCAGGTGGTGCGGTTGGCCCAACGCCGCGGCCTGCGTGTGATCGTGGACGAAACCTTTGCGGACTACTGTCCGGAGCGATCGATCCTGCCGTCCGCAATCCGCTCCGGCGGAACCATTGTGTTGAGAAGCTTCACCAAGTTCTACGGGCTTCCCGGACTGCGCATCGGGTATGCGCTCGCTCCCGCGCAAACTGCTGCCCGCTTGCGCGAACGCCAGCCTCCATGGTCGGTCAATGCGCCGGCGCAGGCCGCCGCACGGGCCGCGCTCGAAGACCAGAGGCATGTCGCGCGAAGCCGGGCGTTTATGGCTCGCGAACGAGCCCGGTTGGGCCGCCTGCTCGCAACGCTGCCGGGATGCACTTGTTTCCCTTCCGAGGCCAACTTTTTTCTGCTGGAGCTACCTGCTGGTTGCCGCGCCTCTGTTGTAACGGAGGGGCTTCGGCGAAAAGGTTTGCTGATACGCGATTGCTCGGCGGTCCCGGGGTTGAACGATCGCACGGTTCGCCTGGCGGTCCGGCGACGGGCCGAGAACGAGCGACTGATCTTGGCCATGCAAAGAATGCTGAGGACACCATGCGCATAGTCCCGGTGACGTCCGCGCCCCTCGTGACCCGCTATCTCGTGAAGAACGGCACGTTGGTGATCGATCTGGGTGCGCCGAAACGGATCTTGTCCTCCGCGCCGTGCGGGGGAGGGTGGCGCGTTGCCCGATACGTGCTCAACCATCAAGTCGCCGCGAATCCGCTCTCTTCGTCGAACGGGCCGCTTGCTGCTCATTCTGACGACGCTGCACATGAAAGCCCCTCGCGGGCATTGATGCGCGTGGCCCGAGAGCTTGGCGTCCATGATCCGATCGTCGGGTTGATGACGGCCGTTCCGATGACTCAACTGGTGACCTCCCGGAGGGAAACGCGCCGATGGTGGGTCGAGTGTTTCGCTACGGTGGGCGTGACCAATGCGGTTCGGGCCGGAGAGCCGCCGTTGCTTTCCGATGCATCCCGAGATCCTGAACCGGGCACCATCAATCTCATCGTTGTGACCAATGCTTGCCTCTCACCCTCGGCGATGGTGGGGGCGTCGCAGGTCGTGACGGAGAGCAAGACAGGCATCTTGAGGGACCACGGCGTGCCAAGTTGGACGGGGCAACCCGGTGCTACAGGGACGGGGACGGACGCAGTCGTCGTCGCCTGCAGCCGGCACCGCGGGGGGGATCGCCTGCTCTACAGCGGTACGCACACCGAACTCGGCGCGATGATCGGGCAGGTGGTCGGCGACTGCATGCGAGAAGGACTCGCGCGGGCTCGCCGATGGACCCGGCAGGCGGAGTCCGGCCAGGCTGAATACCTATGATGCGTCCTGTTCATGCTGCGAAGGCCGTGGCAGTGCTTGGGACGGCGTCGGACGTCGGGAAGAGCGCCATCGCGGCAGGCCTGTGCCGGCTTCTCCATCGGGCCGGTGCCCGCGTCGCGCCGTTCAAGGCGCAGAACATGTCGCTCAATTCCTGCGTCACGCCCGAAGGCGGTGAAATCGGCCGTGCCCAAGCCGTGCAGGCCGCCGCCTGCGGTCTCGCCCCGCATGTCGATATGAATCCAATCTTGCTGAAGCCGGAATCCGACGGTGCCTCACAAGTCGTCGTCCTCGGACGCGTGTTCGGAAGACGCGAGGCGTCGGCCTACTATGACGAGCGCGACCGTCTCTGGCCGATCGTCCAAGAGAGCTATCGGCGGATGGCCGCGCAGTACGACGTGCTTGTCATCGAGGGCGCGGGGAGCGCGGCTGAAGTGAACCTGCGGGCGCGCGATCTCGTGAACTGGCCGATCGCGGAGTTGGCGGACGCCCGAGTGGTCCTGGTGGCCGACATCGAACGCGGAGGGGTCTTCGCGCAGGTCGTCGGGACGCTAGCCCTCCTCCAGCCTTCGGAGCGCGCCCGTGTCTCCGCGGTGATCATCAACAAGTATCGGGGTGATCCGGCTTTGTTCAGCGACGGCGTCCGGTTTCTGGAGGCCAGGACCGGTATCCGGGTGTGCGGCGTCGTCCCGCACGTGCCTGACCTCCTGCTCGATGAAGAGGACAGCGTTTCGGTTGAGCGCGGCCGGCAACGAGCCTTCTCCGGCGGGATGGTGAATGTCGCGGTGATTCGGCTCCCGCGCATGAGCAACTTCACCGATTTCGGATTGCTTCGAGCAGAACCCGACGTCGTGTTGCGCTATGTCTCCCTTCCCGACGAGTTGCACCAGGCGGACGTCGTCATCCTTCCGGGATCGAAGCATACGGCTGCTGATCTGGCGTACTTGCGGTCGAAAGGATTCGGCGCCGCGTTGGCGGCATGCCGCAGCGCCGGCGTCGAATTGGTCGGCATCTGCGGCGGCTATCAGATGCTGGGGGCCGAGATCGAGGATCCGCACCGCGTCGAATCGGGCGGGACCTGCGCGGGCCTGGGATTGCTGGATGTGCGCACCGAACTGCAGCCTGACAAGCGTCTGACGCGCGTACAGGGACACCCGGTCGCCTCCGCTTGGGAAATCGTGGGAGACATCGCCGGGTATGAAATTCATGCGGGGCGCACGATAAGAGGCGCGGTGTCGCCGGCGTTCGAATTGACCGAAGCGTTGCAAGAGATCCATGCTCGTCCTGGTTCGCCCCAGTTATGGCTTGACGGCGCCGTGAGCGAGGATGGCTTGGTCTGGGGTACCTATGTCCACGGCGTCTTCGACAGGCCGGGGTACAGACGGGCCTGGCTGAATCGAGTGCGGAGCAGGAAAGGCATGGCGGGGCTGGCCGTCGCCGTGTCGGAGTCCGTCACGATGCGGTCCAATTGCGAGCTGGATCGGTGGGCGGACCATCTGGCCCGGCATCTCGACCTCTCCTCTCTGGGATTATTCTCTCTATAACAACTCCTTTCTTCTGCCGTCGCGCATCTGAGCCGCGGCGGTTCGCCCGCGCCTCACGAAGCTCCGATCGCCAAGAATTGTTACTTATTGCACAACAGTGCACAAAGGCGAGCAGATGGTCCCGACCGATGGTATCTGTCGCCGGGCTTCACAATTCGTGTGTGTTTGGCAGCATTTGGATACATGAATGAGAGGCCTCAGTACTCCCTCTGATGACTACTTAGATCGGCATGGAAGTTGCCAGACCGTCTGCGGGGCCGCTTGTGCATTGTTGCCCGTTAGGCCTCCGAGCGAGTCGGCGAGTGCATCATCCGACGCCCTCGCGATGCGTGAAACTCACGGTTTTCTTGCCAACCCGCGCCAAGCCGATACACTTGCGTGTGCGGTGATGTCTGTCGGGCTTGTCAAACAGGAGGGGCGCTATGAAGGTGGGTATCTCATCGCTGATTGTGGGAGCCGGTCTCTGTGCCATGGTCATGGGGGTTCCTTCCCACGCCAAGGCGGGTGATGAAGCGGAGACCGCCGAACTGTTGATCGCGCTGCTCAAGGCCGGTCGTGCGGTGGTGTCGGAGCATCAAGCGCTGATCAACGACCCCAGCAAAGGGAAGAAGGGCTTCACGGACGAATTTGTCGCCCACGAGATCATCGAAAAGTTCAAAGCCAAGACACGCATAGACCTGAGCCGGCCGAGCGGCGTCCCGCAAGCGCCGATTCTGCTCGCGATGCTCGAAGCCGAGCGGGAAGTGGTGCTGGAAGCGCAGCCCGTGATCAACAAGGAAGGGGTGGCGTTCAAAGGCTTCATTCCGGCGGCCTTCGGCAGAAAGGCCGGCGAGAAGTTTTATCGGAAGACCGGCATCAAGGTGAAGTTGACGGGCATCGACTATCGGTACCCGGGCAACAAGCCGGACGATTTCGAAGCGGAAGTCCTGCGCATGTTCGCGGATCCTCGGCATCCGAAAGGGCAACAATATGTCAAAGCGACGATGGTGGGCGGCAAGCCGGCAATGCGGGTGATGGATCCCGAGTATGCAAGCGCCACCTGCTTGAGCTGCCATGGAGGGCCGAAAGGCGAACGGGACATCACGGGTATGAAGAAGGAAGGGTGGAAAGAAGGGGAATTGGCGGGCGCGATCAGCGTCATCCTGCCGATGAAGTAGGGCGCGCAACATCACTAGCCATTTGTCACGGGAGGAACGGACTCATGAGCAAGATTCTGGTTGTCGATGACTCGTATGCCGAACTGCAGATGATCGAATCCTATCTCAAGGCGGCGAACCATACGGTCGTCTCGTTTCCGAACACGGACAAGCTCGAGGACAAGGTGGCGGCGGAAAAGCCGGACCTCATTGTCATGGACGTCGTCATGCCGGGTCGGAACGGCTTCCAAGCGTGTCGAGACCTGAAGAACGACGACCGGTTCAAGGCAATCCCGATCGTGCTCTGCACGTCCAAGGGCCAGGAGAGCGACAAGTTCTGGGGCCAACAGCAGGGCGCCAACGGGCACGTGGTCAAGCCGTTCAAATCCGAGGATCTGTTGGCCGCCGTGAAGCGCGCGTTGGGATAACCGGACGGTCAGGCGTCTCTGTCACCTAGCAGGAGATGATGCAACCGACTCTTGAGCCGCGACAAATGAGCGTTCCTCCAGGATCCGAACCATCGAAATCCGTTGCTCCTTCCCGGGTGTGCCTGATCACGTTGGGCGGTGAGCTGTTTGCGATCGATCTTCGCCACGTCCGCGAAGTATTCGAACTGGAAGCCGTCACGCCCGTGCCCGGGATGCCGTCGTGTCTGGTCGGAGTGGCGAATCTGCGGGGAACCGTCGTCCCGCTGGCCGACTTGCGGCCGCAATTGGGTGTGGCTTCCACTGCCGCGCAGAAATACGCGGTGGTGATCCGCCAGGGGTCCCAGCAAGTCGGGATTGTGGTCGACGAGGTTCCGGAGATTCGCACGATTCACGCCGAGGATCTGCTGGCCGCGACCGCTCGCGGCGTGGCCGAAAGCCGGCCGTTCCTGTCCGGTCTGTTGAAAGTCGAAGGCCGGATGAGCGGCCTGGTGGAGGTGTCCCGGCTGTTCGCTTCCGTGGAAGGAGCCACCAATTAGCGCGCATGGGTGAAGATACGCAGCACTTATCCCCCGGTCGAGGAGGAGGGCGTCATGGCAAGGCATAGCAAGGCAGCAAAGAGCTGGTCAATCCGGTCCTGGTTCCAGAATCTGAAGACCCTGCCCAAACTCGTCATTGGGTTCTCGGCGGTGGGCGCCATCATGATCATGGTGGGCATCGTCGGTCTGATCGGATTGAACAAACTGAAGAGCGAGCTGCAAAGCATTTACGACGGCTCGACGTTGGCGCTGTCGAATACCGGCGTCAGCAGTACCAACCTTGGTTTGTATCACGACGCACTGCTCGCCGCCGGCCGGCAATCCCGCAAGGCCGACTTCGAAGACGCCGTCGCACCCCTGGCGGAACTCAAGCGCCAAACGCTCGCTCCTCTCGATGCCTATCAAGCCTCCGAGCTTCACGAATCCTCAACGGGGCGAAATGAGGGCAAGGATCTCGCCGCGCTCCGCACCGCGCTGAAAGAGTATTTCGCAGTCGCCGAGGGCGCCGTCGGCGCGTTCAGTGACAGCTTCGGATCGTCGCTCTCCGAAGATCAGCGCCAAGCCATGAGAGACCTCGGCAACCTCGCCCTCTCGGTGGACGTGGCCAACAAGTACAGCACGGCGACCCTGCGGGTGCGGGAATTGATGACGACGATTCGGGAGATCGCCAAGGAACTGAATGAGAGCGGCCAGGCCGAGGCGTCGTACCGCACCAACATCGTGCTGATCGGAGGCTTCCTGGCGCTGGTACTGGGCGGCGCCATCGGGTTCTTCCTCGCCCGGTACATTGCCCGGAACATCATTCACGTGGCCGACGTCGCCGAGCAAGCGGCCGCGGGCAACCTGCAGGCTCGCGCCAAACTGGAGAGCGACGACGAGGTGGGCCACATGGCCAAAGCCTTTAACTCGATGTTGGACCGCATCACGGCACTCGTCTCCACCGAGGAAGAACGCGACATGATGCAAAAGCGGCTCATGAACTTCCTCGTGCTCGTCTCGGAAGTCGGTAAAGGCGACCTGACCAAGCGCGGTGAAGTGACCGCGGATATGTTCGGAAACCTGGCGGACGGTTTCAACCTCATGATTCAGCGATTCGCGCAGTTGATGAAGCAGGTGCGTGAATCGGCCGAACGGGTCAACCGCTCGGCCGGCGCCTTGCGGGAAAACGCCGGACAGATGGCCGGCACGGCGAAGCATCAGGCCGACGAATCGATCAAGGCCCTGAGCGCCGTCGAGCAGTTGGCGATCTCCATGCGCCAGGTCGCGGAAACCGCCGGCGCTTCGTCAGAGTCCGCCCGGCAAGTGCTGCAGGCCACGGAACGCGGGCGTGTGGCGGTGCAGGAAACCGTGCAAGACATGCAAAGCATCCGGGCCGCCGTGCAACGCATGTCAAAGCAAGTCAAGGCGCTCGGCGATCGTTCACTGGAAATCTCCCAGATCGTGTCGACCATCCGAGAAATCGCCAACCAAACGAACCTCCTTGCGTTGAATGCCGCGATCGAGGCCGCGGGCGCCGGCGAAGCGGGAGCGCGATTCGCGGTCGTCGCGGATCAGGTCCGGAAGCTGGCTGAAAGCTCGACTCAAGCCACGCGCGAAATCGCGGATCTTGTGAAAGTCATTCAGAGCGAAACGCAGGACGCCGTCGTGGCCATGGAACATGAAACCCAAGCGGTGGAAGCGGGATCCGCCTCCGCGCTCCGCACTGGTGACGTGTTCAAGGAGATTTCAGCCATCGCGCAGCGGTCCGCGGAGCTGGCGCAAACGATCGCGGCATCTGCAGCGAACCAAACGGCCTCGACGGATCAGGTGGGCCGCTCGATCAAAGACTTCACCGGCGGCGCCATGGCCACGCAGAAGGCGACCGACTCGGCACGCGAAACGGTCGAGGATATGGCCAAGCTCGCCGAAAGTCTGACCGCGTCCGTGGCGCAATTCAAGTTGGCCTAACTCGAGGCGACCCGGAGGCGATCGCCGCCGTCCGGGCTCACGAGGCAGCATGGATTCGGAATTCGATCAGCAGAACCTGATCGCGATCTTCGTGGCGGAAGCCTCCGATGGCATGGGACTGCTGACCGGGGTGCTCCATCCCAGCGACGGCAGCGTACCGGCCGCGCAATCCCTCGAGGAGCACTATATCGTCGCCCATCGGATCCGCGGCGCGGCGGCACTCTACGGATACAGCGGCATTGCGCGGCTGGCGGAGCGGTTGGAAGCCTTGCTCGAACAGGCGTCCTCCATTGCCGAGGAAGCGTGGCCGCGCGCCGTGGGCGCCATGCGCGAGCTGGTCCAAGCGATCCAGGTCCAAGTGCAGGCCGTCGCGCAGGGCGGATACGAGGACGCGAGCGGCGTGGAGCGCTTTCTGGCGTCGTCCGAGGGGCTGGTCGCCGCGTCCGAAGCGGCCCCCACTGAGCCTCCTCAAGAGGCGAGCGTCGACCTCAACGAGCAATACCTGACGCCGGTGCTGGATGCCGAAGTGCTGTCCTATTTTGTTCCGGAGGCCGAGGAGTACCTCGACACGATCGACGGCCTTGTCCGGATCCTCGAGCGCAGCCCGCGCGATGAGGAGGCCATCTACCGCCTGTTCCGCACCTCGCATACCCTCAAAGGGTCCAGCTATACGGTCGGGTTTCAGGCCATCGGCGACATCGCGCATCCGATCGAAGACTGCATGGTGGCAGTGCGCGAAGCGCGGGCGGTGGTCAGCCAGACCTTGTTGCAATTGATCACGCAAGCCATCGGCGTCATCCGCCTCTTGTTACGCCGCGATCCGGCTCATGCCGCCCGGCTGCAGGGCGAGATTCCGCCGTTGGTGAGCGGCCTGAAGCGGCTTGCGAACGGCGAGCCGCTCACGCTTCCGAACGAGCCTTCCGCGACCGCGCCGGCTCAGATCGAGAGCAGCTCTGCAGCGGCTCCTGCCGAGGAGTCGGCGGACGAGCCGGCGTATCTGGCCGATGAATACCTGGTCCCGCACCTGGACCCCGAGGTGCTCTCGTACTTCGCGCCCGAAGCGCAGGAGTACCTGGAATCGCTCGAAGCCAATCTCCTTCGGCTGGACAAAGATTCCCGGAATAAGGACCTGATCCATCAGCTGTTCCGCACGGCCCATACACTCAAGGGCTCGGCGTACACGGTCGGGTTCCAATCCATCGGCGACCTGGTGCACCACCTCGAAGATTTCATGGGCGCCGTGCGGGACGGCCGCTTGGAAGTAAAGCCGGGTCATACCGATCTCATGTTGCGCGCCATCGACGTGGTCCGCGTGCTCATGCGGCGGGATAAGACCATGATCGAGGCCACGCGCAAGCGGTTTGCCGCCTCCATGTCAGAACTCAAGCGGCTGGAGCAGGGCGACATGGTCGAGCCCGTTCCGCTCCCATCCGAGGCGGCGATGGCTCCGGCCACCGAGGGAAGCCCCGAAGAGCCGGCGCAGGCGAAAGGCGGAGAAGGCAAATCGGCCGAGGACCGTGAGGTGATTCGTGTCAGCCGCGACCGGCTGGAGCGGCTGCTGAATTTGGTTGGAGAGCTCGTCATCGGCCGCGGCCGCCTGGAGCAGCGCCTGCGGGTGCTGGAGCAGCTGTCTCAGCAGGTCTTGGCCTGCAAGACGCGGCTCGTGGACGCGGTGCAGTCGTTTGAAGAGAAGCACACGTTCACGTTTCAGCAGGCGGCGCCAAGCGGACCGGCGGAGCCTGCGGCGCAGGGATTCCCGGGGCTCAGCGATTTTGGAACGCTGGAGCTCGACAAGTATGACGACTTCAACATCTTGGCGCGGCGGATCAGCGAGGTGACGGCCGACATCAGCGAGTCGATGTCGCAGCTCAGCGGGTCCATCAGGCGGTCGCACGACGACATGAGCCAGTTGCAGCAGTTGACGCTCGGCATGCGGGACGAGATCGCGCGTGCGCGCATGGTCCCGGTCGGCACTCCGTTCACCCGATTCCGCCGCGCCATCCGGGAAATCGCGCGTGCATCGGGGAAAGAAGTCTCATTGGTCACCTCCGGTGAACATACCGAAGTGGATACGGGCGTCGTGGAGCGGCTCGTCGATCCGCTGATCCATCTCGTGCGCAACGCGGTCTATCATGGGATCGAAACCGCGGCCGATCGAATCGCCAAGGGAAAACCTGCGGTGGGGACGGTGTACTTGCACGCAGCGCACCGCGGGAACTCGGTGATTATCGAAGTGGAAGACGACGGCGCGGGCCTCGATCTGGCGAAGATCCGGGCCAAGGCGGTCAAGCTCGGTCTGGTCCGGGAGGAACAGGCGCAGGCCATGTCCGAGGCGGAAGCCTTGAAGTTCATCTTCGCGCCGGGCTTCTCCACGGCGGACAAAGTGGGCGATCAGGCGGGCAGGGGCGTCGGCCTCGACGTGGTGAAGCGCGTCATCGAAGGCATGAACGGCCACATCAACGTGGAATCCGTGCCCGGCGTCGGGACGAAATTCACGCTGGATCTGCCGCTGACGCTGCTGATCGCGACGGCATTGCTCGTGCGGGCCGGCAGCGAGCGCTACGCCATTCCGCTGCCCAGCGTGCGGGAGGTCACCATGCCGACGCCCGCCACGATGCAGCACATGGGCGAGCAATCCATCCTCCGTGTCGCCGAAGAGGCGATTGAAGTGCGGTCGCTTCGTCATCTGCTGCGCGGCGAATGGGGGCCCATCGACATGGCCATGCCGGTCGTGATTGTCAGGACCGTGGCCGGGCCCTTGGGCCTCGCGGTGGACGAATTGTTGGGACGGCAAGAAATCGTCATCAAGAGCCTCGGTTCTCTGCGGCGCTTGGAACGATCCGTCTTCGGCGGAGCGACCATCGATCCTGAAGGTCGGGTGATCCTCGTCATCGATCCGGGCCGGCTGCTGGCCCGCGACGGATCAGAGCCGGCTGCGGGGGAGGGCCCGCAGGAAGTGCCCCTCCTGACCACTGAGTCGACTGAAGGCGGCTCGGACGACGAACAGACCGGCGCGGCGATCCTCCTCATTGACGATTCGTTGAGCATTCGGAAATTTGTCGGCAGAATGCTGGAGAACGCCGGGTATCAAGTCGATACCGCGGTTGACGGAGAGGACGGTCTGAGAAAGGCTGCGGCGCATTCCTATCGCCTGATCTTTACGGACTTGGAAATGCCGAAGCTGAACGGCTTCGAAGTGATTCAGGCATTGCGGAGCCGCCCGCAAACGCAGCATACGCCGGTCGTCGTTATGACGACTCGCGCCGGAGACAAGCACCGCCAAATGGCCATCAGCATCGGCGCGACTTCCTACGTGGCGAAGCCGGTCGAAGAGCGGGCGCTGTTGCAAGAAGTCGAGCGTTGGGTGGGTCGGGCTTCGGCGGTGCGGAAGTAGACGCCGTGCCCACGGTTGCTCGGCCCGGTGAAAGGCCGTTCTGACGATGACTCTCAGGGGACGACACGCGGCGGCTTCAATCGCGCCCACGGTGCGGTTCCTCATCGCGGCCATCGGCGGGACGCGCCTCGCGTTTCACGCGGACCGAGTGCAGGGCTTGTTGACGCTGAGTGAAGCCCAGATCTCGGGAGACACCTTGAGCGTGCAGACGCTGACGTATTCCCGGATCGACCTCGCCGCCAGGCTGAGCCTGCATCCGGAACCGGATGGATCCGAGACCCGGATGATCCTGTTGGCCAGAGGAAGCCAGCGGGGGTACGTTCGCGTCGATGGGGTCCATGGTCTGCGCGAGCTCGAACCGTCGCAGGTGCTTCCGCTGTCACGTCATTTTCAGAGCGAGGAACAGCGGTGGTATCAGGGACTGCTCCTGGCCGGTGACGGGGTGGCGTTGATTCTGAATTCGGCATGGCTCATGGAATGCGGTGCGCATGCCGATGCCGTGGGGGCGCGGGGGGACGGGCATGCGCTGCCGCCTCCGGCCGTTTCTGAAGGGCGGTGGTAACCCATGCTGCGATCCATGGCGGGCCGGGCGCAGACTTCGGCGGCGCGGACGTGCCCGCTGCTCGTGTTTTCCGTCGGCGGCCGGCGTTTGGCCGTCAGGACCGACGAGGTGGCCGGCGTGTCGCCATGGCCGGGGAGCATCCCGGTACCCAGCCGCACGCCCCTCATCTCGGCCGTTGTGAGACGAGAGCACGAGGTGCTGCCGGTCTACGATCTGGCCGGCTTGCTGCACGTGACGCCGCGCGGGGAAGAGCTCTTGTGCGTGACGGCCAAGCATCCGCTGGGACCCCTGGCGATCTGCATTGACGACGACATGCCGATCCTGCACGCTTTGGAGAGTCACGCGCTGCGCCCGTACCGAGATGCTGAATTCGAGGCGGTCGGGAGCTTTATGAGCGGCCTAGACGAGATCCCAATCATTTCCTTTGCTAAGCTGGGCGTGGCCCAGCCACACGGAACTGTGTCATGACGTTGAAGGGAGCGGGTATGCCGAAAATTCTGGTGGCCGACGATAGCATTGCCGTCCGGAAGGTCGCGGAACGGCTGCTGACCGAGGCGGGGCTTGGCGTGACCCTGGCGGCAAACGGAGAGGAAGCGCTGGCCTATCTAGCGAAAGAAAAACCGGACGTCATCGTGTCCGACGTCATCATGCCGGATAAGAGCGGCTATGAGGTCTGCGCGTTCGTGCGCAACCACGCGATGCTGTCCACGACGCCGGTGCTGCTGATTTCCGGAATCGTGAACGACGAAGTGACGAAACAGGCCGAGTCCTGCCACGCCGACGGGGTTCTGAAAAAGCCGTTTCAAGGCACGTCGCTGAAGGACCGGGTGCTCGAACTGCTGGCTAAGCGCCAAGATCCGTCTCCCGCCGCCCCCGCGCCTCGGCCCGCGCCCGCTGCGGCACCGGCCCCTGCCTCGGTACCGGCCCCTGCTACGGCGCCGGCCTCCGCCGCCGCGGCGCCCGCCGGTTCACGCGTCTCGGAGGAACAACTTGACACCTACCGGCAGGCCGCCGGTCGCGTCAAGGAGCTGGAAATGCAGCTGAGCGTAGAACGGGCCAAGATGCAGGAGTTGGCCCAGCGTGCGGCCGAGCTCGATGCGGTAAAGGCGCGGCAGGCGGAGCTGAACGGGCAACTGGAGCAGGAGCGGCGACGAGCCGAGGAGCTGGCGCAGCAGGTGTCGCACCAGGAGGAGCGGTTGGCGGCAATCGCCGAGCTCGAGCGGGCGCTCAAAGAGGAGCAAGAACTCAGCGCCAAGCTGAAGCGCGACAGCGACGGGTTGCAGCAGGCGCTGAAAAAGCTGGCGGAGCTCGACGCGACGCTCAGCGCAGAACGCGCTGCCGCGGCGCAATTGGTGCAGCAGCTGACGGAGCTGGAAGCCGCGGCCGCGCGGGCCTCCGAATTGGAAACCCGCTTGGTGCGAGAGGAGCACCGGGTTGCCGATCTGGAGCGGAGGGCGGGCGAAGCCGAGGGTGCACTCGAAACGGAGCGGGCCCGGGTCGAAGAGCTGAGCGCCAAGCTGGCCGAGGCTGAGCGCCAGAGCCGCCACGCGTCCGAGCTGGAAACGAAGCTGGCGGCCGAGCAGCAGCAGGCGGCCGAGGCCATCCAGCGGTTGGAGCAGCAGCTCGCCGCCGAACGGCACAAAGCATCCGAGTCGGTACGCCAGTCCGAGGAGCTCGACGCCAAACTGCGCGAGGTCCAGGCCCTCCTGACGTCGGAGCAAGATCGGTCCGCAGCGCTCACGCGGCGCGCATCCGAAGCGGAACAAGCGGCGGAGCAGGCGACCAAGCGATTTGAAGATATGGCGCGCAAGCTGGGGGAAATTGCCGGCTTGGCCTCACAACTTGGCCATGGGAAAGGCCGGTCCTAGCCGCGACGACCGACCGTTCGCATGGCCGGGATGTCCTCGAGGAACCAAGACCGATGGCCATCGACGCAGAAGATGCCTTTCAGAAAGAGCTCATCGATCTCTTCGTGCAGGAAGCGCAGGAATGGCTGCAGCAAGTGCATGTCGCGTTGGATGAGCTGCAGCAGGGGCCTCCCCCCGATCGACACCTGAAGCTCGCCCAGACGATCACCGCGGGTCTGACGAACCTCGCCGGGTCGGCCGCGACGATCGGACTCGAGGACGTGGAGCGCTCGAGCTTTGCCGCTCTCCCGTTCGTCGAAGCCGTTCGCAATCCTGCTGCGACCATCTCCGCCAACGATTTTCTGGTCCTCTGCAAGCAGCTGGGCCACATCCACACCGCATTGACCCGTGCGACGGGCATGACCTTCGAGGCCGAGGGCGCGGAGGCGGGGGAAGCCGCGCCGGTCACCATGCCGGCCGACGAGCTGCTTGCAGCCCTCCAACGATTGGACCAGGAGCCGGCGCGCCCGACCTCGCTCTCGCGGCGGCTCGTCGGAACGGTGATCACGCAGATTCAAAGCTTGCTCGCCAACGGTGTGGCCCAGTGCGACGTGAAGTCGCTCCGAGAGTTTTTGGGCCGCCAGGCCGAAGAAGACGAGGCGTTTTGGGTTGTCGTGCAGGAACAGGTGCCGCGGGTGACGGACGGCATCGCACGCCTGAAGCGCGACCGGGCGTTGCCGGAGCGGACGCCCGGTGAGGTCCAGGCCCTCCAAGAGTTGGTGGGCTCTCTCTGGACGGCCGCACAACAAGTCAACGCGGGCCAGGCCATGACCTTTTTCATGGGTTTGCACAGCGTCCTCGCGGTGGCCCTGCAGCGGCGGGTCACCATCGCGGAAGCGCGGTACGCCGCGATTGAATCGCGGTTGGGGAGCCTGATGGAGCATATTCAATCGTGGATGGACGCAGGACGGGCCGAGCGCGCCGCCGTGGGGAAGCTTCTTCCGGCCGACGTCTCGCCATGACCGGTGCACGAGTATGACACTGTGCCTCCTCGAGAGTCCCCCGAGCGCCGATCAGCCGACGCATTGGAGCTACGAATCCTACTGGGGATTGACGGCCCGACCGTTTGACAATGTGCCGGATCCTCGTTTCTATGTTCCATCGGTCCAGCACGAGGCCGCCAAGGAGCGGATGTCATACGGCATCGTGAGCGGGAAAGGGCTGTTGATGCTGACCGGAGCAATCGGCAGCGGCAAAACACTGATGACCCGCGCGCTGATTCGGCAATTGCCGGCCGACCGGTACGAGGTGGGATTGATCGCGAATCCTTGCATCTCCCGCGCGGAATTTCTGGGGGAAGTCCTGTTTCAGCTCGGCGTGCCGCCCGGAGGGAGTCACGTGGACCAGCTCCGGCGTCTCAATGAGCAGCTCTTGGCGAATCGCCAGCGGGGCGTGGAAACGGTGCTGTTCGTCGACGAGGCACAGGCTATCCAGGACGACGCGATTTTTGAGGATTTGCGCCTGTTGAGCAACTTTCAGCTGAACGACCGGTTCCTCCTGACGCTGCTTGTGCTGGGTCAGCCGGAACTGCGCGAGCGCATCGCCCGGATCCCGCAGCTGGCGCAGCGAATCGCCGTGCATAGCGATCTCCAGCCCATGACCAAAGCGGAAACGAAAACCTACGTGCGCGGGCGTTTGGCGGTCGCGGGCTCCACGAGCGTTCCGTTTTCATCCGGCGCGTTGAGCCTCATCTACGAGTACAGCAGGGGCGTCTGTCGGCTTGTCAATGCCCTGTGCGACGCATGTCTGTACGCCGGCCGCCGGCACGCAGTGAAGCAGATTTCACGCAGCCTTGTTCGGCGTGTTGCCCCGAGCATTCTGCTGCGCCCTGTTCCGGAAGAAGGGAGTCTCGGACGGCCATGAGCTGGTATCAGGAGGCGGAAGCCGAACTGGGCGCCGTGGCGGCGGCCGTGCAAAGCCAACGGCGTGTGGATCTGCGCCGGCTGGAACGCCTGGCCGCGGATTTGACCCTGGCCCTCAAGCAGAGCGATGAATTGGTGGTGGAAGCGCTTGCAGGCCCTTCGGGATCGCCGCTCATTACCAATCTAATCAATGTGGCCATTGTCGGAACGAAAGTCGGCGTTGGATTGGGGTATTACGGGCAGGAACTGGAGCGGCTCGCGCTGGCCGGTTTGGTGCACGATATCGGCTTGTTTGCGGTCCCGCAGTCCATCGTCACGAAAAAAGGACGGCTGACCCAGGACGAGCGGCTCTTGATCGAACAGCATCCCGAGTTGGGCTACCAGGTCGTCAGGAAGGCCGGGGCCGAGTATGAGTGGCTCGCTCACCTCGTGCGCCAAGCACACGAACGAAGCAACGGGCAAGGATATCCGGGAAAACTCCGGGGTCGACAGATCAGTGAGATGGCGCAGATTCTGGGCTTGGTGGACGTCTTCGACGCATTGGTGAGCGAACGACCGTACCGCCCCCGCTTGCTCCCGCACGAGGCCGTCAGGGAATTGGTCGTCAGCGAGCGATCCACCTTTCCCAGAGAGATACTGAAGGCCTTGGTGGAGCAGCTCTCCGTCTATCCGCTCGGCACGACGGTCCGGCTGACCACAGGAGAAGTAGGGACGGTGGTGCGCGTCAACAGCCGCTATCCCTTGCGGCCGGTCATACGGATCACCGAAGGCGATACCGAGGATGGTCGCCTGCTGGATCTGAGCTTGACGCCGCTCGTCTCGGTCATCGCCATCTTGAACCCGCCTGTGGTGGGCCGGGTGACTTTTCCCGCGCCCGCCGTCCAGCCCGAGGCGGCCGGCCCGCCTGCTGGAATGGTCTCGGACCATTTCACCTCCTTGCTGGAAAGCCTTGACGCCATCGCCACGGCGATCCAGGGGGTAGTCGAGAACCGGATTGCAGTACGCCCGCCCTCGCCGTCGGCATCGGACGCGGGCGCGGGAGCGACGGACGCGGCTTCCGCCCGGCCCGACCAGCCGTTTCGGACGGAAATCATCGGCCTGTTCGCCCTCGAAGCCAAGGAATGGCTGGCTCAAATCAAGACCGCTTTGAAAAAGCTTGCCGCCGAGCCGGAAGGACCGGCGCGCGCGAAACTCTATAGCTTCCTCTTGAGCGGCGTGACCAATCTTGCCAAGTCGGCCTCCACGGTGCAGTCCCAGGATATCGAGACGATGGCCGCCAATCTGTTGCCGCTCCTGCGGCAGTTGGGCGGAGCGGACATGACGACCTTGGCGAGTGCGCTGCGTACGTTCGAGTCCGGTGTGGACCGGATCGGCGCGGCCGTGCGGCGCCTGGCCGGTGAGGAGCCTCACACGGACGCCTCTCCGGAGCGGGCCGTTCCGCCGGACCCCATTCGATGCGAGGAGCCGAGCGCCGGCACTCCGCATGCGGCGTCGCCGGAGGGTGTGCAGCCCGCGATGCGGCTGTTGCCGGCGCTTCGTGAGCTCCAGCAGGCGAGGGCGCGTTCCACGCAACCGGCCAGAGACGTTCTTGAGGTCGTGATTCAGTTGGCCGAACAGGGGCAGGAGCACGAGGAGGAAGTGGGCGTCGAAACCATCGAGCGGATCTTGCGCGAGCTGGATGCGTTGGACGAAGCGTTCTTGCAGGACGTCCGCACGCGGGTGCCCGGCATGATGTCGATTTTGTCGCGGCTGCGAAGCCAGGAGCCGACGACGTTCGTCACGGCTTCCGAATTGGACCCGATCTTGGCCGATCTCGACGTGTTGCAGCGCCGCGCCAAGGAGGTTCAGGCGGTGACGATCATGATGTTCGTCGAGGGCGTCAAATCGTTCTTGACCGTGAGTGCCTATCGGAAAGTCGCCTCCCTGCCGCAACGGCTCGAGGCGCTTGAAGAGCGGCTCAATGCCTTGGTGCCGATGGCCGAACAGTGGGTCTCGCTGGGACGCTTGGAACGCTCGGCCATCGAAGAAATTCTGCCTGCCTGACTTCGGCACTCGCTGCTCTCTTCGCGGCCCTCCCAGCGCCTCATCCGGACCTGTTGCCAGTGGGCCGCATTGCAGTCTTGTTCGAGATCGCTATAATGCCACGCTCATACCTCAGAAAGGGGAACAGGGGACCGTGGCTAAACTTGTCACCATCCGCCGGCCGGAAGAGATTCAGCACCAGGCCGTCGACTATGTGAAATCGTACATTCTGTTGCCGTCGGGCCTCGTAGGACTGATCTGCCTGGTCGGCGGAGTCGGCGGGCTGGCGTATCAATTCGTGGCGGGCGAAGGCTATACCTGGGAGACCTTCTACTACAGTTCCGCGCTGGCCGTCTTAGGAGCGCTGTTGGGCTTCGCCCAGACCCGGTATCAGCAGTATCTGTTCCGGACCTTTCCGGAGACCCTCGCGGCCCGGATGAGGCGGGCCGCGGTGAGGTTCGGCGGCCGACAAGCGGGAAAATTGAAGCGAGAGACCCAATCGCTGGCGATTCGCCATCCGGGGCGCCAGTGGGTGCCAGTCGGGTATGTGGCCGGCATCTCGCTGATGATCGCGGGGGCGGTCGCGGCGATCCAGTATGGCCAGGTGAGTCCGGTGCCGGCATTCATGATGCCGTGGGCCGGACTGCATTGGGCGCGCTTGTTTTTCTGGAAAAAGGTCGTGCGGTAACCCGTTCCGGGTCACGCTCACTGCTTCTTGCGCCGGGTCTTGCGTGCGGAATTGGCCGCTGAGCGGGTCTCCAGATCCGTCACCCGCTGCTCGAGACCGCGCAGCAGTTGCCGGAGTTCCGGAAGGCGTGGGATGACGGCCTGGGCTTTCATCCAGGTTTCGTGCGGCATGACGGGGGCCCCCGACACGATTTGATTCGGTTCCAGGCTGCGGTTGACGCCGGCACGCGCGGCGATCATGACCTGATCTCCCACCTTCAGATGGTCGCCGACGCCTGCCTGGCCTCCGATCATCACGTGGTGACCCACGGTGGTGCTGCCCGCGATCCCCACTTGCGCGACGACGATGGAATGCTCACCCACGGACACGTTGTGCGCGATCTGAACCAGATTGTCGATTTTCGTCCCCCGCTTGATCACCGTCTGTCCAAGCGTGGCGCGGTCGATCGTGACGTTGGCGCCGAGTTCCACGTCGTCCTCGATGAGGACGCCGCCCAGCTGCGGAATCTTGTGATGACGGCCTTCGTGCTGCACGTATCCGAAGCCGTCGGCGCCGATGACGGTGCCGCTGTGCACGATCACCCGCGCCCCCAGCGAGCACCCCTCCCGTACCACCACGTTGGGATAGAGCACGCTGTCATCGCCGATGGTCGAATCCGAACCGACGAAGACCCCTGGATACAGGGTGACGCGGTCACCAAGAACCACGCGATCGCCAAGCGTGACGAACGGCCAGATCGATGGATCGGCGCCGATGCGGACATCCATTCCTTGGACGAGGTCGTGGGCGATGCCACGGGGCTTGGTGGCCGGAACGAAGAAATGCTGTGCGACCTGCGCAAACGCCAGCAGCGGGTGGCCGACGACGAGTTGCGGCACGTCCATGTGCGGCAGATGCCGGTGTGTCAACAAGGCGCCGGGTCGGCGGCTTTCGATCAAGGCGACCGCCTTGTCGTTGGCCACAAAACACAGGGCTTCAGGGTGAGCGTCCTCCACGCTTGCTAGCGTGCTCACGGTGTGCTCGCCGTTCCCGTGCAATTGGCCGCCGACGAGGGTATGAATCGCCGCAAGAGTAACCGGATGGGTGGATCGAGGCGTCGCCACGCGGGTCACCGTTTCTTCTTCGCGGCTTTGGCTTTGCCGGGGGCCCGCTTGGCCGGAGGGCTCTTGGGGGCCTCTCCGGGAGCCACGCGACTCTCCACGTACCGCGCCACCGATCCGACGGTCGTCAGGCCGGCCAGGTCCTCATCGGGGATCTGAAGGTTGAACGTCTCCTCGATCTTATACAGCAACTCAATGACCGCCATGGAGTCGAGCCCGAGATCGTCGCGCAGATGGTGCTGTTCCGTGATCGAGTTGGCGTCGCGCTTCAGATACTGGCTGAGCGCGTGGATGATTTGGGACACGATCGCCTGGTCCGTCATGGATGGATCCTTCTTGAAGGCGGCCGGATGCTGATCACGGCCGGTACTTGGCCAGCACGACCGCTGCGTTGTTGCTTCCGAATCCGAACGCGTTGAGAAGCGCCGTTCGGATCTTGCGCTCCTGCACGGTTCGGCTGATGCCGGCCAAACGGCAGGCAGGGTCCGGGCTCTCATAGTTGGCGGTCGGATGAATGTGTCCGGTATGGATCGCCATGGAGGTCGCCACGGCGCCGATGGCGCCGGCGGCACCCAGCGTGTGCCCCACCAGCGATTTGGTTGCATTGACGGCGATCTTGTCAGCCCGGGTTTTGAACAAGAGGCGTACCGCCTTCGCCTCGACGGCATCGCCGATGGTTGTGGACGTCGCGTGGGCATTGATATAGTCGACGTCCCCCGGCGCGACGCCGGCGTGTTGGAGCGCCAGCTTCATGGTCGTGGCCACTTCCTCGCCGTCCTCGCGCGGAATGACCATATGATAGGCCTCGCTCGTGGCGGCATAACCGGCCAGCTCGGCATAGATTCGTGCCTTGCGCTTCTTGGCGTGTGCCAGCGATTCCACGATGAGCGCGCCGGCCCCTTCGCCCATCACAAACCCGTCGCGGCCCTGGTCGAAGGGGCGGGACGCGCGTTCCGGGGCGTCGTTGTATCTGCTGGAGAGGGCCCGCAGGGAGCAGAACCCCGCGAACACCAGCGGCGTAATGCTGGCGTCGGCTCCGACCACGATGACGACGTCGGCCTGACTCGTGCGAATGCAGTGGAGCGCCTGGCCCAGGGCGTGCGCGCTGGAGGAGCACGCGGTCGAGATCGTCAAATTCGGGCCTTTGGCGCCCGTGGCCATCGCGACGATCCCTGAGGCGCTGTTCAACGTAATGACAGGAATGAAGTTGGGATGAACCCGGTGCGGCTTCTGATTGAGGTAGAGCTGCGTAATTTCACGTTCGCCCATGACCATGCCGCCCATCCCGGCCCCCATGATGACGCCGACCCGATGAGGCTGCTCCCGTGCCATCACCAGCTCCGCGTCCGCCAAGGCTTCGTTGGCGGCGACGAGCGCGAACTGCGCGTAACGGTCGATGCGCTCCGCCTGCTGCGCGGGCAGGTATTGCTCGGGTGAGAAGTTGGTGATGCGGCCGGCGACCTTGGACCGGTAGCCGTCCAGGGGGAATGGGTCGAACGACTCGATGGCCGAAATCCCGGACCGGCCGGCGAGCGCCGCTTTCCAGAATTCACTCACGCCGATGCCGATCGGCGAAATGACTCCCAGTCCGGTAATGACGGCGCGCGTTGGCACGGGGCTCCTTTGCGATGGGATGGTGCGTCTTTACTTACCGGAAGGCCTGCACGCAGTCAACCGCGCGGCGCTCAATACCGGACTTTGAGGAGCAGGTACAGCCCGAAGCTGGCGAACAGCAGATTGGCCATCCAGCCGGCCAGCATCGGCGTCAGCACCCCGCCGCGTCCCAGCGCGATCGAGATAGAATGGGTCGTCCAGTAACAGAATCCCACGATAAAGGCCTGCCCAATGCCCATGGCCATGCTGCCGCCGCGCACGCCGCTGCGCCGGAGGCTGAGGGCCACGCCGACGATGACCATGATGACCGTGACGAAGGGAAACGCGAGCCGTCCATAGTAGTCGGTCAGCAATCTGGTCAACGACAGCCCTTCCCCATGGAAGCGCCCCACGTAGTTGCGGATCTCACGAAACGTCATCGTGTCCGTTTCGCCGGATAACGACCCGGCGAAATCCTCGGGAATCAACGGAATATCCACCGGCTGCCGGTCAAACGGCACCACGTCGACCGTGCCATCCCGATGGAACAGCCGTTGCGTGCCGTTGAGCAGCATCCAGCTGCCGCCGGCATAAGCCGCCTGTTCGGCCTCCGTCATCCGGTCCAGCCAGAAGCCAGGGCCGAAGTGGAACAGGCGGATCCCGCGGATGGTTTCGCCGCCGACCGCCACCTCGTCCACTTGCATCAACGAGTCGGCGCCGATCCGGGCCCACGGCTTCGCGGCCTTCACCGTCACCGCCGGTTTCTTTTCGATCTGCACGATCCGTATGTAATCGGCCTGCTCCGACGCCAGCGGGATGATGGTGGAGCTGAACGAGAGGAGAATCAAGGCGATGCCGGTGGCAAAGACGAGAAACGGCGAACTGATCCAGGGCAGGCTGATGCCGCAGCTCCGCATGGCGGTGATTTCGTTGCTGCGCGACAGCAGTCCAATGGTCAACAGCGTGGCCATGAGGATGGCCAGCGGGGCGATTTGGTACGAGATGGCGGGGATCTTGAGGGCGAAATACAAGAGCAGCGGCCCCGCGCTGACGTCGTAGCGGAGAAACCGGCGGATCTTTTCAAAGAAGTCGATGACTAAATACACGGTCAGCAGCCCGGAAAAGCACATCAGGAAGATCTTGGCGTATTCGCGGAGAATGTAGCGGAAGAGGATCGTCATGGCGGCTCGATTATTGGCGGCTCATCCTGACAAACCAGATGATCGTGACGACGACGAAGATGCCGTTAGGCAGCCAGGCTCCGACAAACGGCGCGATGGTGCCGGTGGTTACCAGGAAATCGCACGCGACGTTGAGGACATAGTAAACGACGACGACCAGTACGCCGACCGCGAAGCCGCCGATGCGGCCCGACCGTTTCGACACGATGCCCACCGGCACGCCGAGCATGCAAAACACGAGTGATGCGGTCGGGAAGGCGAGGTTCTTGTAGTATTCCGTCATCCGCCGCAGGGCACCGGGGTCCTTGCCGTCGGACCGTTGAAGCTCGGCCAAGATGGATTCGTAGGTCGGACGCTCGTCGACGCTGGCGTAGCCGCTCTGGTTCAGGTTCAGCTTGAGATCGTAGCTGGTGAACGCGATCTGCTCGTACTGGTCGATCTCGTCCGGCCGGCTGTGGATGACGCCGTTCATCAGCCGAAGGGCGACTTGATCGTTGGCCTGATCCATGAGGACTTGATACTGCTGGGCCACGATGATCCGGGGCTTGCCCTGCGCCCGTTCATCGGAAATGAAAATCCCCTTGGCCGCCCGGCCGTCAGGACTGTCTTGAACGAAGATGGTCATGTTCGGGATCGGCTCGTTGAAGGTGCCGTGCTCCAACGCCAGGACCAGCTGGTCGCGCAACAGGTTGAGCGCCACCTTCTTGATATTCATCGAACTCCAAGGCTGGCCCCATTGGGACAGCAGCAGCGTCAGGCCGAACACCGAGACCGCGAACAGGAGCACGGGCTGCGCGAGGCGCATGAGGCTCAGGCCGGCGGCCCGCATGGCCACCAGTTCCTTATCAAAGGACAAGCGCCCGAAGGCCGTGATGGAGGCGATGATGCCGGCGATGGGCAGGGTGAGCACGAGGAAGGAGGGCAACAGCATCGCAAACACTTTGAGCACCGAGAAGAATCCGACGCCCTTGGACACCAGCAATTCGACCAGGCGCAGGAGCTCCCGGGTCAGCATGATAAAGCACAGCGCCCCGAGGCTCAGGCCGAACGGAGACATCAATTCGGTAAAAATGTAGCGATCGAGCAGGGTTCGTAACAGCACGGCGCCCCGGTGTCGAGTGAGTTGCCGCATCATAGGCAACTGATCGCGGCATGTAAACCAAGCCGGGGATTGGGGAACGGGCACGAGACGCTTGACAGCGTACCGGTGCTGTGTTACATGGCTGCGCGATTTTCTTTCTAGATGGGTCCCCGTGAGTGATTCAACTATCCTGCAGGTGCCCGTCGGTTCTTCCCGCCACTATCTGCGACAGGGTTCCATTTTTAGAGGTGCCGTCATACGGCTTATTGGGCCGGCTACGTAACTGCGCGTGGTCGTTGAGGAAAGGAGGGGTTTGTGAAGACGAAAGGTACGGTTAAATGGTTCAATGATCGGAAGGGCTTTGGGTTCATCCGACTCGATAGTGGCGAAGACGTCTTCGTGCACTATTCCGCTCTGCAGGGCGAGGGATTCAAGACGCTCAAGGAAGGGGAGAATGTCGAGTTCGACATTGTGCAGGGTGCCAAAGGGCCCCAAGCCGCCAACGTCCTGAAGAGCGCCGTGCCCGCTTCGTAAGCTGCACCATCATTGGGATCATGCCGATGGGCCTGTCGTCCGATACGGATGGCAGGCCCATCGTCTTTTGGGGGCGCCGTTTTGTGCAATTTGTAGACAAAACCCATTGATACTGTTAGCGTTTGCGTAATCATCGGAATAGAGGTCGTTCTTGGCCGTCGATCGCAGCAAAGTCCTCCAACAAGCGCAGCTCTTCGCTTCCCGCGGTCAGTACGACGCCGCCATTGCCGAATGGAAAAAACTGGCGGCAGAGTGCCCCGGGGACGGCAGCATCCACAACTCCATCGGCGATTTGCATCTGAAACGCAACGCCTCCGGCGACGCCATCACGGCGTTTCTTCAGGCGGCGGCCGGATTCCGTGCGGAAGGCGCCACGCTGAAGGCGATCGCGGCCTACAAGAAAGTGCTGAAGATCGATCCCACCAGATATGAGGTCTATCGCCATCTCGGTGACCTGAACGCGGAGCGCGGCCTGTTGAGCAGCGCCGTGCAAGACTATCTGACCCTGGGCAAGCACTACCTCAAAGAGCGCAAGGGAAAGGAAGCGCTGGAGATCTACAAGAAGATCGTCAGCCAGGATCCCTCGAATCTCGATGCGCAGCAGCGCGTGGCGGAACTGTGCGTCCAGGAGAACCTGCAGGACGAGGCGACCAAGGTCTATCTTGAATTGGGACGAGAGCGCTCGGCGCAAGGGCGGTATGAAGAGGCCAAAGACGCCTATCTCGCCGTGCTCCGCATCGATCCCAAAAACAGCGAAGCCGCGCAATTTGTGGAGGGCATCAAGGCAGGATCGACGGGGGCGTTCAAGGCCGTCAAGACGGCGCCAGGAGCCGCTCCCCAGAAATCACCGGAGCCGCTCGATTTGCTGGCGGAGGCCACCAGGCGCATCGAGGAAAAACAATATGCCGGCGCCGAGGCGATTTTGAACCAGCTGCTCACCCGCGAGCCCGGCAATCCGCAAGTGTGCCAGTTGTTGGCCCGCCTGCATCTGCAGCGCGGCGACATCCAGGTCGCCTTGGGCGAATACCGGTTTCTGGCCGGCGCGGCGCTTCGGGCGCAGGATTATCTGCTCGCGGAATCGCTGATCACCGAATTCCTGACCGCCGAACCGAACAGCGTACCTCTGCTCGAGCTGTACGGCGAATTGTATGAGGAAAAGGGGGATGGCGCGGCGGCGGCCCGACAGTATGCCAAGGCGGTGGAACTGCTGCTGGAGCATCCCGAGCCCGGGATGGAAAGCCTGCACGAGGAATTATTCGAGAAAGTCAAATCCTTGACCAGCGACACCGACCTCATTGCGCGTCTCGCGGCCCGGCTGGCCGGCGAGCCGCCAGCCGCGGAAGCGCCCGTGGCGGAGGCAGATCCGCCGCTCCCGGTGGTCGCGCCGCCTTCCGAAGAGCCGGCTCCCGCAATCAACGGCTTTTCGCTGGCGGGCGCCGAACCGGACGATGACTACGGATTTTTCGCCAAGCCGAAAGCGTCGGCGGCTGACCAGGGAAGCGTCCAGCCGGTCCCGGTGGAGGCTGCCGAACACCGTCTTGCAGAGGAGGGAACCGAAGCGGCGGCGGGCTCGGCGGACGCGACAGAGGTCGACACGCCGGTCGCTGCGCAGCCGGCGGGCCGGGAGCCGGCATCCGCCGTACAGTCCTCCGCCGTCCCTGTCGACTACGAGACCCATTTCACGCTGGGCGTCGCCTACAAGAACATGGGTCTGTATCGCGAGGCGCAGGAGGAGTTCGCCGTCGCCAAGCAGGGGGAAAGCTACTACTTGGACGCCTGTCTCATGATGGCGCTGTGCTACAAAGAGGAGCACGAGTTGGCCCGCGCGATTCAGGGACTCGAAGCAGTGTTGAGCGATCCACGCTGCGAAGGGGCCAAGGGGCAGGCGATCCGGTACGAGCTGGGACTCCTCTATGAGGCCGAATCGCAGTGGGACAAGGCCGCGACGACGTTCCAATCGATCCCCTCATTTCATGACGTGCCGCAGCGCCTCGAGCTGCTCAAAAGCCGCGCGGAGCCGGCCGCGGAATTTCGGCTCGCGAGCTAGCCGGGTCAGGCGCGCACTTCGTTCGGCGCCGGTCGCTGTTCCAGCACGGCGGCGATATTCTCCAGGCAGATCTGCCCCATTCTTACACGCGTGTCTTCCGTGGCCGAACCCAGATGGGGAAGCAGCACCACGTTGTGCAGCCGAGCCAGACCGGGATGTACGGCCGGCTCATTCTCGTAGACGTCCAGTCCTGCGCCGGCGATCCGGCCGGCGTCCAATGCCGCCACGAGCGCCGCTTCATCGACGACCGGGCCGCGGGCGGTATTCAGCAGAAAGGACGTCGGCCGCATCAGCCGCAGTTCCGGCTCGCCGATCAGATGATGGGTCTCCTTCGTCAGCGGCACATGAAGCGAGACGATATCCGCCCGACTCAGCAGTTCCTCCATCGGTAGGAACGTCCACCGTCCGTCCACAACTGAAGTAGGGCGGCGGCTGCTGTACACCACCGGCATCCGAAAACCGGCCGCGCGCCGGGCGACGGCCTGCCCGATCCGGCCCATGCCGATGATCCCCAGCGTTTTGCCCGTCACGTCCGTCCCGAGCATCTGCGTGGGAGCCCAGCCCGCCCAGGTGCCGCTTCGCATCAGGCGGTCGCCTTCGACCACGCGCCGCATAACCGCCAAGAGCAGCGCCCACGTGAGATCGGCCGTCGCATCGGTCAGCACGTCGGGCGTGTTCGTCACCACAATGCCGCGGGCTCGGGCCGCAGCCACGTCGATGTTGTTATAGCCCACCGCGTAGTTCGCGATGATCTTCAGGCGCCCCGCATGCGACAAGAGGTCGGCGTCGATGCGATCGCTCAAGGTGCAGATGACCGCGTCGGCCTGGGCAAAGCCGGCACGGAGCTCCTCATCTGAGGGCGCCTCTTCACTCGGCTCGGCGAACAGTCGGTACCGGCGACGGGCCTCGGCCAAAACAGGGGCCGGAAGAACACGGGTGATATGAAGAAGAGGCCGGTCCATCACGAGGGGGACGCACATTCTAAAATAGGTGGTGTCACCGGACAATAGCTGGGGCTGAGCACTAACATGATCAGGGTTGAACTGCATCCATTCCGATTCTTTAGGATCGAAATGGATTCACGGGAACATTCTGAAAACGAGCGAATGCCTATGCAATTGTCGATAAACACGTTCATTTATAGCGCGGTGAAAGCTGGCGCGGTCATTGCTGATGGTAATGACCGCCAATCCGCCCCCACGTTGCATACCGTTCCAGGGCATTTACGGGTGGTGCCTCAATGTTCCACGGCCCCGGTTTTGGAACAAGCATCTATGTCATCGCCCTGCTGTGCCTTCTAGTCGGTGTCAGTCTCTCCAGCGACGGCTTCGCCTCAGGGTTCCGAATCCTCGACCAAAGTGCATCGGCAGTCGGACAGAGCGGCGCATTCACCGCGCAGGCTGACGATCCGTCGGCGCTATTCTTTAATCCGGCAGGGATGACGCAGCTGCGGGGCGTCCAAACATCGCTCGGAACACTGCTCGTCGGCGGATCGACGACCTTTACCAGTCCGACCGGTGCAACCGCCCGCGGCGATTTCGGCGGAAGCATCGCGTTCCCGCCCCCTAGTAATTACTATCTGACGGCCAACCTTGGGGATATCGGGCTCAAGGCGCTCAGCAACGTTACGGCGGGCATCGGTGTCATCTCGCCCTACGGCATCCTGTACCGCTGGCCGAATGACGGACCCTTCTCCACCGCCGTGACGCGCCAGTCTCTTCAGTTGATCGACATCAAACCCACGCTTGCCTACAAGCTGAGCGAGAATTTTTCGGTCGGAGTCGGCGCCGATATTTATACCTTCGCCAGCTTTTGGGGGACGGGGCAAGGGGTCACCAAGCTCAACAATGCCGGCTTGCCCGGGATCCCGCCTGGGGCTCCGTTGGAAATCAACGGTGGGGATACGGCTGCCGGGTTCAATGCCAGCTTCCTGTACACGGCTTTGCGAAACGAAAACGGGAAGCCGATTGCCAACATCGGCTTTGTGTACCGCAGCCGGGCCACGCTTCATCTGCACGGAAACTTTTTGGTGAACGGAGCGACGGTGGCCGATGCCTCCACCACCGTCGTGCTCCCGCAATCGTTCACGGGAGCCGTCGCAGTTTGGCCGCTGCGTGAGAACGACCGCGAATGGAAATTTGAATTGGACGTCGACTATACGGAGTGGCGGTCGTTCAAGAACACGGACGTCCATTTGTCCAGCGGCGCGACGATCCCCTTTCCGCAAAACTGGCAGAGCGGCTACACGACCATGATCGGCACGGAATACAAGTGGCTCCAGCTGGAGCGGCTGCCTGGTTGGGAGGTCGCCCTGCGCGGCGGCTATTGGTATTCCCAGAATGCCGTGCCCGACAGTTCATTTTTGCCGAGCGTGCCTGATGCGAACAACCATTCGATCTCGACAGGGCTGGGGTTTATGTGCAAAGAAGGCGGGAAATTCCTCGGCCTCGTCTCATGCGGAAATCCCGATGGCAAGTGGTACAGGCCCAAAGCCATCGGCTTGGATCTCGCCTTTCAAGCCCTGCTCTACGAAAGGCGCACGGTCACCGGCAATCAAAATCCTGTCGCCATTCCCGGCTCGATCAACGGCACCTATCGCACCACCTGGTACATCGGCTCGGTGAACCTGCGCATCAACTTCTAGAGTCCCAAGCGAGGGCGTCATGAGAAAAGTGGCTATTTTCATGAGCGATTTCCATCTGGGGCAGAAGAATCGGATGGAGGAGTTCCATGTAGACAACGAATTTGCGGAGTTGCTAGGCCGACTATCGTTGTACCACCAAGACGATGAGGTGGATTTGGTGTTGCTCGGTGATGTGCTGGATCTCTGGACAACTGTGACTAGCGCGGAAGAAGAGCGAGCGGACACCATCGCGGATGTCGATCTCTATTTGCCCGTGACATCCCGAACACAGCTGCGTAAGGCTGAGGTGAAGGAAGCCGACAAATGCATCGCGATCGTGCGAAACCATCGCGGATTCTTTGAGGCCTTAGGCCGGTTCATAGTGGACAACCCGCAAAAGCGACAAGTGATCTACACACCGGGCAACCATGATCACTCCCTGGTAAGCCCGAGACTCCAGCGGATTATCATCGGAGCGATGATCACAGAGGATGTTAAGCGCACGTGGAAGATTCGACATCCCCAGTTGCGGCATATCCGTCTAGACGACCGGGTCAAATTCCAACTGTACTACGAAAGCGACTACCTGCAGGTTTATGCGGAACACGGCAATCAACTGACGTACGAGGGGATGTTTCGCTACGAGGACGAAAAGCATCAGTCGACATTCGAGCGATTTGGCTCGGAATGCCCGGGATATGTCCAGTACAAGACCGTGTCGGTTCGCGGCCTCCGGTGTGCCCCCAAACTCAACGGAATCCTCATCAACGCGTTCAATCCGACGAATTGGATTCGCATGGCGAGTTGGCTGTTCTTTCATGGGTATGTCCGGGCCCTCGTTTATCTCCAGCGGTATCGGATTCAATACGCGCAGAGCGATGACGAGCGCGTGCGATGGGCACGGCATCGACTGCCGGCCGAATGGAAGACAGCCCTGTTCTTGGTCAGGGCGCGTTTGTTTAATGCCACCAAAGACGAGTTCGGAGATATCATCCCGCGCTTGTTTGAACAAGATCCGGATCCCAGAACCATGCCGCTGGTGGGCCACAAATTGGACGCCTCGACTGTGACCACGCTCATCATGGGGCATTCGCATGGGGCTCGAGATGTTGATGTGCCCGGTTTCAAGAGCTTGAAGTACTACAACACAGGGAGTTGGATCCTCACGGAGGACCGAGGACGTGAGTGTGTCGACCAAACTTGGGTGACCGTCAGTCGAGAGCTACCGGTGGCCATCTTACAGTTGTCTGAGGGAGCGGGTGGATCGTTCATTACGGTATCGGACAAGTTCGGGCGAACCGTCACCCTCAAAGTGAGGTGTCCCGACCTTTTGGAGGGGCTCGAAGTATATGATCAAGTCTTAATCGAGACGGATGAAGCGGGCGTTGTGTCCAACATTGTAACGGATGATCCGCATAGCCGGAAGACGATCGATCGAGAGATGATTCGGCGCCGCATTGAAGTAGGAGTGGTATCGGCAAGTCCGGCGACGACGGACGGCACACCCCTGGATCCCATCTTGAGGAAAATGGATCTGCGGGTCGGTGATCTGATGCTGTTTCGGTGGAAGTTCGGATCAACCCTGTGGCGGCTCGCAAGGACCCACCCATTCCGAGAGCTTCTTGGCGCGCTACCGGGAATAATGACCGCAGCGATTAACCGTTGGGGTACATCGTCTTACTGGAATCACATCGCCATGGTGTTCGGGTCGCCATCAGAACAAGAAGAGGGCCATCACTACAACGATCCTCTCATCATAGAATCGGTGCCGAATACGGGAGTGGGGATCCACTCGCCGCGCCACTATATGGAATACCCGAATGAATGGAATTTCGCGGTTCTTCGACTACGAGGTGCGTTACTCAATAAGTGGGAAGCGCGCCGAATGTTGCGTCGGATTACCGCAGGGTATATGGGCGCTGTTTACGACATGGAATCCGTGGTCAGCGGTGTCATCCATCATGTCGCACTCACCATGGATGCCAAAGGACGATCTGCACTCAGCGGGATAGTTTCGGGTGCGGCACTGACGAGCCTCGTGGCCACCATCGCACTGTTGGTTTGGGGAGGTGCGACTCTGTATCACAATGGGGCGGCTGTCTTGGAGCAGTCTAGCGATTGGATAGTTGCGCACATGAATGTCTCCGAATTGGCATCCCCTGCAGAGTTTTCTTGGAGCTTCCCCACCATGGGCCGATACGCGCTTGCAGTTGGAAGCGGGATCCTGGCCCTGGTTCTTAGCTGCTATGTTCTCTATTACCTCGCCCGTCTGGCCGTTACGGCTTGGTTTGCATCCACGGCGGCAGTGGGAGCGATCGGTGGGTTCCTGATCGTGCCAATCATGGCTGACATCGCGGGAAATTGGACGAGGAAATCGACTGCGCAACGGCTGGGATTTGTGGTGCTGTGGTGTTGTACCCTGCTGCCTGTGATGGTTCTGGGTTTGGTGGGGGACAGCCGCTATCAGCTCAGCGAGCAGCTCGATGCGGGACTTGTCGAATACGTAATTATGCTTCTGATGTTGTCGTCGCTTTGCGCAGTACTGTTCGCGGGAAGTCTCGCTCGGTACGCGACTCCCGTCATTGAAGGGATAGGTCTTGGCGTGGACCGTGTTCACGCCTGGATCGATGAGACGCGGGGCATGCTCGGATGGCGAAGGCGCGAACGAGGGAAGTGCGGCGATGAAACCATTCACACTCAATTCATTTGTTCGGGGCTCATCCAGGAAGCCTTAGTGGAGACTGCCAATTCATTACAGTCATCGGCTCGGCATGTCATCGTGAACCCGGACTGGAATCCGACTCTTCCCCGTGCGGAACAGGCCTGTATCGTTCGCAATACGTTGCCCAGGCATTTTGCACAGTCCGGCGCATTCGCGTGGACACACCTCTTCATTGACAACGTTTTGACTGAAAATCCGTCGGCGAGCCATCGAGCTCAAGCCCACACGCCGCTGCTAGCGGACCGCGGGCCGCTTTGCCGCTCAGGATTGCATTCCATCAAGCTGGGCTTTGTGGCCGCTTGCTTGACGATCGTCGGAACCTTTGACGGGGACCTGCTGGCGAAAATGATGAAGCCCGTTTGGGGGGAGCGCTTCACAGGCGAACAGGTAGGAACGGTGGCACTTATCCTGGCAGTGGTGTGCGGCATGAGCGCCATACGATGGGCAAGAAAGGCCCAACGCGCCTTGGCTTTGGGTCCTAACCGACGTGGCAGGGCGCTCGCGATCTATGGTCTCGTATCTGGCGCGCTGTCGGCGGTCATCGGCGTCTCACAGTTGGCGTTCTTCTCCACGTTACATATTGGCGTCGGCATTATTGTTGTGACCCTGTTCGTCGGATTGGGATCCGCCTTCCTGCTGCTGTTCTGATGCGTGGGGCGGTTCAAGCGGATGGAGGCAATGTCCCAACTATTGCCCAAGGATCGGAGCATTCTCGAAAAAGGGCAGATGGAATTCCGCCCGTTCGGGTTGGACATCGACGGGCGGAAAATCCGGGACGCGAGCGGCATTACGGTCCGGGCCAACGTCGAGTACCTCCGTGAGGTCGTGAGCCGGGCCAGGGGAGAGCAGGCGGCAGCCGAAGCGGTCGAGGCCCTTGCACGGCTGCTGAACCAGCGAATCCCGGACAGCGCCTACCACGTCACTCCTCAATTTCTCCTCAACCAATGGAACAGCTACTCATATGAATTTGTGATGTTCCTTGCCGAATTCTGCATCATTTTGTCCGGCGACCAGCAGTTTCAGTATCACATGGGGCAGGATAAGTTGATCTCACCGATTATCCAGGCTCTGGGACGGCCGTTCGGCGTGCATCGGATCTATAAAATGTTCCCGCATTTCGGCCAGAAGTACGCCAAAGGGTCTATTCACTTCGAAAGCGAAACCATCACGGACCGCTCGGCAGTCTTGCGCATGAAGTTTCACGAGCACGTGTATCAGCAGTTTGGCCCGTACCGAAAATCCTGCTCGTTCCATGTTTGCCAGTCGTCCAAGGCGGCCCTGGCCGCTTTCCCATTTCTGATCTATGGCTTGAGTCCCGCGACCATTACCGACCGCCGCTGCATGGCCGAAGGGGACGAGTATTGTGAGTGGGAATTCACGTGGGTGCCGCGTGAACCGCGGCCCTGGGGCGGCGCTGTCGCGGGCGCGATGGTATCTGCGCTCACGGCGACGGGGGCTGCGACGGTGTATCCGACATTGCGGTGGCCGCAGGTGCTTGCCATAAGTGCCTTTCCCGGCGTGACGGTCTGGTTGGCAAATTGGGTGCGTCTTCTAAGCCTCAGTGTGAGAGAGCGAGACCGAATGGTTCAGGAACAAGCCCGCTTCTCCGATACGAGGCATGAGGAACTCCGCGAGGCGTATCTCGTCCAAGAGCAGGCCGCCGTGGATTTGAAGCGGCGCATCGGGCAGCTGACCTTGTTATATCAGACCGGCATGATGGTTAGCTCGACGCTGGATCGTGAAGCGCTGATTCATAACGCTCTGCACGCGATAAAACATAATCTCCACTTCGATCGAGTGATGATTTCTTTTTTTGATGCTGAACGGAAAGTAGCATACGACGCGAGGCTCGTCGGCGTGCCGGCGGAAGTGGCGGCCTTTGCACGGTCTCTTGAAACACCGACTACCGATTCGTCGAGTATCGAGGGGGAATTGCTGATTGAGGGTCGCCCGATTCTTGTTCAGGACATCACAGACGTGTGGGATCGGCTGCATCCGTTATCCAGGAAGCTAGCCGAGGTCACTCATGCTCGGTCCATCGTTGCCGTGCCCCTGCGCGTCAAGGGACGGGTGATCGGGTCTTTGACGGTGGACCGGCATCAGCACCATGCTCTCAACGCGGAGGACTTGGACGTCATGATGACGGTCGCCAATCAATTGGCTATCGCCTTGGAGCATGCCGCCGCATACAACGAAGTGGAGGAGTTGAACGCCAGCTTGGAAGAGAAGGTCCGCATGCGGACGGCCGAACTGGAAACGGCCAATGACAAACTACAAGAATTGAATCAGCTCAAATCCGCGTTCGTCTCAGTCGTCTCGCATGAACTACGCACGCCGCTGACGGCCATCCGGAGTTTCGTCGAGAACATGTTGGACGGCATGACCGGGAATCTCAACGACAAGCAATCCACGTATCTGAAACGGATGCTGTTCAACGTGGACCGGTTGAGCCGCCTCATCGTGGACCTCTTGGACCTGTCACGGATTGAAGCGGGGCGAATGGAGATCAAGCTCCAACCCGTCGATCTCGCCGATCTCGTCGACGACATCGTGGACGGCCTCCGTTCATTGGCCGCCGGCAAGTCCATCTCGGTTGAGGTCCGGCACCAGTCGGTGCTGCCGCACGTTGCGGCGGATCGCGACCACATTACGCAAGTGCTGACCAACCTGATCGGCAATGCCGTCAAATTTACGCCACCCCAAGGAACCGTGCTTGTCTCCACGTGCGTGCGGGACGCGGAAGAGTCGGTGCAGATCTCCGTGGCGGACACCGGCTGCGGCATCGCGCACGACGAATTGCCGCGGGTGTTCGACAAATTTTTTCGGGGCGCGGCGATCTCGAAGGATGCGCGTGGAGCCGGATTGGGGTTGGCCATCGCGAAGAGCCTGGTGGAGTTGAACCGGGGGCAGATCTGGGTCGAAAGTGTCCCCGGGGAAGGAAGCACCTTCTCGTTCACCATTCCTTGTCAAGCGCCAGTCCGTGACGACTGATTGTGCGGACGTGCCGCCTCGCGAGGCTTGTTCTCGCTTCGCACCGGGGACTACAATGCCCTCGCCTGAATGACGACTGCACCGACCCTCATTCTCCCGGACCGCTCGCGTTCGATCGCCGCTGATCTTCGAGCCCGTCTAGGCCCCGACAAAGTCAAGGACGACGGCCCCACCAAGACCGCGTACGCCGTCGATGCAAGCATCTACCGCATGGTGCCGTCCGCGGTCGTGCTGGTCGAGTCCGAGGAGGACATTGCGGCGACGGTCCGGTATGCCGTCTCGCGCGGCATCCCGCTGACTCCCCGGGCGGCGGGCACGAATCTCACCGGCTCGGCCATCGGCTCGGGAATCATCCTTGACGTGTCGCGGATGAACCGCCTGCTCGAGGTGAACCGGGAGGAGCGCTGGGCGCGGGTGCAGCCCGGCATCGTCCTCGCCGAATTGAACAAGCTGTTGACCCCCCACGGGTTGCTGTTCGGGCCCGATCCCTCCAGCGGCGACATGTGCAAGGTGGGCGGCATGTTGGCCAACAACTCGTCAGGCCCGCACACGTTGCGGTATGGCGCCGTGAAGGACAACGTGCGGCAGCTGCGAATGTGTCTGGCGTCGGGTACCTGGCTCGAGGCCGCCTCCTGCGGGCTGGCCGATCCGAAGCTCGAACAGTGGCTGGCCACCGTTCCGGCGGTTCGCGACGTGTTTGTCCTGGTACAGGCTCAGGCGGACTTCATCCGCTCGAAGCAGCCGGGCGTCAGCAAGAACAGCTGCGGCTACAACCTGTTCGGCCTCGCCGAGGGGCTGGCGCAAGGGCGGTTCGATTTACCGAAACTGCTAGTCGGCAGCGAAGGGACGCTGGGCGTCATCAGCGAAGCCACGCTGTCGCTGGTGGAGCGGCCCAAGTCGACGCTGGCCGCGCTCATCCATTTTTGCCGATTGGAAGAAGTGGGCGACGCCGTTCCGCACCTGCTCGCGCTTGGGCCCAGCGCATTGGAGGTCATGGACGGCAATACATTGGATCTGATTGGACGGAGCCGGTACGGGATCCCCGCGGACGCAGCGGCGACGCTCCTCATCGAGCTGGACGCCGACTCGCTCGACGTCGATTTGCGCGAGCGGGCCGAAGCCATGGCCGCCGTGTGTCGGCCGTACAAGCTGGCTGCCGACATGACGATGGCCTTTGACCCCGAACGGCGGGAGCAATTGTGGAAGGCCCGCAAGGCGCTGTATCCCACGCTCTACCGGTTCGATCCCCGCAAGAAACCGATCAACTTCGTGGACGACGTCGTCGTGCCGGCCCGCCGGATCAGCGAGTTGATCCGGTATCTCGAGCAGTTCTTCGCGGGGCAGCGCGTCCCGGTGGCGATTTTCGGGCACATCGGCAACGGCAACGCCCACATCGTGCCGCTGCTCGACGTGAATGACGGCGGGGACTTTCGGAAAATGACCGAAGCCTATCATGAGATTCACGGCGCGGTGCTCAGCCGCTTCGGCGGGTCCATTTGCGGCGAGCACGGGGACGGGCGCGTGCGGGCCGAATACGTCCGCACGATGTTCGGCGACGAGCTGTACGCCCTCTTCGTACGGGTGAAACGGGCGTTCGACCCCGCCAACGTGATGAACCCCGGCATCAAGATCAGCGACGCGCCGTTTACCGACCATATCGACTACACCAGGCTGTCCAAATCCTGCGCCACCTGCGCCAAATGCAACGCGGTCTGCCCGGTGTACGACGTATTCCAATCCGAAGACATGAGCTCGCGCGGGTGGTTCGAGATCGTCACGGCCAAGGACTACAGCTATCTGGAATCGAAGCGGGTCGTCGAGGCGTGCCTGAACTGCAAATCGTGCCGCACCGTATGCCCGGCGGGAGTGGATGTCTCCGACCTCATCTTAAAAAAGCGGGCGGAACGGCCGAACGCGCTGGCCGGATGGGTCTTTCGCTGGCAGGCGGGGAGCGCGTCGTTCGAACGGGCCCTGCGGCTGCTCGGACGGACGCAACCGTGGTGGGACCGGCCGAGTCTTCGCCGGCTCCTCGAGCGGATCAGCAAGCCGGTCATGGCGCTGCTCGCGCCCACCGCACGGTTGCCGCACGATCTCGGGTTGCCCCGCCTGGCTCCGGCCCATCTGCGCGACCGGTATCGGAATCTCATTCCACCCTCGCCCCAGAGCCGGACGAGCGGCGTGGCCTACTTCCACGGGTGTGCGGCGAATTATTTCGACGACGGGGTGGGCGACGCGGTCATCGATGTCCTGCGCAGGCACGGAATCGAGCCGGCGCTGCCGCCCCAACGTTGTTCCGGGACGCCCATCCAGACGTACGGACACGCCGGCCTCGTTCTGGAGGGGGCCCGCTTCAACCTCCGCTCGCTGGCTCCGTACGAGACCATCGTCACCGGCTGCGCCTCCTGTACGCTCATGCTGAAGGACTATCCGGCCCTCTTCCAGGATGGCGACGAGCGCCGGCTCGCGGAAGAGCTGGCGAGGAAGGTGGTGCATATCAGCGAATTCGTGGCGCGTTCGCCGGTGAAGCCGCCGATGGACGAACCCGGCACGCAGACCCGGACCGTCACCTACCACTCGTCCTGCCATCTCCGGGCGGCCGGCGTCACCAAGGAGCCGCGCCGGCTACTCGCGGCGCTACCGGGCGTCAATTTCGTCGAGATGCCGGACGCCGATCGGTGTGCCGGAGGAGCAGGGACATTCATGGTGAAAGATCCAGTGACGGCACGGCGGATCTTCGAGCGGAAGCAACGGGCGGTTGAGCAGGCCGGCGCGGACGTTGTCGCGACCAGTTGCCCCGCCTGCATGATTCAGCTAAAAAGTGGCCTGCGGAATCGGGCAGAGGTGAAACATGTGGCGCAGATGCTGAGCGAGGCCTACCAGGCGGCGGAGCAGCGCGGGAAAGTCCCGGGCTCATGAGGCTCCGGAAAGTCGACTGGCTGTTCGTCGTCTTCGCCCTTGCGGTCGTGATCGGCGTGTCGCTGCTGCCCACGCCGAAGGACCGCAATCCTCCGATTCCAGGCACGCCCGAGCACCGGGCCATCTCCGCGGAGCCAGGATGCGTCCAGTGCCATCAGGCGGGAGGCGCCAAGCCGCTGCCGGCGCGCCATCCCAAACGACCCGATTGTTTTCGATGTCACGCAAGGCAGTAGAAGCGATGTCAGAGCTCAGCAACCAACGAAATGAGGGCGCATGGTCACTGTGCTGGTGATGGGAACGACGTTGCGTAACGCGGTCGGCGAAGACCGCTTCGAGATCGAAGTCACAGCCCCCACGACCGTGAAGAAACTCATCGAATCACATCCGGACCAGTTGGGCGGCTTGCAGCCCTTCCTCGTCAGCCGCGAGGCGCTCATCACGGTGAACAGGAAGATCGGCACCGAGGATTCCGCCGTACGGGACGGCGACACCGTGAAGTTCGTGCATCAATCGAGGACCTCCTACGACGGCACGCGCGACATTCCGATCTAACGGCGTGCACCGCCGGCCCTCCCGAGGCGCGCTCCCGGCCCGGTGTGATAACGCTCGCGCACCGCATCCGGCACAGGGCCGCAACGTATGACCGAGACGTCCCGCTGGTTTCCGCCTCCACTCTATACCCAGGTGCTCATCGGCGTGGCATGCGGCACCGCCGTTGGCGTGGCGTTCGGACAGGACCCCTATCTCGGAGGACTGCGCAACGAGCATTTGGGGAAGCTGGGCTTCTTCGTCGTCGCGCTGCTTCGGACGCTCGCCATTCCGTTGATCTTTTTCGCCGTCCTGGACGCCGTAATCGGCACGAGCCTCCCGCTCAGCAAAGGGACGAGACTGCTCCTCATCTGCCTTGTCAACGTGCTGGTCGCCATGACGATCGGCCTCGTCATCATGAATACCTGGAAGCCGGGTACCGCCTGGCAGGGGCATGTGGATGAGTGGATTCCCCTTGTCCCGGACTTGAAGGCCTCGACCGCCCGCGCGCTGTCTGAAGAGGCCGGCGACCAGGGGCCAGTGGCGTTTCTGGTTTCGGGACTTCTCCGCGGGCTTGCCACTCCGTTTTCGAGCAACAATGTGGTGGGCGTGGTGCTTCTCGCGTTGACGTTGGGCGCGGTGGTGCGCCGAGTTCGGGCCACCTCGAACAGGGGGTCTGCGGCATCGATCGTGGCCAGCCTGGTCGAGCGGCTGTATCGGCTGCTCGTGCGAATCCTGGAATGGATCATCGTCCTGGTGCCGTTCGCCGTCTTCGGCGTCATCGCGCAGGTGGTGGGGAAGTCGGGACTCGGGGTCTTTTCTGTGCTGTGGATTTTTTTGGCGGCCATGCTGCTGGGCCTGGGCGTGCACGCACTGATCTACTATCCGATCCTTGCCTGGCTCGTCGGCCGGAAGCCGCCCGCGGTCTACATGGGACAGGGCGCCGATGCGATCATGACGGCTGTCTCGTGCAACAGCAGTCTGGCAACGGTCCCGGTCACGCTTCGGTGCCTGGAACGCATGGCGGTCTCGCCGCAATCCTCCCGCCTTGCCGCCTGCGTCGGCACCAACTTCAACAACGACGGCATCACGCTCTACGAGGCCATGGCGGCGCTGTTCCTGGCGCAGGCGTTGGGTTTTGACTTGCCGATGACCAAGCAGCTGGTCATCGTGGGAGCGTCGATCATCGCCGGTGCCGGTGTGGCCGGGATTCCGGAAGCCGGCTTGATCGTGCTGCCGCTGGTGTTGGCGGCGGCCGGCTTGCCGGATCAGGTGATCGTGGCCGCGATCCCGTTGATCATGACGGTGGACTGGATCATTGCCAGGGCCCGCTCGGGCGTGAACGTCATGAGCGACATGCTCGTGGCGATTTTGCTGGACGCCGGCGACCGATCCCGCGATCGCGCCGATTCGTGACCGCGCCTCTCTCCTGCATCCGCGGCAGGGGGCTTTCCCAGCACAGCGTGAGCCTTCACTGACGATAGCATGTACCTATGGAACATGTTCGGCGGGCAGGGTGGGGATGCGCGTGGTTCGTGGCGGTCGCGGCCGGATGCGGCGGTCCGGAGTACAAGCCCGACGTCACGCTGGCGCATCAAGGGCCGATCATCGATGCCACGGTCGAGGTCCATGATCTGTACGCGGCCCCTTCCCTGATCTCAGGCAAAGATACCTTCGGACTCGATGCGCCCAAAGCCAAGCGTCTCTCTCCCACGCAGTTGACCAATCGGGTCGGGGAGGAACTCTTCGCCGAATTGGAGCGGTCCGGGCTCTTCTCACGCGTCACCCGATTCGATCCACAGCCTGATCTGGTCTTGTCGGGTCGGATCGACGCGCTGCACGAGCAAACCCGGCCTCATCTCTGGACCAACGTGCCGTACGTCGGACGGGTCGCGAATCTCTTGAAAATGAAAACCCACGAAACCAGGGGGCGAGCCGATCTGACGCTGTATCTCTTGAAACCGAACGGCGACGTCGTGGGGACCTATCGCGGTCGAGCTTCGTTCGACGAGAGTTTCAACCCGACGGAAGAAGTCCCGCCCGGCGCCCGGCTGAATCGGGCGCTTTCCGACGCGGTCCAGCAAATTCAGCAGCAGATCCTCGAAGATCGTACAGTACGCACGATCGCCTCCCGCTGAAACTGTCTCACAAGCGCATGGCAGGCGGACCGAGGGACAACCTGGCCACGCCGCTCGGTCCCTGCGCCGTATACGTCTTCCCATCGCGTCGGATCCCGCCGGGTTACGCCCCAGAGGATTTCCCAGGGAGCGCTGGCGCTTCGTTTGCACCCTGTATCGATCAAGGACCCATACAGCAATCCGTAAAAAAGGAGGCGTTATGCCGACCAGAAGTCCGGAGTTCTTTGTGGAGGAACATAGCCTGGTCGTCACGCCGAGTGTTGACGCCGCGCACATGCGATGGCCGCTCGACTGGGGTGCGATCTGGGTCGGGACCTTGACCGCCGTCGCGGCCGGCTTGCTGATCGGACTGATTGGAATTGCGATAGGCGCCCATCGTATCGGGACCGACGCGACGCGCCTGTCCGATCTCAGCTTTGCCGGTCTCGTGTTCAGCATCGCCGGCGCATTCTTTTCGTTTGTGTTGGGAGGCTGGGCGGCCGGCATGATTGCGGGCTTGCGGCGCGCCGAACAGGCGTCATTACAGGGTGCGATGGTGTGGCTGGTCGCGCTGCCTGTGCTGCTGATCCTCGCGGCGCTGGGAGCCGGCGGCTTCTTCGGCGGGTGGATGAGCGGTCTGGCAGGAACACCGGTCTGGGCGGCATCCAGCGGCGTGCCTCCGGATCCTGAAGCCGCCGCGATGGCGGCACGAAATTCGGCGCTCGGCGCTGCGACGGCGTTGCTCATCGGCCTGATGGGCGCCGTCCTCGGCGGATGGCTGGCCTCCGGCGAGCCGATGACGTTGTCGACCCGGCGGCGCGAAGGCGAACTACAGCCGCATCACGGATGACGAAAGGAGAGCGACTATGATGTACATCGTTCTATGGTTATTGGGAGTCCCGCTCAGTGTGATTGTGCTGCTGTGGCTGTTCGGCGTCGGTAGCTGAACGCGCACATCGCGCAGGGCGTCGAATCTTGGGCGCCCTGCGCCCAACGCCTTCCTTCTTAAACGGCTCGCTGTGCTCCCGAACGGAACGTCCCGCCCGCGTTGACGGACCCGGGTCGAATCGGCTAGTCTCCCGCCCGTTCTCTCGTTGTCTCGTTCTAAGCGATGGGGCCGTCCAATGCGCTATGTGAGCCGACTCCTGGCCTGTCTTGCCGTTCTGTTGCCGCTGAGCGTGTCGTTCGCCGTGGCGGATCCATCGTACGAGCAGGCCGCGCGGTACATTCTTGACGTCGTGCGCGCGTTTCGCACGGCGTATGTCCTTCAGGTGGTGGAACATACCCGGGCCAGCGGCACGCAACCGCGGGAAGATTGGGAAAAGGATGCGCACTACCTGCCATTACCGGCTCAGTTCGTGAAGGCGGCGGCCGGGCAAGTCGAGTCCGTCGAGATCGGCCTCATCAGTCTGACCCCTATCAATCCGGAGAACCGGCCGAAGACGACCGCGGAAAGCGACGCGCTGATTCAACTGGAGAAAGACCGCCAGCGCGGCTTCGTGAGTTTTCCCGACGGCGATCAGTATAAGGCGGTCGCGGCGGACTTGGCGCTCGTCCGGTCCTGCGTGGAGTGCCACAATCGGCACCCCCATTCCACCAGAACGAACTTCCGCGAGTGGGACGTCATGGGTGGACTCGTCGTCCGGTTCAAGCGCGAGGGCTCGGCTCCAAGCCTGCCGCTTCCGCCGGAGCCGAGCCGGCGGCCGCCAGGCACGTATGAGCGGCTGACGCCGCAGTCTCCCACTGCGCCCCCGTGGGTTCGCTAGGGCGGCCCCGTTAAGGATTACCCGACAGCCGGTACGCTTCGGCAAAATGGTCCAGGGAGCGGGCGAGAGCTTGGCGGGCGGTGTGCGTCGCTCCCTCGATCGGTCCCCGGAACTCCTGAATGCCCCCGGACCACACCTCCACCTCCTGGTGAACACCGGTCTCCAGCACCGTCGCCACTCGTTCGATGCCGCTTACCAGCAGTCCGTTGTAGCCGCCGGGTCGATCGTGCAAGACCAATAGCAGCCGCAGCCGATTGCCGCACTGCGGTGAGATGGATAGGAGCGGCAACGCCGCCTTGAGGGCTTTGGACGCGCTGTGCTGCAGGTCTTGCTCCGTCATTCTGGCGCGGGACTCCACGACGGGATCCTGTTCCAGGTCGACGTGCAGGTCCACGCACCGCAAATTCTGGAGTCCGGCCGACAGTTCCATGGCCGGTGCGGCATGAGGGAGCAGCCAGAGGGTCAATGCGGCGCAGGCGGCGGCGGTTCGATGTCGGCGTCGTGATGGCATGATTCCTCCTGTGTAAGCGAGGTGTTTCGCACGAGGCTGAGATCGCCCGTTGTACCACAGACGTGACGCGATGAGTGGCGTGAATCGTTAAGGAGCTGGAAAACTTCGGTAAGAAGAAGAGCAGGTGTCGGCGCAGAGAAACCGGCCCGGAGCCAGCCTCCGGCTTGCCCGTCTCTGGAACGCCTCACCGAGTGGAGGCGGCTCGTGGACGAACAGCGGCCCAGAAATTCGCGCAGGGATCGATGGGGCCCGACCGCATGATGAGCGGCGTCTGGACGTGCACCGGGCAATAGGGCCACTCCCGAATCGGCCCCGGAACCACCCGGTTGTACGCCACCTCCCCACGGCAGGCGCTGCAATAGAGGACGGCCTGCTTGCCCTCGGCCCGCACGGCTCTCGCCAGCTCGTAGAGAGTCAACTCGAGCCACTGCTGTTCGTCCGTTTTCACCTCGTGGCCAGTCAAGACACGCTCCCCTTTCAGGGTGGATGACCGAGCATACCGGTCACCCGCCCCACCCTGCACTAGGGGAAGCTCTAGTTTCGGGCTGGGAGGGTTACGGATGGCCCCCACCGTCTCTGCCGGACCCTGGAGCGTCGGTCAGGAGCTTGGAGAGCGCCTTGGCTGTCCCTGGGGCATGGCCTTCACAGCGGTTATTGATCAACACGTAGGCGCGTCGACCTT
>JBDZVU010000093.1:0-12103 GCA_040255845.1 Nitrospiraceae bacterium | reverse complement strand
TAGGCCACGTCGTCGAGCGCGATGAGGCTCTCGGTGAAATGCAGGAGCGTGGCGCGGTCCTCCGCGATGAGCGCCCCGTAGCGGAATTGGCCGTTGTTCGCCACGCTGGTCAGGAGAATGCTGCCGACTCCGTGCAGGTTGGCCGTCATCAGTACGCGCCGGCCTTCGACGAAGTACCACGTGAGGGTCGAACAGGTGACGATCAGGATCAGGCCGAAGAAGACCATGAACTTGGTGCGCAAGGCGACAAAGCGCACCGTGCCTCCGGGTACCGCGGCCTGCGGGGCGACACGTTGCTGACTCTCGGTCATGGCAGCCCTTCGCCTAATACGTTTCGTCGATCAATCCATACAACTCGGAGGGTATCGGCACACCTAGGAACTTGGCCGTTTTGAGATTGACCGTCACCTTGATCCGCTCGATCGGGATGGGGCGCTGGGACGGCGCGCGGTCGCCGTTCAGGATCCGCCGGGCCAATTGTCCGGTCTCGCGCCCGACCTCTCCGTAACTCACGGAAAGCCCCATGAAGGCGCCCAGCCGCGTGAACTCGGGCGAAAACCCGATCACGGGCACGTGCTGCGCCAGCGTCGACTGGAGCAGGAAGGTGACCGAGTCGTTGTTCAGCACGGTGGAATCGGGCAGGAGCCACAGCGCATCCGACGCGCCGAGCAGCGCGCGCAGCTGCGACGGGACGTCCTTGTCGCTGTCCACCGGGAAGGATTTCAGCTCGAACCCGTAGGCCGCCGCCTGCTGCTCCGCCTCTTTGACCCGGCCGGCGTTTTTCTTAGGGTCGTATAGCGTCCCGAGCCGGCGCACATTCGGAAGAAAGGTCTTCATGAGTCTGAGCTGCCGCTCCAACGGGACCTCTAGTAAGGTACCCGTCATATTGGGCCCATTCAGCTGATGTTTCAATGGGTCCAGGATCATCATGTAGACGATCGGGGTGTCGATGATCTCGAGTTTGGCCGCCAGGGCGGCCTTCAACCCCACGGCCACGACCAGGGAGGCGTCCGAGGCGCGGACCTTCCGGGCCAGCTTCTTGCCGACTTCCAGGTCGCCCTGGAGGTCGTACTGCGTATAGATGGCGTGGCTGGGTCCCGTCGCTTTGAACCCGGCGATGGCTTCCTGATAGGCCGCGATGTCGGAGGAGTTGAGGATGGCGATTTCGACCGGCGGAGCGGCCGCCTGTGCCCGGATCGCCGACGTGCCGTGCGCCGTGATCAGCGCGCACAGCGCGACGAGGCGTAGACCGGCGGCGATGAATCGATGGCCGCCGCGGTATGTGTCACGTTGCATCATAGGAGAGAGGTCGCCCACAGCCTCACTCAGCCGTTCCGCTCCTGCCCCTTAAGAAATTGTAGTAACCGCCGTGCCGCGCGGCCATAGGTCAATTAACCCACCGAGAATCCACTAAAACCGCACGGTCAGCCAGCCCATCACGCGGCTGGTGATCGTATCGCCCAACGGGTGTTCCTTGTGCTGGTCGTTGAGCGCGTTGAACGCCGACACTGCCACTTCTGCGTCCCGCAGATACCCGCCGGCGGCCTTCTGCTTCCAGAATCGATATCCCGCCCGGAGGTTGAGGAGGTTGTAGCTGCCGACGCCTTCGCTGGGCGCCGTCGTCGGCGTGAAGGTGCCGAAGGCCGAGCCCAATGGATAGGTTGCGGCATCCACGTAATGGTAGACCGCCTCGGCGCTGAGCCCGTTGTCCCATTCACCGCGCAGCCCGACGTTGACTTTGTTGTGGGGCATGCCGCGCCGGCTGAAGCCGGTGAACGTTTGATCGAAGTTTTGATAGGCATAATTGGCGAATCCCGTCAGCCATTTCGCCAGCAAGACCTCTACGCCTGCCTCGCCTCCGTAGATGTCGGCCGAGCCGCTGTTGATCGGGAGGACCGGATCGGTCAGTCCCGGTCCGGACGGGCGGAAGGTGATGAGATCGGACAGGCGATTGTAGAAGATCGCCGCCCTGGCCCTGAGGCGGTGCTTGAAGTACCAGCCCTGGTAACCCAGCTCGTAGGAGACAATCTCTTCCGGTTGAAGATCGTCGGATCCAAACGTGTCGAAGGTCGTGCTGATCGGCCCCACGGTCACGAGATTGCGCACGTCCAAGTTCCGCTCGAACGCGTTGGGCGGCCGATAGGCCACCGAGGCCGAGGCGCGGAACGTGTGATTGGGGGAGGGGGAAAACAACAGGGCCACGCGGGGACTCCAGGTGGGGTTGATGAACGTGTCCATGTCGTAACGGAGGCCTGCCACCAGGGTGACGGACGGGAGGAGCTTCCATTCGTCCTGCGCATAGATGCCGACCCGGTCTTCGCGGGTGTACTGAGACAGGATATTGCTGGACGAGCCGTTGTGCCGATAATTGGCGCCGTACGTCAGCCGGTTGCCGGTCCACAGGTCCACGGCGTGTTGGATCTCGACGTTATAGGTATTCAGCCGGGTATAGTTCGTCGTGCTGAATTGTGGATCCGTGATCGTGAGAAAATTCGCCAGCGTCGGCGTCGTAATCAGCTGGCTCGTGTCGCTATTCGAGTTCCACCAGGCCCGGACGAACAGGTCGCGCCGTTCATAGGAGACATAGGCGTATCCTTGCTGCGGGGTCCCTGCCGGCCGAGTCACTTCCGTCAAGGGGCCGTCGAAACGGTTGGCGTCGACCAGACCGCCGGAGAGCTGCAACCGGGCCTCGGCTGGCAAGGCGTATTCCGTTTGGACGTTGAACTTGTTGTTCCGGAACGCGAGCGCGTTCCGGTCCCGCCACTGCTGGTTCTGGTCGTGTCCCACGGACAGGCGATATCCGAACTTGCCCTGCGTGCCGGCATGGATCGCCGCGCTCGAGATCGTCCCGTATTCGCCGCCGCCGAACTGCAGGGTGGTGCCTGTCAGTTCCCCCGGCGACTTGGTGATGATGTTGACGACACCGTCGAAGGCGTTGAATCCGTAGATGGCGGCGGCTGGCCCCTTGAGCACCTCGATGCGCTTGATTTCCGGAAGCGTGACGGGGAGGTTCTTCCAGTACACCGTGCCTGAGGCGTCGATGTAGATCGACCGGCCGTCGATCATCACCAACAGCTTATTGGCGGTGAGCTGGTTGTCTCCCCGCACGCTGACGTTGAAATCGGCGCCGGTCGTCTGCATGACTTCCATGCCGGGCACGCGGCGCAGGATCGTCGGAATGTCCGTCGCGCCGGAGTGACGGATATCTTCGTCGGTGATCACGTAGACGTTCGACGCCGCTTGCGAGATCGGCTGCTCGTAGCCCGACGCCACGCTGGCTGTCTCTTCTTCCGTCATGAGCTCCAGCTCTTTCGCCCGGACCGGCTCGGCGGGCGCGGGTACGGGAGGCGGCTCTTCGGCGCGGCCCATTTCGCTGAGGCCGACGAACAGCAGGGTGGCCAGCATCGGGTGCCCGAGCCGCGCCAGGTCACCGTTCATGAGCACCGGTCCGTTGAGCGGGGGGAAGGAACGAAGCAGACGGAGGGAGGGATCTCGACACGCACACCAGCAACCGCCGTCGCATCATGGCTGCCCCCTGACCCGGATGCGCAACACGCTCACGCCGCTATCAATGAGACACACCCGTGCTCGCCGGGACGATCCCGTCGGGGACGGTGATGCCGTATGGGAACTGAAATTCGCCGGCGGTCCGAGACGGCCTAGGCGCGCTCTCCACCCGGGCTCACGGATGCGAGGCGGGCCGGGGCGCGCCGCCGGCGGGGCCGTCCCGGCTTCAACGGGGCAAGCCGCGCCGGGAACGGGCCGCCGTTGGCCCGCTCCAAGGCGGCGACGGCGTCCTCCACGGCTTCGGCGATGATCTGGGCCATCGTCCGCTGTTCCGTCCAGTAGACGGCGTTGCGGAGGCGGTCGATCAACGCGGCCGGCAGAAAAATGGTGAGGCGCTGCCGCTGGCGCAGAGCGCTCGGCCGAATGACGGCTGCGTTGAAGGACGGTGCGGTCGTCGGCGCAATTCGTACGATGCTCGCGTCTGGCTTCATCACGCTGCAACCCTCCCTCGTGAAGTCTTTTCCGGAGCACCATCGGCCTTGGTGTCCTCGTCGTTCCGGCTCGCCCGGTTGGGCCGGTCATCAGTGAGTATTGCGCAGGTGAAGACCCAGACCAGTCCGATCAATCCTGCGATCAGCACCCACGTCACCACTTCCGGTGTCATGGCATTCCTCCCTTGCGGAGGCCAACGTTCCGGCTCTGCGAGCCGCTATGGATGCTGAGTTCAGCAAAGCCTGTGCCATTGGGGCGCCGCTGTTCGCCGCGGCACCGGCCGCTTCAATACCTGCGATTTCATCGCAAGAGCGCGCGATCCGCGGAACAAACGGAGGCAAGCGCGATGGAGCACTGGATCGAATTGGATTCGCCGGTGGATCAGTTTGGATCGACGGCGGGGAGTCGCAACGTTCCGACGGACCGGGCTAGCGGCTGGCTTTGCCGATGGCGCGGAGGTCCCACTCGGCCACGCCATGCAGGCCGACTTGCTTCAGCAATTGCGCGCGCAGCCGGCGAAGGCCGGCTTCGGACGGGCTGTTGTCGATCAGGCTGCAGAGGCAGCCCATCGCGTCGTACCAGAACCCGTTGCGCATGTTTTCGACGACGCTTTGCTGAGAGCAGGAGAGGTTCGGCTGCAGCACCGTGCAGTCCGTGAATTCGCACCGCTCGATGATGCCGCCGGCCACCAAGTCCTTGGAATGGGTCTCCGGATCGAGCACCACCGAGACGTGCCAGCGGTATTGGACGTCCGGCTGGAGCGTGATGCCCAAGCTTTTCAGATCGATGGAATGAATGCCTTCCTTCGCGGCCTCGGCCACAGGCCCCTCGTACAGCGGGCGGATGGAATCCATGCTGGTGAGCGTGAAGATCACTCGATGCGGCGTCGGCTTGGAAATGAACCAGTTGAGCGTCGGCGTCGGCTTGACGGTGAAGCCTACGTGATCCGGCACGATGGCCTGCACTTCGGGAATCGGACCTTCCGTGCCGCGGTATTGACCGCCGATCCGCGCGCGCGGCGAGTACTTCTTGGGAGGGGTGTACAACGGCCCCGACTCCTCGCGCGCCGCGTCCGCAAGGAGTCCCGCGCCGTTGAGCTGCTCGGGAGCAGCCGCCTCCACGGAGGCGCAGAGCGCGGACAGCAGCAAAATCGGCAGCGCAGCAGCGGACAGACCGAAGGCAAGGACCACGGCAGCTCCTTTGCTGAGGCGGCGCCACTGTAGCATAGGCGACAGACTAGAGCCAGTTGTTCAACAGGAGGAAGGGCGACCAATAGGCCGGATGCTCGTACACCCGGTCCTCCAACAGCTTCAGTTGAGCCTGCTGCATGGCCTGTGCCTTGGACAGCGCCGGGTTCTGAAGCGCACGGTAAAACTCGGTCAGCAGCGCCGCGGACGCCTCGTCGTTGATGAACCAGAGCGTCGCAAGAGCGCTGCGCGCCCCCGCCTTGATCGCGACCCCCGCCAATCCCAGCGCCGCCCGGTCGTCTCCGACGCCTGTTTGACAGGCGCTCAACGTCAAGAGTTCGAGGGGATCGTCTCGGTACTTGAACATGCCGATGAGCTCGTCCAGCTGGCTCAGCGTCAGCTTGCCGTCGAACGTGAGCAGGAACGAATCGTCCACGTTCGTCGAGAACTTACCGTGCGTGGCGATGTGCAGGACGCTGTACCGGCCGGCCCGGAGCTCCTGCTCCAGGGTGCGTGCCCGAAAATCCTGATTGAGCAGCTGATCGGCGCGATAGAGCTCCCGGACGGCGTCCATTTCCTCGGCCACATACGGCAGCGGCGGAAAACCCTGCACGCCCTTCGTGAGGCCCGTGGCCAGAAACCGGACGGCTTGCCGGTTCAAGGGGCGCGGATCGGTCAGCGTGAGCCCCGGCGTGAGCGCGAGGGCGTATTTCTGTACGAGAAACTGCCCGCCGTCGTGCAAGGCTGCCATCGGGATCGTGCGCAGCGAGGCGTCGGGCACCAGCACCAGCGTCGTGACCTTCATCCGCGACAGATGCTCGTCCAGCGGGCGGATCAACCAGTCGTACAGCTGCTGTGCATGGGGCAAGTACTCGCGCGTGGTGCGCTTTTCCACCAGGCGGCGAAAGGCGCGGATCTCCTTCGTGATGCGGTCCGCGCCGACCGGCACCGTGACGCGGGTCAGTCCGGCGGATCCGCTGACCAGGAGCTCCAGCCGCGTGGGGAACAGGATCGGATAGATGACGGCCGTATTGGACGCCAACCGGTCGAACGAGGTGATCCGCGCCCGCACGGCATCGACGCAGCTATCCTTGAAATAGTCGCGCAGCTCCGTGGCCTTGTAGGCTTCCACGGCGTCGCGGGCGGCCAGCAGGTACTGCTGCGCGGCGGCGGCGGCGTCGGTGCGGGCGGCACGCTGGAGGAGAAGGTCCGCCAGCTCGAAGAACAGCGGCCGCACCGACTCCTGCCCTGACAGCGACGCTTCGGCTGCCGCCTGGGTCACTTCGAAGCGGATCGGTTGCAGCGTCGTGACGGCCTGCCGGTAGGCGCCGATCGCGTCGTCGAGTGCACCCCCGGAGGCCAGCAGCCGGCCCAGCTGCCATTGCCAGCGATAAAGCGATTCGGGCTGGTCAGCGGCCTGCGCGGTGAAGACGGCGCGCCGCGTGAGTTGCAGGGCGTCCTCGGTGCGGTACTCCAGTTCATAGAGATGGCCGAGGTACCCGAGCGCGTACGACAGGGTCCGGCGGTCGGCGATCTGCTCCGCCGTCGAGATGCCTTCCTGCAGCGCGCCGGCCGACCGCAGCACCAGCGGATCGTGGATCTGCTGGAGAACCGGCAGTAGATGCTGATACCCCAATCCAATATTCACCATGCCGGCGGCCTTGTCTCGCGACGGGGGCAGATCCTTCACCTGGTTCAAGGCCTCGTCGAGCCACTCGCGGCTTTCCACTGCTTCTCCTTGCCGCAGGGCGACGCGGGCGGCGTTGATCCGGGCGTTGACTTCCACGATCGGCACGTGGGCGTCGCGCGCGGCTGAGACGGCCTCCTTGAAATCTTCCAAGGCCCGAGCATCTTGCCGCTGCAGCGCATGGAGCACCCCCAGATCGTTCATTGCCGACGCAATCAGCGCGGGCGAGAGGGCGCCGGCGGCCAGCTCGCGGGCGCGCGTCAGGTGCTGTTCGGCCGCGTCCAATTGGCGGGCCGCGAGATAGGTTCGCCCCAACTGTGCCTCCAGCGCGGCCGTCCAACTTGGATCGGGAGCCTGTTGCGCGAGCGCGGAGGCCAACTCGAGGCTTTGCAGCGCGTCGGTACTGTGGCCGAGGGCCTGTTGCGCCTGGGCGGCCGAGGCGAGGGCTCGGCTCTCTCCCGCCGGTGAGCCGGCGTCGTGGTAGCCGCGGGCCGCCGCCTTCCAGTGGCCGACCGCGTCCTCGAAGGCGCCCGTCTCGTAGGCGCGCGAGCCCTGCTGCATGAGCGCGTCGGGCGCCGTCTGACCGCGGGACGGGTCAGCCGACATCCCCGTCACGATGACGAGCAGCGCCGACAGCGCCGGCATGCGGGTGAGGCGGATGAACGTGTGGGTGCGCATAGCAGCGGTTAGAACAAGTTGACGATCAACCCTAGATGCACCCCGTGGTCCTGAACGGCGTTCCCGGTGCGCGGCACGTGATTGAGTTGTTGCCCCCAATACACCTCGAAGTTCGCGCGGTCCTTCGGCAGGATGCTCCATCGCAGACCGGCTCCCACGCTGGCCAGAGTGTTCGGATTGTCGAGGAGATCGGAGGTGGTCTTGTTCGCCCCGAGATTCCACCCCGTGCCGAGATCGGCAAAGGGGGCGAACTGCAGAATGGGCTCGCCGCTGGCCCGCCGCCAGAGGGGAAAGCGCGCCTCGACGGAGGCGAGAAAGGCGTTGTCGCGGAGCAGCGTCACCTCGCGATAGCCGCGCACGCTGTAGCGGCCTCCGACCGCCACTTGCTCCAGCGGAAAGAGCGGCGAATTCGTCAGTTGCAGATCCGTCCGGCCGAGCAGCTGCATGCCCAAGAGCTCCGGACCGAATTGCTTGATGCCCTGCACCTGCCCCAGCCAGGAGAAGAACTGCCCATCCGGCACGTCGGAGGGGGCGTTGATAGTAGCCCCAAGGACGTTCAGCCCCACGCTGAAGCGCGAGCGGGCCGCCACCACGGTGTCTTGCGAACGGTGCGTCCATTCCTGCGCGAAACGCAGGGCCGATACGGTCGCCGTGCCGTTTTGGAAACCGGGGAAGAGGTCCAGGCGGCCAAAGATCGAATCCGTCAGCGTAAACAGATGCTCGCCCGTGATCGATAGGGCCACTTCGTCGGTGACGGTTCGGTAGACGGGCTGGCGCAGGGCCATGCCGATGATTTCCGTGTTGGTCTTGATCTCCAACGGGTTGAACGGCTCTTCGATGAGCAGGTAGTCGTTGCGGCGATAGTAGGGCGAGAACGTCGTGTCGTACCGGTTCAGCGGCAGCACATAGGCGGCATCGACGATGGGGAAGGCGCCGGCTGAGCCGCCGAACGTGAGACTGAACACGTCGCCGTGGCCGGTCACGTTGTCGTGCACCATGGTGCCGAGGCCGCGGAACTCGCCGACGAGCGGGACCTGGTAATTGTTGCTCTCCACCGATGCGTGCCAGGGACTCCGATCCGTCACCTTTAAATTGAGCCGGCTTTCCCCCTGGACGTCGCCCGGACGCAGTTCCGCGTTGATTCGCTCGATGCGGCGGTCCTGCTGCAGCAGCTGCAGTTGCTCCTGCAGCGGTCCCAACGTCACCGGCGTCCGGATTCCCTTCGATACCCGGTCGCGCAGGTAGGAATCGGCGAACCACCGGTTGCCGCTCACGTCCACCCCGGTCAGCTTGCCTTCGACGATGCGGATGGTGATGGTGCCCAGCGTGACGTCCTGGTCGGGAATGACCGCGCCCGAGGTAATGTAGCCATGATTCACGTACAGCAGGGTCAGCGCCAGGCGGACGCGTTCCAAGTCTTCCGTCGTCAGCAGCCGGCCTTTGTAGGGTTTGGTGACCTCGTCGATCTCCGCTTCGGTGAAGACCGTGCTGCCGACCACGTGAATGTCGTGCACGAAGACGCGGATCTGGCCGAGTTGCCCCGGGACATCTGATGCTGGCGGCCGGGGTGGCGGAGGCAGGACCTGACGAGGCGGCGGCGGTGGCGTTTTGAATTCCTCTCTCAGCGGAGCAGGCGGCTCCCCAGACCGGCCGGTGGGATCAAAAATCAGCGGGGGCCCCTGCTGCGCGGGCGGAACCTGCGCGAGAGACGATGTCGCGAGCGCACTCATCATGAGCCCCAACAATCCGGTCGCGTACAGCGGGAGCCGGACTGCCTTCTGCCGTTGCGTCACGATCCACAGCCTGCCAACGTATCGTCCGAGAGCAGTCGAGCCGCCGTCCAAGCGGAGGGAAGACGGCGCAGGGAGATGACGCGGTCGTCGTCGATCCGCGAAGTCTGGGGGGCATCCTGCCGCACGGTTGAGCCGTCGTCCGGCGACAACGACGCCAGCGGACTGGTGAGCCAGCCGCCTGGTTCGAGCGGCAGCGTGTCGCGCCAGGCGACAATGAAGCTGCTGACGTCACTCTGGGCCAACGCCGCGCAGCGCTGACTGAGCAAGGCCGCAGTGACCAGCGGCTTGTTGCCGAGGCGCGCCACGGATCCGGTCGTCGAAAACGGCGATTGGATGTTCACGTTGCCGTCTACGCCCGTGCCCGAGTCAGCGCTGACGACGCTGTTGCCGTCCGGCAGGAAGAGGCCGGCCACGATCATGATGCTGCCGCCTTGGCCTCCGTCCGCTTGAGCCAAGATCTGGCTGCTTTGGAGGATGACAAATTGGGGATCGATGGAGATGTTGCCGCCGCCGCCCGGTCCGTCGGCGACCGAGGCGCTGATGGTGCTGTTTTGGAGCAGCACGGTGGCAGCGGGGGAGGTGGTGATCTTGATGTCGCCGCCTCCGGCGGTGCCGCCGGGCATCGGTTCGACATTGGTGTGAATCGTGCTGTTCTGCATCGTGAAGCCGTTCGGGGACGTGACGTCGATATTGCCGGCATTGGCGCCCCCGGCGCTGTTGGCGGAGAGGGAGGACCCGCCCGACATGACCACCGTGTCCGTGGCGTTCACGTTGATCGAGCCGCCTGCTCCGGCCCCGGTGGTGGAAGCCGTCATCTTGCCGCCGCTGGTCATCTGCACGTTGCCGGCGTTGACCGTGATGGTGCCGCCGGCGGCGGAGGGCGCGATTCCTGAGGTGGCGGCCGAGAGCGCCGCGCTGTTTTGCACCGTCACGGCAGTGCCATTCACCGTGATGTTGCCGCCGGCGCCCGTGCCTTGCGTGTCGGTGAAGATGCCGCTGCCCGGCCCGTCGACAAGCACTGACGCGGTCTGCGTGCCAGTGCCGCCCTGGCCATTGACGACCACGCTGCCCGCAGAGCCCGAGGGAGCCGGGTTGGCCGCGGAGGCTAAGCTGCCGCTCGTCACGTGTGCGCCATTGCGCAGTTCCAGTTGATTGGTGTTCAGCGTCACGGTCCCCGCGTTGCCGCTGCCGCTGGTGCTGGTGGCGATCGTCACAGCCGGATCGCTCAGCTGTAGGGCGGGCGTAGTGAGGACGACCTGGCCGGCATTGCCGGCCGCCGTGGTCGAGCTTGTCACGGTCGTATTGCCGGCGAGGAGCAGATTGTCAGCTGTGCTGGTGAGGGCGACGGCTCCGGCATGGCCTGATCCGCTCGTGCTGGTGGTGACTTGGCCGTCCGTGACGGCCAGTGAGCCGCCGGTGATCGTGACCGTGCCCGCATTTCGCGAACCGGTCGTGGCCGCCGTGATGGTGCCGCCTGTGACATCGATGATCGAGGAGGTCAGAGTAACGTTGCCGCCGGTGTTCGGGGCGCCGGCTGGCGCGTCGTGCACCGAGGCCGAGACCGTCGCATTGGTCAGCGTCAGATCGCCTGCCGCAATCGCGATGTTCCCTCCGGCTCCGGTGGCCGCCGCGCTCGTGCTGACGGTGCTGTCCGTCACGGTGACGGAGGGGAGCGGACAGCAGGGGGCCATCCGTTGAAGGGTGACGGTGCCGGCCGCCCCGCTGCCGGTCTCGGTGCTGGAACTGGAGAGGGCTGATCCATTCGTCAGATCGATCGACGAGGCGTTGACGGTAATGCTGCCGGCATTGCCGCTTCCGCTGGTGCTGGTGGTGATGCTGGCGTTATCGACAGTCAGGGCAGGGGAGGTGATGGAGATCTCACCAGCTTTACCTCCGGCCGTCGTTGAACTGCTAACGCTGCCTTGGTTGCTGAGGGCTACGAGGTTGCCGTTCACGATCGAGACTGTACCGGCATCGGCAGGACCGGTCGTCGAGGCAGAGATAGTCCCGTTGTTGATCTGAAGCTCGTTGGTAGTGAGGGTAACAGTACCGCCGGTGGCGCCTTGATTCGTGCCGGTCGTCTTCGCGGAAATCGATCCGCCGTTGAGAAGGCTGAGCGCCGTGGCATCGATGGTGATGTTGCCGCCTGCGCCCATATTCGACGTGTCGGATGTCACGCTGCTGCCGGGACCGGTGATAACGAGAGCTGCCGCGGGGCTCTGAGTGCCTTGGATGGTGACCGTGCCGGCATTGCCAGTGCCAGTCGATTCTGCGGTGATCGTCGCCCCACCGCTGATCGTGATATTGTCCGCCTTGATCAGAATGTCGCCCGCATTGCCAGCGCCGGGCATCTGACCGCTGGTTTTCGCCGAAATGGTCGCGCCTTCGCTGAGTTGAAGCTGAGCGGACATGGTGGTGATATTGCCACCGGCTCCAGTGCCCGACGTGTCTGTGACGATGCCGCTGTTTGTCCCATCTAGGAAAATCGATCCAAGCTGTGTGCGACCGGTGATGTCAACCACTCCACCCGCCCCAGGACCTTCCGTGCTGGACGCGATAATAGCGCCACTTCGTACGGTCACAGTGTCGGCGACGATACTCACCATGCCGGCGTTTCCACTGGCACCTGAAGCGCTATGACTGGCAATGAGCGCGCCGTCTGAGATATCGAGCGTCTTTGCTATAACGTACACTAGCCCAGCATCGCCAAGCGAACCGAACTGGGTGCCGCTTTGGATGGCCGTCGGGATAACTCGGCC
>JBDZVU010000092.1:0-12259 GCA_040255845.1 Nitrospiraceae bacterium | reverse complement strand
CGATCCAGTGTTGCCGGCCAAGGTCCTGCGGGACTTCATCGCGGCGGAAAAGCGTGAAGAGAAGATCCGCATCACCGTCGGAGTGCTGGAAGGCAAGGTCCTCCAAGCGGCGGAATTGGCAGCGGTCGCGAAGCTGCCGAAGAAGGAAGTGCTGATCGCGATGCTGCTGTCGGCCATGCAAGGGCCGATTCGCGGCGTGGTGTATACGCTCAACGCGGTATTGTCGAAGTTTGTGCGAGTCATTGCAGCCATTCAGGACAAACGGAAAGGAGAAGGGGACATGCCAGCAACAGAAGGAAAGCTGTCACAGGAGGAATTGATCAAGGCCATCGAGAGCATGAGCGTGCTCGATTTGGCCGAACTGGTGAAGGGGTTGGAGGCCCGCTTCGGCGTGACGGCGGCGGCTCCCGTGGCAGTGGCTGCCGCGCCTGCGGCGGGTGGTGCGCCGGCGGCCGCGGCGGAAGAAAAGACCTCGTTCGATGTCATTCTGGCTGCGGCTCCGGCCGACAAGAAGATTCAGATCATCAAGGTCGTGCGCGAGTTGACGAGCCTGGGTCTGAAGGAAGCGAAAGACCTGGTGGAAGGCGCGCCCAAGCCGGTCAAGACGGGTGTGGCGAAAGAAGAAGCCGACACCATGAAGAAGAAGCTCGAAGAGAGCGGCGCCAAGGTCGACGTCAAGTAACCGGTTTCTAGGGCAGCCGAATTCATATGGGTGCCGCGATCGTCGCGGCGCCCATTCCCCAACCATCGCGAGTGGAGGACTGGGAATGTCCGAAACGACTCTGCAAGAGTTCGTCGAGCGGAAAGATTTTTCACGCATTCGAACCAACATCGAAATCCCGGATCTGATCGAAATTCAAAAGCGCTCCTACGAAGAGTTTCTGCAGATGGAAGTGGAGCCCGAGCGCAGGAAGGATCACGGTCTGCAGGCGGCGTTGGCGAGCGTATTTCCGATCCCGGACTATAACAACACCGCCGTGCTCGAGTTTTCGAGCTACACCCTCGGCACGCCGAAGTACGACGAGCGGGAATGCCTGGAGCAAGGCATGACCTTCGCGGTTCCGCTCAAGCTCCGTGTCCGGCTGGTGGTGTTCGACAAGGAGGACAAGGGACCGCGGAAGAAAGTCCTGGACGTCCGAGAGCAGGAAGTCTACGTCGGCGAGCTGCCGCTCATGACGGAGCGGGGCACCTTCATCGTGAACGGGACGGAACGCGTCGTGGTGAGCCAGCTCCATCGTTCGCCAGGGGCGTCGTTCACCCATGACAAGGGCCGGACGCACGCCAGCGGCAAGGTGCTGTACTCCGCCCGCATCATTCCCTACCGCGGGTCCTGGCTGGATTTCGAGTTCGACGCCCGCGACATACTCTATGTCCGCATCGATCGACGCCGGAAGATGCCGGCGACCATTCTGCTGAAGGCCTTCGGCTATTCCAGCGACGATCTGTTGAAAATGTACTACCCGGTCGAGGAAATCCGGGTCGTCAAAGGCAAACTGTTCCGCAAGCTGGATCCCGAAATCCATCACGGGCTCCGGGCTTCGGCCGAAGTCACGGAAAAGGGCGCCAAGGAGCCGCTCGTCCGAGAGGGGGCGCGGTTGACCAAGGGGCTCATCGCGAAGCTGAAGGCTGCGGGGGTCAAGGAGATTCCGCTCGCCCCGGCCGAACTCGTGGGCCGCGCGGTGTTGACCGAACTCGTGGACTCGAAGAAAAACAAGCTCGCGGAGAAGAACCAGCGCCTGACGGCGGAGATCGTGGAGCAAATCGCTCAAAGCGACGTGGAGGAATTCAAGGTCATCTATCTCGACACGGCGACTGCGACGCCCGTGATTCTCGACACCTTGGAAATGGAAAAGATCGGCTCCAAGGAAGAGGCCATGGTGGAAATCTATCGCCGTCTGCGTCCGGGGGAAACGCCGTCGGTCGACACGGCGCGCGCGTTGTTCGATAACTTGTTCCTCAACGCCAAGCGCTACGACCTCTCTCCGGTGGGCCGCCTCAAGCTGAACAAGAAGCTGGGGCTGGATCTTCCCCTTGAGCAGCGTACGCTGACGGCCCAGGACATCGTGGAGGTCATCCGCTACCTGGTCAACCTGAAGATGGGCAAGGGCGAAATCGACGACATCGATCACCTGGGGAACCGGCGTGTGCGTTCGGTGGGCGAGTTGCTCGAGAATCAGTTCCGGCTGGGGCTCGTCCGCATGGAGCGCAGCATCAAGGAACGCATGAATCTCCTCGATATGGAGACGGTCCTGCCCCACGATCTAATCAACGCCAAACCCGTCGTGGCGGCAGTGAAAGAGTTTTTCAGCAGCAGCCAGCTGTCCCAGTTCATGGACCAGACGAACCCGCTGGCAGAGATCACCCATAAGCGGCGTCTGTCGGCGCTGGGACCGGGCGGGTTGACGAGAGAGCGCGCCGGCTTCGAGGTGCGGGACGTCCATCCGTCGCACTACAGCCGCATCTGCCCGATCGAGACGCCCGAAGGTCCGAACATCGGATTGATCACATCGCTGGCCACGTACGCCAGAATCAATCAGTTCGGCTTCATCGAAGCACCCTACCGAAAAGTGGTGAAGGGGCGCGTGACGGACGAGATCGAATTCCTCTCCGCCATCGAAGGCGACAAATACATCATCGCCCAGGCGAACTCCAAGGTCGACGCCTCGGGGCGCCTCGTGTCCGAAACCGTCTCGTGCCGGCACGGGGGAGACTTCGTGATGGCGACGCCCGACCGCATCGAATACATGGACGTCTCGCCCAAGCAGGTCGTCAGCGTGGCCACCGCGTTGGTGCCCTTCCTGGAACACGACGACGCCAACCGCGCCCTCATGGGATCGAACATGCAGCGCCAGGCGGTGCCTCTGGTCACCTCCGAGGCGCCGCTCGTCGGCACCGGGATGGAAGCGGTCGTGGCCCGCGATTCGGGCTATGTCGTGCAGGCCCGACGCGCCGGCGTCGTGGAAAGCGTGGACGCGACCCGCATCGTGGTGCGGGCTGAGACGAAAGATGGGAAGAAGGGAAAGGATTCGGGACTGGACGTCTACGATCTGATCAAGTTCCAGCGCTCCAATCAGAACACCTGCATCAACCAAACGCCGGTCGTCCGCATCGGACAACCGGTCAAGAAAGGGCAGGTGCTGGGAGACGGCCCCGCCATCGACCACGGCGAATTGGCCTTGGGCAAGAACGTGCTCGTCGCCTTCATGCCGTGGGGTGGGTACAACTTCGAAGACGCGATCCTCCTCAGCGAGAAATTGGTGCGGGAAGACGCGTTCACCTCGATCCACATCGAGGAATTCGAGGTCGAGGCGCGGGACACCAAGCTCGGCAAAGAGGACGTCACGCGCGATATTCCGAACGTCGGCGAGGAGGCGTTGCGGAATCTGGATGAGAGCGGAATCATCCGGATCGGCGCCGAAGTGAAGCCGGGCGATATTCTCGTGGGCAAGGTGACGCCGAAGGGTGAAACGCAGCTCACGCCGGAGGAAAAGCTGCTTCGTGCGATCTTCGGAGAAAAGGCCGGCGACGTGAAAGACACGTCGTTGACCGTGCCGCCGGGCGTGGAGGGCATCGTCGTCGACGTCAAGATTTTCTCGCGCAAGGGCCTCGATAAGGATGAGCGCTCCAAGAGCATCGAGACGGACGACCAGATGAAGCTGCAGCGCGATCATCATGAAGAGCTGCGTATCATCGACGAAGAAAAGACGAAGAAGATCCGCAAGCTGCTCCTGGGCAAAGTCGTGGGCCGCGATCTGATGGATCCCGATACGGGCGACGTCATCCTCAAGAAGAAAGGCAAGTTGACCGCCGACATCCTGAAGCGTCTGCCCGACGACACGGTTCGCCACATCATTCTCAGCGATCCGGACGAGCAGAAGGAACTGGAGGACGTCGAGCGGCGGGCCAAGGAGCAGATCGAGATTCTACAGACGTTGTACGACGAGAAGATCGGCCGGCTGAAGCGGGGCGACGAATTGCCTCCTGGTGTCATCAAGCTGGTCAAGGTCTATATCGCGATGAAGCGGAAGATCCAGGTCGGCGACAAGATGGCGGGCCGCCACGGAAACAAAGGCGTGGTGTCCCGGGTGCTTCCGGAAGAAGACATGCCGTATCTGCCCGACGGGACGCCGGTGGAGATTGTCTTGAATCCGCTGGGCGTGCCGTCTCGTATGAACGTGGGGCAAATTTTGGAAACCCACCTGGGCTGGGCCGCGAAGGCGCTGGGCATCAAGGTGGCGAGCCCCGTGTTCGACGGTGCGTCCGAGAAAGAAATCAAAGACCTGCTGAAGAAAGCCAAACTGCCTCCCAGCGGACAGACCCAACTGATCGACGGCAAGACGGGCGAGCCCTTCGGCAGTCCGGTCACCGTCGGCTATATGTACGTGCTGAAACTGCATCACCTGGTCGACGACAAGATCCATGCGCGGTCGATCGGGCCGTATTCGCTGGTCACCCAGCAGCCGTTGGGCGGGAAAGCCCAGTTCGGCGGCCAGCGGTTGGGGGAAATGGAAGTCTGGGCGTTGCAGGCCTACGGAGCGGCCTCCACGCTGCAGGAATTCCTGACCGTGAAGTCCGACGACGTGCCGGGCCGTTCACGGATGTACGAGGCGGTCGTCAAAGGGGAACCGTTCCTGGAGCCGGGGTTGCCCGAGTCGTTTAACGTCTTGGTCAAGGAGCTGCAGAGTCTCGGTTTGGACGTGGAATTGGTCAAGACGCAAGACTAACCACTTGTGTACCGGCGCTGCCGGTATCGGAGGAGGTCATACCTTGGAAGGCGTATACACATTGTTCGAGAAGCCGCGGGATTCGGTGTCGTTCGATTCGATGCGCATCCGCATCGCATCGCCCGAGAAAATCCGGTCCTGGTCGTACGGCGAGGTCAAGAAGCCGGAGACGATCAATTACCGCTCGTTCAAGCCCGAGAAAGACGGCTTGTTCTGCGCGAAGATTTTCGGTCCGATCAAGGACTGGGAATGCAACTGCGGCAAGTACAAGCGGATGAAGCATCGCGGCATCGTCTGCGACAAGTGCGGCGTCGAGGTGATTCAGTCCAAGGTGCGCCGTGAGCGGATGGGCCATATCGAGCTCGCCGCGCCGGTCGCGCACATCTGGTTTCTGAAGGGCGTGCCGAGCCGCATCGGCACGCTCCTCGATATGAGCCTGAAGCAGTTGGAAAAGATCCTCTACTTCGAGAGCTACGTCTGCATCGATCCGGGATCCACCGACCTGTCCGAGAAGGAGTTGGTGCCGGAGGACAAGCTGCGAACGCTGATGAGCGAATTCGGATCGAGCGGGTTCAAGGTGGGCATCGGGGCCGAAGCCATTCGGGACCTGCTCAAGAAGATCGACATCAACGCCCTCTGGGACGAGCTGCAGGTCAAGGCCAAGGCGTCGGCCTCCGCGGCGATGAAGAAAAAATACGCGAAGCGCTTGAAGGTGTTGGAGGCCTTCCGCAAGTCCGGCAACAAGCCGGAATGGATGATCATGGACGTGATTCCGGTGCTGCCGCCGGAGCTGCGGCCGCTGGTGCCGCTGGATGGAGGCCGGTTCGCCACGTCGGACTTGAACGATCTCTACCGGCGTGTAATCAACCGGAACAACCGGTTGAAGCGGCTGATGGAGCTCAAGGCGCCGGGCGTCATTATCCGGAATGAAATGCGGATGCTGCAGGAAGCGGTGGACGCCTTGTTCGACAACGGCCGCCGCGGCCGCGCCATTCGCGGGCCCAACAAGCGTCCGCTCAAGTCGCTGAGTGACATGTTGAAGGGCAAGCAAGGCCGCTTCCGGCAGAACCTGCTCGGCAAGCGCGTGGACTACTCGGGCCGGACCGTCATCGTCGTCGGGCCGGAGCTGCGGCTGCATCAGTGCGGCTTGCCCAAGAAGATGGCGCTCGAGTTGTTCAAGCCGTTTATCTTCCACAAGCTGGAGGAGCGCGGCGCGGCGACGACGATCAAGAGCGCCAAGCGTCTGGTCGAAAAGGAGCGCCCGGAAGTGTGGGACGTGCTCGACGAAGTGATTCGCGAGCATCCCGTGCTCTTGAATCGCGCGCCCACGCTGCACCGGCTCGGCATACAGGCCTTTGACCCGGTGCTGGTCGAAGGTAAAGCCATCCGGCTGCATCCGCTCGTCTGCGCCGCGTTCAACGCGGACTTCGACGGCGACCAGATGGCGGTGCACGTGCCGCTGTCGGTGGAGGCGCAGGTCGAAGCGCGGGTCCTCATGATGTCCATCAACAACATCCTGTCGCCCGCCAACGGAAAGCCGATTGCGGTGCCGTCGCAGGACATGGTGTTGGGCTGCTACTGGCTGACCAAGGAGCGGTTGGGCGCCAAAGGAGAGGGCAAGGTGTTCGGCTCTCCGGAGGAAGTACGCATCGCGTTCGACGCGCGGGAAGTCGAGGAGCACGCCCGCATCAAGGTCCGCATCGGCGGCGCCTTGGTCCAGACCACGGTGGGCCGCGTCCTGTTGTCGGAAATTCTGCCGGCCGGTATGCCGTTCGCGAACGCGAACAAGCTCATGACGAAAAAGGAAATGACCAAGTTGATCGACGCGGTGTACCGCCAGACGGGGCATCGCGACACGGTCGAGTTTCTCGACAAGATTAAGGACATCGGTTTCCAATATGCGACGCGCGCGGGGGTGTCGATCTGCATCGACAACATGCATATCCCGACCAAGAAGGAAGAGTTCATCGCGAAGGCCCAGCGCGAGGTCAACGAAATCGAAAAACAGTACGCCGAAGGGTTGATCACCAATGGCGAGCGGTACAACAAGGTCATCGACATCTGGGCGCACGTCACCGAGCAGGTGGCCAACGAGATGATGAAGGAGCTGGGCGCGGGAGGCGATCCTGGCAAGCTCGAGTCCTTCAACCCCATCTTCATGATGGCTGACTCCGGCGCGCGCGGCAGCTCGCAGCAGATCCGCCAGCTTGGCGGGATGCGCGGCTTGATGGCGAAGCCGTCCGGCGAGATCATCGAGACCCCGATCACGGCCAATTTCCGCGAAGGCCTCACGGTGCTGCAGTACTTCATCTCCACCCACGGTGCCCGGAAAGGATTGGCGGACACCGCCTTGAAGACGGCGAACTCCGGGTATCTGACGCGGCGGCTGGTGGATATCGCGCAGGACGTGATCATCAGCGAAATCGACTGCGGGACGCACGACGGCATCATCGTGAGCGCGCTCGTCGAAGGCGGCGAGATCATTCAGCCGCTGGAAGAGCGGGTGCTCGGCCGGCTGGCCGCGGAGGACATCCGCGATCCTGTGACCGGGGAAATCATCGTGTCACGGAACGAGGAGATCAACGAGGATCTGACCAAATCGATCGTCGAAGCCGGCGTGGACCGGGTGAAGATCCGGTCGGTGCTGACCTGCGTCTCGCAACGCGGGGTCTGTCGCGCATGCTATGGCCGCGACCTCGCGCGTGGCCGCCTGGTGGAGAAGGGCGAGCCGGTGGGCGTCATCGCGGCGCAATCCATCGGTGAGCCAGGCACGCAGCTCACCATGCGGACGTTCCACATCGGTGGTACGGCCAGCAAGGTGGTCGAACAGACGGTGCTCGAAGCCAAGCACGCTGGGCGCATGAAGTTTATGAGCTTCGACGCCAAGAAGAACGCCGACGTGCATAACGCCGGCATCGCCGTCCGCAATAAGGAGGGCGAGTGGGTCGTCATGAACCGCAACGCCAAGATCGCGATCGTGGACGACAACGGCCGGGAACGCGAGAAGTATCCGGTCGTGTACGGCGCCAAGATCAAGATCAAGGACGGCGACCCCGTGGCATTGGGGCAGAAGCTCGTCGAATGGGATCCCTATTCGCTGACGATTCTCACCGAGGTGGGCGGTAAGGTGGCCTACGGTGACATCATCGAGGGCGTCACCATGAAGGAAGAGTTCGACGAAGTGACGGGCCTCTCCCGAAAGGTGATCATCGAGCACACCGGCGCCACGCTGCGGCCCCGCGTCTCCATCAAGGACGAGGGAGGCAAGACGGCGAAGGTGTCCGGCGGCGCCGGGACGGTGGCGCGGTACCTGTTGCCGGTGGGGGCGCATATCTTCGTGGAGAAGGGCGCCACCGTGTATCCGGGCGACGTGCTGGCCAAGATCCCGCGCGAAACGACGAAGACGAAGGACATCACCGGCGGTCTGCCGCGCGTCGCGGAATTGTTCGAGGCGCGGAAGCCGAAGGAGCAGGCCGTGATCAGCGAAATCGACGGCGAAGTGTCCTACGGCGGGTTCGTGAAGGGACAGCGCAAGGTGCTCGTCGACAACAAAATGGGCGATGTGAAGGAGTACTTCATTCCCAAGGGCAAGCACGTCAACGTACACGAGGGAGACTGGGTGCGGGCCGGCGAGCCGCTCATGGACGGGTCTGCCAATCCGCACGACATCCTCGACGTGCTCGGTCCCAACGAGCTGCAGAAGTACTTGGTCGACGAAGTGCAGGACGTCTACCGGCTGCAAGGGGTGTCGATCAACGACAAGCACATCGAAATCATCGTGCGCCAGATGCTGCGCAAGGTGCGGATCGAAGATCCGGGCGACACGCAGTTCCTGCCCGGCAGCCAGGTCAGCAAGAACGTGTTCGAGAAGGAAAACGAACGTGTGCTGGCCAATGGCGGGCGGCCGGCGCTCGGCAAGCCGGTGTTGCTCGGCATCACCAAGGCTGCACTGACGACCGACAGCTTCATTTCGGCCGCGTCGTTCCAGGAGACGACGCGCGTGCTGACAGAAGCGGCGATCAACGGCCGGGAAGACAATCTGCTGGGACTGAAAGAGAATGTGATCGTCGGCCGCCTCATTCCGGCGGGAACGGGCTTCGAAGAATACCGCGACACGTTCGTCATTAGTGAAAAGCCCGAAGTCGTACCCGTCGGAGCCGCTCCAGTTGCGGCTGCCGTGGCTTCGGAGGGAGCGCCTGCGGCGGCGAGCGACGCCGCGGCGTCCTGATCACCGGAACACCGGGCGCCCCTCCCTTGACAGGGGTGGGGCGCATCATTATAATCCGACGGCTTTGCTCTTGAGGGGCAGAGTTTCGTACGCTCATGGAGAAGGTTTGACCGCTATGCCGACGATTAATCAGTTGGTTCGCAAAGGCCGGAACCTGGTGAAGGCGAAGACGAAGAGTCCGGCGTTGAAGGCATGCCCGCAAAAGCGCGGCGTCTGCCTTAGGGTTTACACGACGACGCCGAAAAAGCCCAATTCGGCCTTGCGGAAAGTCGCCCGTGTCCGTCTCACCAACGGCATGGAAGTGACGACGTACATCCCCGGTGTCGGGCACAACCTCCAGGAGCACTCCATCGTGCTGGTTCGCGGGGGGCGTGTGAAGGACCTCCCCGGTGTCCGTTACCACCTCGTGCGCGGCGCGCTGGATGCCGTGGGCGTGGCGGATCGGAAGCAGAGCCGGTCGAAGTACGGGGCCAAGAGACCCAAGTAGAACCACGCGACCGGATCGCCCGCGCGGATCCGCCGCAAGAATTTCGTCATAGGTAGACAATGCCACGAAGCAGATTTCTGGACCAACGCGAGGTGCTTCCCGACGTGCGGTACCGTGACAAGCTGGTCGGGAAGTTCATCAATACGCTCATGAGCGATGGGAAGAAAAGCACGGCGGAGCGAATTTGCTACGGCGCCTTCGATGCCATCCAGGAAAAAACAGGCTCGGATCCGCTGAAGGTATTTAAGGCCGCCATCGATAACGTGAAGCCGATCGTCGAGGTGAAGTCGCGGCGTGTCGGCGGCGCGTCCTATCAAGTTCCGGTCGAAATCCGGCCGGCCCGTCGCGTGTCGTTGGCGCTTCGTTGGCTTGCCGAATATTCGCGCACGCGCAGCGGCAAGAGTATGCGGGAGAAGCTCGCCGCGGAGCTGCTCGACGCATCCAACAATACAGGGGCTTCAGTCAAGAAGCGGGAAGACGTGCATCGGATGGCTGAGGCCAACAAGGCCTTCGCCCATTATCGCTGGTAAACGTCGTTCTGTGCTGCAGTTGGGCCGTGCTGCGATCCGCAGACGCGGGGTGCCCCTGAATCGCAGCAGCGTGTTGTGGCTCGACTTGCAGCATACGTTTTTTTAGAGGAACCACGTGGCTCGTCAAACATCATTAGAACATACAAGAAACATCGGCATCATGGCGCACATCGATGCCGGCAAGACGACGACGACCGAGCGCATCCTGTACTACACCGGCATGACGCATAAGCTGGGCGAGGTGCACGAAGGCGCCGCGACGATGGACTGGATGGAACAGGAGCGGGAGCGCGGCATCACGATCACGGCCGCGGCGACGACCTGCTTCTGGCGCGATCATCGGATCAACATCATCGACACTCCGGGTCACGTCGATTTCACGATCGAGGTGGAGCGGTCCCTCCGCGTGCTGGACGGCGCCGTGGCCGCGTTCGACTCGGTGCAGGGCGTGGAGCCCCAGTCGGAAACCGTGTGGCGTCAAGCGGACAAATACAACGTGCCGCGCATCGCGTTCATGAACAAGATGGACCGCATCGGCGCGGACTTCTACGCCAGCGTGCAATCCATCATCGACCGGCTCGGCGCCAAACCTGTGCCCATTCAGATCCCGATCGGGCGGGAGGGCGAGTTTCGCGGGTCCGTCGATCTCGTCAAGATGAAGGGCTTCTTCTACGATGACGAGACGCTCGGGGCCAAGTATGTGATTGGCGACATTCCGGCCCACTTGGTGGACCAGGCGAACGAATACCGCGAAAAGATGCTCGATGCGGTCGCCGAGTTCGACGATCAGGTGATGGAAAAGTACCTCAACGGCCATCCCCTGACGGAGGAAGAAGTGCGTCGCGCCATTCGCGCGGGCACGATTGCCATGAAGATCACGCCGGTGCTGTGCGGCTCGGCGTTCAAGAACAAAGGGGTCCAGCAACTCCTCGACGCCGTCGTGGATTATTTGCCGTCTCCGCTGGACATCCCTCCCGTGAAGGGCATTGATCCCAGGACCGAGAAGGAAGTGGAGCGGAAGCCGTCCGACGACGAGCCGTTCGCGGCCTTGGCGTTCAAGATCATGTCCGATCCCTTCGCCGGGCAGTTGACCTATTTCCGTGTGTACTCCGGGACGCTCAAGACCGGCACGCCGGTCCTGAATGTGACCAAGGGCACAAAAGACCGCATCGGCCGCCTGTTGAAGATGCACGCCAACAAGCGGGAAGAAATCGACATGGTCTACGCGGGCGACATTGCGGCGGCGGTCGGTCTGAAGGGCGCGACGACCGGCGATACCCTCGCCGACGAAAAGCAGCCGGTGCTCTTGGAGATCATGAAGTTTCCGGAGCCGGTCATCGCAATGGCCATCGAACCGAAGACGAAACAGGATCAGGAGAAGATGGGATTCGCCCTGCAGAAGCTCGCGCAGGAGGATCCTTCGTTCCGGGTTCGCACCGACGAAGAGACGGCGCAGACTATTATTGCGGGCATGGGTGAGCTGCACCTGGAAATCATCGTCGACCGCCTGCTGCGCGAATTCAAGGTCGAGGCCAATGTGGGCAAGCCCGAAGTGGCGTTTCGGGAGACGATCCGCCGCAGGGCCGAAGCCGAGGCCAAGTATATCAAGCAGACCGGCGGGCGCGGTCAATACGGCCATGTCGTCCTGACGGTGGAGCCGTTGGAGCCAGGGAAGGGTTTCGAATTCGTCAATAAGATCGTGGGTGGCGCCATTCCGAAGGAATTCATTCCCGCCGTGGAAAAAGGCGTCAAGGAGCGGATGGAAAACGGCGTGATCGCCGGCTATCCGCTGCGGGACATTCGCGTGACGCTCATCGACGGCTCCTACCACGACGTGGATTCCAATGAAATGGCGTTCAAGATCGCCGCATCCATGGGATTTGCCGACGCGTGCAAGAAGGCCGACCCGGTGCTGCTCGAACCGATCATGAAAGTCGAAGTGCTCGTGCCGCAGGAGTTCATGGGCGACGTCATTGGCAATCTGAACGGGCGGCGCGGCAAGGTCCAGGGCATGAAAGTGCGGGCCGGGGCGCAAGCCATCGAGGCGTCCGTGCCGCTGAGCGAGATGTTCGGCTATGCGACCGATCTTCGCTCGCGCACCCAGGGCCGCGCGACCTACAGCATGGAATTCGATCGCTACGATCAGGTTCCCCGGCAGATTGCCGAGGGGATCATGGCGAAATATCGCGGGGAATAACGTCTGACTCTGTTCGTGTAGAGGGAGGGAGGGAGTTGGTATGGCGAAGGCGAAATTTGAGCGGAAGAAGCCGCACGTAAACATTGGGACGAT
>JBDZVU010000165.1:0-3151 GCA_040255845.1 Nitrospiraceae bacterium | reverse complement strand
TTCATCTTCGTGCCGCAGGGACTCTGAACTTCCAGCCCCCCTTTCGCTTAATTGACAACCCTCTAGTACGCACCTACACTTCCGGCCGACCGGCCTCGGCATCGAACATTGTTCTTCTCGCATGCGACCTACACCTACGAACCGAACGGTCGTCACTCAGACACCACGCTCTACTGAAAGGAGATACTATGCCCCTCTTGCCGGATGGGTCCGATGCCCGCCTCACGTTATCCCGACGCGATCTCTTCCGCACCGCCGGTCTGGCGGCAGGAGGCGCCTTGATGCTGGGCCTTCCCAAATTCATCGGCGGTTGGGCGGGCGAGGCCGAAGCGGCCCTCTCGCCCCCGACCACCGTTAGTAGTCTGACTCTCGAATTGAACGGGCTGCCCGCTGGATTTGTATTCTCCGCCGGAGGAGGACATGCCTTTGCGGACACTATTCTTGAGGCGCCCGGACCGGACGGCATTCAACGCAAACGTCCGGGCCCCGTCAGATTCGAAGATATCGTGATCGAAGTCCCGTTGCCGCTCGAATCGAACGCGCTCTCCTCGTGGATTGGAGACACCCTGGCTAAAGCTCCCACGCCGAAAAACGGCGCCATCGTGTACGCCGCCTACGATGGGAACGTGGTCAAACGGTTGGAGTTTACCGGCGGATTCTTGACAGAAATTGGGTTGCCCAAGTTGGACATTTCAGACCAAAGCACCGCCCTCCTCACACTTCACATCACCCCACAACAGACGCGATTGGTCGGAGGTTCCGGAAAGATTCCCAAGTCCAGCACGAGAAAACAGGCGTTGGCATCCCACTTCCGTTTCAGCATCCAAGGCCTGGAGCAGACGGCCTCCCGCATTGGACTGGTCGAGCCTATCACCGCCAAACGCCCGCTCTCCACGGCAGCCATGGGCCAGGATAAATTCGCTCAGACTAGGCCGGCCGTGCTCGACTGTTCGCCCGTCAGCCTCTTGGTCTCCGAGAAGGATGCCGGCCCGTTCTACGCCTGGTTCGAGGATGCGGTCGTCAAAGGCAAAGGAGGAGAGCGCGGCGGCGTGCTGGAACTGCTCTCGCCGACGCTGAATGAAGTCTTCGCCACCGTGCAACTCGGCGGACTCGGCATCGTTCGTTTCGCGCCGGAACCGGTCAAGTCAGGCACAGAGAATATCGCGAGGGTGCGGGTGGACATGTATTGCGAAACGATGACTGTCATCGCATAAACACAACGCGGAAGGATGCCATATGGACCGTCTCGCCGTGCCGCTTCTCGTAGCCGTCATCATCGCCTACGGCCCGTACGCCGCATGGGCGCAAGACGACAGCCCCGTGGAATCCCGCGGCTTATCTCTTCCTCGCGTCACCGTTCCTGCGCCGCCGGCGGTCTCTCCCCCGCCTGCCATGCAGCGGCTGACCGTCCGCACCATCGGGGACGGCTCGGGCAAAGTTCCCTTGCCGCCGGCCGCTTCCTGCCCACCGAACTGCTCAGCCCAATACCCGCACGGTACACCCGTGCTATTGGCTCCGGTGCCCGCTCCGGGCTCGCGGTTCGACGGTTGGTCCGGCGACTGCCACGGAACGGGCCCTTGTACGCTGCGCATGGATCGTCCAATGACCGCCGAAGCGCGCTTCACGAAGCTCGGAGCCGCGCCAGCGCCGCCAACCGGGGCGCCCCTGGTGACTCCGGCGGGGCCGGCCGCTGTCCCGATACCCTATCCGGTCGTCCCCTCGACGCTCGGCCCCGAGCTTACAGCAATCAGCACGATGCTGGCCGACGGCAAGCCGACCAACGCCATTCTGGACACCTGGAAAGCGTATGTAACCAAGCACGCGCAGGCCAAGCAGTCATGGAATGTTCAAGGGACGATCGATCAAGTCCTGCAGCAGGCGCAAGCACAGCTGAAGGCCCGGACGGATGCGGCCAAAGGCGCCATGGACAAAAACATGGCCTCCGTGGGAGACGATGCGCAGCTGGCCAATGTGGACCTCCAAAACCAGGTTCAGAAGCAACAGCAGACACTGCAGATGCTGTCGAACATGTCGAAAATGATGCACGACACGGCCATGGCGACCATTCGCAAGATTGGAGGATGAGATGGTGCTGATCACGACCCGTTGGCAGCTCTGTGCGGGACTTTCGATTCTTGCGCTGTATGCCGGCATGGTGCAGGCGGATGAGCGTGTGGCCGAACGGGCCGTTCCCCTTTCGACCGGGATGCCGCTGGTCACGGGGACGCTGGCCAATCTCCTCACGGACCTCGATCGACAGCTCAAACTGATCGAAGCAGAGGCTTCCGCCGTTCGGGCGAGTGCGGCTCAGAGAGGGACCAATATCCCTGCGATTGTCACCAGCCGGTATCCCCGCCTCCTCACACTGGTTCGCGAGACGGCCCAGAAAGCCAGGTCGGTCAGAGACACGGCCAGACTGCAAAAACAACTTGAACTCGAGCAAAAGGCGGCTCAAATCGCAAGCGACTTGGACGCAATCGACCGGCAGATAGATGAGGCTCGAGCCAAGGCTCAAGCCGCGCAGGAAGCTGCGACCCTTCAGTTCCTGACGAGCATCGCGAGTGCAGCCGCTCAAATGAGCGGCGGGCTCGCCGGAGCAGCGGCCGGCGCCGCCGGCTCTGCCTTCGGACAATTGCCGGCCGGAGCGGTGGCCCAAGCACCAGGCTCTCAGCTCCCGCGCGGGACGCCGGTTTTGGAAGCGCCTGGTCAGCGACCAGGCGCCACCACGAACACGGAGGTGGAACAACGCCTCGCGGCCCTGCAGCAGCAGGTTCAGACATTACAAGCACAAGTCGCCGCCCTGCAGTCGGTGCTCAAAGTCACTCCGGCGGGAGCCACGCTGCAGGCTCCGACCGTCTCGATTCTCACTTCAGGCGACACCGTGATTCAATCGGGCAAGGGCATCACCGTCAGGGCAGCGACCAGCATCGGGGTTCAAAGCCAGGTTGATGTCTCCCTCAAGGCGGGAGCCACGGCCACGATCGAATCCACCGCGACCACACATCTCAAAGGAGGCATCCTTAAACTGAACGACGGCAGTAAGCCGCTCGCCACCGTGGGCAGCCAGGTGCAAGTACCAGGTCAGCCGATCGGACAAATCGTGACCGGCAGCCCCACACTGCTCGGAAACTGAAGAGGAGGAGGCAGATTA
>JBDZVU010000164.1:0-3243 GCA_040255845.1 Nitrospiraceae bacterium | reverse complement strand
AGACTCCGTACGGTTCGTCGAATCCATACGGAACGGCTCCGCAGAATCCCTATGGTCAAAATCCAAATCCCTACGGGGCGACCCCGCCGGCTTACGGAGCTCAAAACCCCTATGGTACGGCCGCACCGGGTCAACCGGCCTACGATCCGAACAATCCCTACGGAGCCACGCAACCCGGCTACGGCGCGCAGAATCCCTACGGTGGCGCAACGTCTAGTCAACCGGCCTATGATCCGAACAACCCCTACGGAACCGGGCAGCCGGCGTATGGATCGCAGAATCCTTACGGTGCCGCGGCGCCAGGGCAACCATCGTATGATCCGAATAATCCTTACGGTGGTCAGTCTCAACAGGCCTATGGCCAACCTTATGGGCAGCAGCCTGCGTACGGAGCTCCGTCACAACCGTATGGAGCGGCTACGCAGCCGTACGGCGGAGCGCCGTATGGAACCCAGCCCGGGATCTATCCCCGGTCGGTCGGCTCGGAACCGGTCGGGGTCGATGTGGCGATGATCCGGCAGAAGCGGACGGCCAAGGGCAAGGAAGTCGTCCTGATGAATGACGGCGAAGTGCTGAAGGATGGAGGGGCCGATACGGAGGCGGGAGACCGCTTCAAGATCGTCGTCCGTACGAACTGCGATTGCTACCTGTACATCTTGACCATCGACGGGTCGGGCTGGGCCGAGTCGGTCTTTCCGGTAAAGGACGGCAAGGTGGCGAATCCGGTGAAGAAGGACGTGGAGTATGCGTTCCCCGAAGAGGGCCACTGGTACACGCTCGATCAGGTCAAGGGCATCGAAACCTTTTTCGTGGTCGCCTCGATGAACCGCCGAAGCGATCTCGAGGAGAGCATTGCCCAGCTGGCGTCGGAGAAGCGGCCGAACACCAAGATCGTTGCGAAGGTGGAAGAGCCCCCCGTCATTCCTGGCGGCGTTGGAACCGTCCAGTCGCGCGGCATCCTCAAGGTCAAGGACGAAACGGGAGCGACTCTGCAAGTCACGCCGCTGTCCTATGCAGCCAGCCAGGCCGGGCAGGACGTGACGGTCACCCGGTGGTTCAAGCACGAGTAGAGGAGGGGAGGAACAAGTCACGATGCGCGCCATGGGAACGAGACGCCGGCCGGTACTGATTGCAGCGGTGCTTGCAGTGTTCGCGATTTCTGCGATCGCGTCCGCGCAAGTCTTCCCTCCGCGGCAGCCTCACCCCCCGGCTCCGGGACCGGCGCCAGCTCCCGGCCAGTCCGGATCGATGCCCGGACCCGCGGCGGGGCCGCAGAGCGGGGGCCCTCCCGGTTCGTTCACGAAAGCCATCCCGTTTTCCGCCATTCTGGGCGATCCGACGAAGTCATTCATTCAGATCGGCAACATGCGGAGCCCCTTCGATACCAACTTCTCGATCGGTCGAGGATTGGCCGGCCGCATCGCGCTGGAGAAATATACGCATGAGTTGGGCAATGGACAGAAGGCCGTCGTGCATCTCTCGGGCGTGTCCAATCCACCGATCGTCACGCCGGAAGGCGCGGAAGTTCGGTATCAATTCATGATCCCCAGCCTGCAGTTCAAGACCTATTACAAGGACTACACGGGAGAAGGCGACAGCGCGCTCACCGACTTGGTATCCGAGCGCCTGCTAATCGACCTATTCGTGCTCCCGGCGCTCGACCAACGCGGATTCCCGACGTTCCAGTCGATCCGCATTGCCGTGACCGGGATGGTGAAGGAAGCGGAAAAGTGCACGTATTTCTTCGACATTATCTTCCCCGTCAACATCTGCAAAGTGTCGGCCGAGTACTTTAAACAGATACAGCCGGCCTTGGAGAATGGCATTCGGGAGGTCCTTTTGCAGCCGCAAACCCGCGGCCAGTTCGACCAGCAGGTCTTCCAATACCTGCGCGGCGAGTTGCTGAGCCAGGCCGGCATCAACCCGATGAGCCCCGCGCAGGTCCAGATCCTCCACGCCGAGTTCCGCGGCACGGATTATGTCGTCAGCTACGTGCCGCGCTAGGCTCGTCTCGGTCAGCCACACTGCATTCCAGCGAAGAGCGCCAGCCTAGGGCGGTTGTCCTACGCCTGGCTCCTGCCGATGGTTTGATCGTGTTTTCGGGGTTTGAACCGGAGCAACTCTGCCTGCGACCTACTTGAGTACAGTATCTACGGGATAGCCCGCGTGCTATACTCGCCCCCCGCCAAAGCTTGTGCTCCCGGCACCCTGTGAAGGAGGCACATCGTACATGACCCCCTCTTGGCAGCGCGGGACGCTCGCCGGCATGTGTGGTCTCCTTTTTCTCCTACCGGCCGGATGCGGTTGGTACGACGTGTTCTTCAGCCCTCCCGTTCCCGACTACCGCCAGCCGAGCGACGCCGACATCGAGCGCATGACCCAGCGCATGATGGGGAAGGCTCCTGCTGCTCGCCGCCCAACCACGCGTGATGGCGTGGAAGTGGTCTTTCAGACCGGGCATGCCAGCGGGATTCGCGCCCTCGCGGCCAGTCCGAACGGGCGGTACCTGGCATCGAGCGGAGCGCAGGACGGGACGGTGAAGGTCTGGGACGTCGCCAGCGGACAGGAGATCCGGAACTTCACTGGATTCGGCGGGGTCGGGCAGGGCGCCGACTTGATTGCGTTCAGCCAGGACAGCGCGCGCATCGTCACGCATGAGTATGGCGGGGCCATCAAAGTGTTCGAGGTGGCGACCGGGCGGGAAGTGCGCGCCGTAGGGTCGCTGGCCGGCGGAGGGGGGGCCATCAGCGCCGATGGGCGCGTGGCCGCTGTGGCCGAGCAGAAGGCAACGAAGTCGAATCCCCTCGGGTTTAGCGGTCACCAGGCCGTCTCGGTGCTTGATCTCGATACCGGCCATTCGTTGTGGACCTTGCCCGACTTGCATATGCAGCGGCCGGTGGCGTTCAGTCGGGACGGCAAGATTCTCCTCACCGTTCAAACAGACGTCGGGCTCCAGACGGCCTCGACACTCGAAACCGTTGGCACAGCGATTGGGTCGATCATCGGGTTGGGCGAGTTGTTCACGCCAGCGCCGCCCGCCACCCCGACGCTCAAACAGGAACTCGTCGTCTGGGACGTGACGGCGCGAAAGCGGCTGCGAACGTTTCCCCATACCGCGATGGCAGAGGGGATTGACGGCACAGTCAGCCCCGACGGGGGCTATTTCGTCACGGAGCACCCGGTTGACCGCGCCCTGCGGATCCTCGACCTCGAAATCGGCACGGCCACGTCGGCGATGTGGCT
>JBDZVU010000163.1:0-3259 GCA_040255845.1 Nitrospiraceae bacterium | reverse complement strand
AGGTCTTCTCCGCCCCCCAATGGAATCCATGGGGAGTGGAGAAGGAGAACTGCAGCATCACCCCGCTCTGGACCACATCCAAACGCAAAAGGAAAAACATCAATGGCTATCTACCTGAAATACGACGGTGTCCCCGGCAACGTCACCACCAAGGGCTTCGAAGGTCAGATCGAGATCCACTCGCTGGGGTATGGCTCGGGGCGCGCCATGAGCATGAGCAAGCGCAGCGACGTCAACCGCGGACATGCCGAACCGTTCGTTTCGGAAATCTCGCTGAGCAAGCAATGGGACGACGTGGCGTCGAGTAAGCTGTTGGAGGATTCCTTCGCGGGCGTCGCCGACAAGAAGGCCCTCATCACTTTCACGACCACCAGCAAAAATGTTGTCCTGGGATATTTGACAATCGAACTGGAGAAAACGGTGGTCAGCGACTATTCGTTCGGAGGATCCGCTGGCGACTCCCAACCCCAGGAATCGTTCAAGCTGAACTACACCAAGATCACGGTAACGCCGTACGAGGTGAAAGACGGCAAGGCGACAAAGAAAGACGTCGTGACCTATTCGCTGCCCCAGATGCAGGCGAACAGCTGACAACGGGCGGCGTGGTTCTCCTTCTCCGCCCCCAAGGGAATTCGGGGGGCGGAGAGGATCGGCGGAGAACCGGTTCCCCCTCAAGCCGTCCCGCCCCAGCTCGACAAAAAGCGAACAGCAACATGCACCAGATCATCGTATCCACCTGGCACAGGCCTTCCGGCCGCCAGCAGCAGTTCAGCCAGGACCAGCGCCTTCTTCACCTGAAATCCGCGGTCGAGGCGGCCGCGGTTCAGGTGGCGGCGGCAGGCCTCGATGCCAACGGTCTCATCAAGGGGATCTTCATCGCGCCCGAATATCACTTCGCCCGCAAACGCGCTGGCCAGGACCGGGGAAACGGGACCTTCGTCTCGCGCGGCATTCCCCGGCAAAGCGAAGAGGCGCTGCGCAACACGCTGATCAGCGGCCTGAGCGCCAAATACCGCCGCCTGCTGATCTTCCCCGGCACGGTCGCCTGGACCGCGCCGTATGACTCGGCCGCCTTCCGCGCCCGCTATCGCTTCTACGAGCAGCGCGCGAACTTCCTCAGGACCAGCGATGCCGAAAGATTCGCGCAGATCAAAGAGGCGTGGTTCCTCCTCAACGGCACGTCGTTATGGATCAGCATCACCGACGTGGTCTCGTTGCAGGACAACGGCCACCAGGTGGATTGGGTCGCCGCATCGGACTCGGACATCAAATACGTGCAGGCCACCAATCCCGTTTTCTATGCAAACATGGTCTACTACGCACGCATGATCACCGAAGTCGGTTGGCAGGCGGTGCGCCAGTACGAGCGGCTGAATTCCGGCTCTCTCAATCCACGCCGGACGATGTTCAACACCGCGCACGGGTTGCTGAATGGCGAAGTCGTGGTCACCTACAACAAGCAGGGTAATTTCTACGAGGAAATTGGCGACGACCACTTGATCTTTGCCCCCGGCGGACGCACCGGCATCCGCGAGATCGAAGGCATCCGTTTCGGTCTGGAAGTCTGCCTGGACCACGGCCTCGGCACTCTCGCCCGGCAGTGCCGCGCGGATCGCCCGATCGACGTGCAGGTCGTGCTGTCAGACTATGTCGACCCGGACCAGGCCAGCCAGGTCGTGCGGGAAGGCGGCTATTTCGTGCATGCATCGACCAATGCATCGTACACGGGCGTCTGGAGGAAGGATGGCGGCAAGCGCGTCCCGGCAACAAAGCTGCCGCACGAGGATACGATCGACGGTTCCGTTCTGACCCACTGGCGGATGGATCTGGACGTGTCCGATGCGTTCGGGCTTGCGGATACGTTCATGGCGGAACAGGCGGCGAAGAAGCCCGGCTGGAAGGTCAACATGAACGCCAACCCCTTCCGCTCCCGGGGTTGAGCCGCTGCCTCACGCGGAGCCGGCGCCTGCCGCAATGCGATCCAATTCAGCGATCGCATCATCCGGCAGATCGAGCCCGGCCGCGTTGAGGTTCTCCCGCAGATGCGCAACGCTGGAGGTGCCGGGAATCAGAAGAATGTTGGGGGCACGCCGCAGCAGCCATGCCAGGGCCACCTGCATGGCACTGGCGCCAAGACGGTGGGCAACGTCGGACAAAATGGAGGACTGCAGCGGGTTGAACCCGCCGAGCGGAAAGAACGGCACGTACGCGATCCCGTCGCGGTCAAGATCATCGATCAGCCTGTCATCAGCCCGGTGCGCCAGGTTGTACGCATTCTGCACGCAGACAATCTCGCAGATCCGGCGTCCTTCCGCGACCTGCGCGGGGGTGACGTTGCTCAGCCCGATCTGGCGCACGAGCCCCTGCCGCTGCAGCTCGGCCACCACCGTCAGCGGCGCCTCGATCGATCCTTCCGCCGGTCCGTGGGCGTCGAGCATGATCCGCAGATTGACGACGTCCAGCGCGTCCAGCCCAAGATTCCGCAGGTTGTCGTGCACTGCCCGCGTCAGTTCCTCAGGCGAGAAGGCCGGCAGCCATGATGCATCATCGCCGCGCCGCGCGCCGATCTTGGTGACGATGATAAGATCGTCGGGATAGGGGGCGAGTGCTTCGCGGATCAGCCGGTTGGTGACGTGCGGGCCGTAGAAATCGCTGGTGTCGATATGGTTTACCCCGCACGCGACGGCCTCGCGCAATACGGCCAGGGCCGCATCATGATCCTTGGGCGGTCCGAACACACCGGGGCCGGCCAGTTGCATGGCGCCGTAGCCAAGCCGGTTTACGGTGCGGCCGCCGAAGGCGAACGCCCCGGCCCGGTCGATGCGGGACATGATCGGTCTCCTTTCAGGACACAGGCGTGACCGGCTCGCCAATCACCTCGATCGTCACCGCCGTGACGTTGTCGGACGGCCGCCCTTTCAGCGCCGCTGCAACCAGCGGTCCGGCCGTCATATCACCGGCCAGGCGCCGCGCAAGCTCCGCATGCGGCAGCGTCCTGCTCAGGCCGTCGCTGCACAGCAGAAATCTGTCCCGCACCATTACCCGCTCGATCACCTTGTCCAATGCCAGCGCATCACCGCTGCCTCCCACGGCGCGCGTGATGACATGCGCCTCTGGATGCGTCGCGGCATCCGCCGGACTGATCGCCTGCTCATCCAGCAATGCCTGGACCGCACTGTGATCGCGGGTGAGCTGATGAAGGTTTCCGTCGCATCGAAGTTCACGAAAATGAAGCCCTGCCAGACATCGACAGCCAGCG
>JBDZVU010000162.1:0-3263 GCA_040255845.1 Nitrospiraceae bacterium | reverse complement strand
GCCGAGGTGCGGCGCGAGGAGCACGTAGAGCCGGCAGCCGTCGCCGCGCAGGCGCCTCCGCCCGTCCTCGTCGCTCGTTCAACCGCCGCACGGCCGCGATCCGAGCCGGCTTCACGCCCACCCGCTCCAGCGTCTGGCCTTCGGCCCAGTCGTCGAGACCGCGCCTGGTGGCCTCCAGAATCGCCTGCGCGACGGCAGGAGTCCGGATGAGCCCTGCGCCGGACCCGGAGGAGGCGACGTTCTTTGACGGGCATCCCATGTTGATGTCGACCCCGTCGAACCCCAACTCGGCGGCCACATGCGCCGCCTGGTAGAACAACTCCGGATCCTTTCCGTACAGCTGCGCGACCATAGGCCGTTCGGCTTCGCTGTACACCAGCGTCTCCAAGAGGAACTCGGGTCCCCGCAGGATGTCATGCACGTGTGTGAATTCGGTAAAGGTCACGTCCGGCTTGCCGTGCCGCGCGATGGTGGCCCGAAAGGCAGCGTCCGTCACTCCGTCCATGGGAGCAAGCCCGATGATGGGCCTCGGCAGTGTCGCCCAAAAATTCATGTCAACTCACCGGCTCGGCTCATTGGCGAACTCGTAGGCTCGCCGCAGCTCTTCGGCTTCCTGGGAGGCGATGCCGAAGACCTGCGGAGCCACCTCGCTCACGAACTGGACAAACCGATCGAGTTTCAGAGTGAAAAAGTCGTAGGGCTCCGTCAATGGCACCGGTCGATCAAACCAGTAGGCGACGAAGTCGCTCGAGTCTACGGCGTGGAGGCGGAGCGATTCCATCGTGCGTGGAAACATGTTCTGGAGATCGCCTCCCCAATGCAGAATTTCATACGGCAGATACCGCGCATGATAGGACGGCAACTCGTCGATGCACGCGACGCCGGTCGTCCATTCTGGTCCCTTGGGTTGCGACCGTCCTGCGGCAATCTGCGCGTAGTCGGCATAGGCGCGGCTCACGCTCCGTTTCAGATCGGGCGACACCGCGGCGAGGGCCTCAACGTGTCGGGGGGCCGGCGCGGGCCCTCCATCGGCGGCTCCCAAGCTGTCCCAAACGTTCGCGTAGCGTCCGGCAAAGCGCTCAAACTCATCGACGATCAACGCCGGCTGCTTCGTGTCCACCTCCAGCGCCAGCCCTTTGAGATTCTGCAGTGCGGCATGGGCGAGCACCTGATCGAGCATCTCGAAGAGCACCCCCGGAATAGGCGCGGCATGGGCATCGATCCATGCAGGCAGCGAGTACGGGGTGGGTCGGTCCGGGAACGGATCGCTCGGGTGGGCCGCCAACCCGGCCACGTGAATCTGCACGACGCGCTCAAGCGGAAACTCGTCCAGAAAATCCGCCACGAATTCCTGCAGAGAAACCGCGCGGCACGCGCCGCTGTAGCGATAGACCGTCCACAGATGCCCGATGTCCAACACCAGTCCGCAAGGCACTGTTTCCGTCACAAGTCTGAAAAAAGTTGGAATGGGAATGGTCCCTGCTACAAAGTACGTCAGCGGCGGCATTTCCAGAAGGGTCAACGCGGGGGTGCGCGCCGACGCGCGGGCCTGCTCGTCCAGTATCCGTTGTATATAGGCCGTATTCTCGGCGACAACCGCGGCGCTCTCCCTCGTGTATAAGGGGGGAAGGTAGGTGCCGAACGAATACCCCGCCATGTGCTTGGTGGCGCATTCGTGATTCAGCCAGGCGCTGCCCAGGAGTTCCACGTGTCCTGCCAGTTCCCGCACTTCGTTCTGAAAGACCGGGTCTTCGAGGGCCTCCGGCTGCGTCAGCCAGGCGCCTTCGCCATGATACGTGAGCAGCATGTGGGCTTGGCTCCTGACGGCCGCCAAGGCACGCGGGCTGGCGCGAAAGATTTCCAAATATCCCGCGCACACTTGACGCTCCCGCAGAGAAACGAGCAAGCTGGCGAGATCCGGCTGGTAGACATCGACCGACAATCCGAGGCCGTGGAGCGGAACTGCCCGGATGCGCCGGGCGAATTCCCCCGAGGATGAGGCATGCTGAGAGCGTGTGTTTTCAGCCATCAATTCTCCGAGCCGTGTCTCGGCAAACCATTGAGGCAAAAGGCTTTACGGCGATCACAAGCGTCCCGGACCGTCTGCTATACTTCCCATACGCCGCACCGGCCCGGCAGTCGCGATGCATGGCTCACCCGCCGGGCTGCGCGATGACGAACAGCAACCAGCAAGGTCGACCGACCGACAACCAGAGCACAGTGGTCGCACACATGATGACACCCGGAGTAGTGCAGATTCCCGGTGACGTGACGGTCACCGAAGCTGCGTCCTTGCTTGAGCGAGAGCAGATGCCCTGCTTGCTGGTCAAGGATTCGGACACCCGCTTTGGTCTCATGACGCCGGCGGACATCGTGAAAAAAGTCGTGGCGCAGGGCCTTGAACCGGACGACGTGGAAGTCCGCGCCATCATGACACGGCCGGTGCAATTTATCGAATATGACCGTGCGGTGGAAGAAGCGTCAAGCCTGATGATGTCCTCGGGGATGCCCATTCTGATCGTCACCAAGCAAAATCAGCCGGTCGGGGTGCTGACGGCCAGAGACCTAGTGTTGTCACCCAAACGCTGCCAGACGTCCCTGCCGGCTACCGTCGCCGTGCCGAGCGGGGTCAGCCCCGGCGCGACCCATCCAGCCCCAGCCCGCATCATTCAACTGAGTCATGTGGGCGCCTTGGTGGAATGCAACGTGCCGCTCCAGTCCGGGACCAAGGTGCTGCTCACGTTTTCCCTCACCGACAGCCAATCATCGTCGTTTACCTTGGCCGGCACGGTCCTGACCGAGGAGGCCCAGCCTGAGGGGCCGTCGCCGTCGGTTCCCGCGTTCGACGTGCAATTTACCAGCCTGTCCCCTTCCGACGAATCCCGCATCAAAGCCTGGGTCCTTCAGAATTCCCCCAAGTGCGCCGATCTGTCCTAAGCGCGCTCGCGCGCAATCTTCTTTGACCATCCGTCCGCTGGTTGGTAATATTTTCTCCTCATCCGTCCGCTGGCCGGACGAGAGATCACGGTGATGAAGACGCCCATGAAACCACGGCTGCCGCTTTCGAAAGAAGAGACCCTGCAGCAGATCGGTGCGTTGTTGGACAGTCCCGAGGACGATCTGCATGCCGCGCTGATGAAAGAACTCCTGACCGGCTTTCTCAAGCTGAACGATACCCGCCTCGACTTGCTCGACATCAAGATCGTCAACCGAGCGGTCAAAGAGCTCCGGCACGCGTTCGCCGTCTTCCATGGATATCGTGA
>JBDZVU010000161.1:0-3310 GCA_040255845.1 Nitrospiraceae bacterium | reverse complement strand
TTTCGTTTCCACTTGGCGCACCGGCCCCTTGAGACCCTCGCGATCCCGATCGGTCGTCGCGTGACCGGCACATCCCCCGATCAGCAGGACGGCGATTGCCGCTCCTGCCGCGTGGAGACATCGGGACGAAAGCTTCGGCATGGTTCTCATGGTGTTATCCTTTCTCCGAGATCGTGCGGATGGCGCTCAGGGATGCTCCGACGCGCCTGGCTGCCGCCCACAGTGACAATCCCACCACCGAGGCGGTGAGATCAAATCCCGCCATTTCCCACTGCCCGGTCGGAATGGTTTTCAACAGATGACTCTCGGTCGTCAGCCCGTTCAGCAAGGGAAGGAGCCCTAGGAGAACGGCGCCTGCAGACAGCTGCTCTTTCCAAGCCGAAATGGACTGCCTGCGCAGCAGCGCGTGGACCACACAGCCGCACCAGACAAGAAAGAAGCAGCCTGTTTCCCAGAGCGGCCGATCGACGAGGGCCAGCGGCAGCAGCCGATTGGCCCACAAGTACGCCGCGACGGCCACCGGCAATCCCGCCACGGTCGACACCGTGATGACGTCGACCGCCCGATAGCCTGCGGCTTCGATCCGCTCGGCCTGGTGCCTCCGGCGCTTGTTGGTCCAGAGGATCAGGCCGGTGGCAATCATGACGCTCGCCGCCAGGCCCATCACGAAATAGAGCCAGCGCAGGGTTTCGCCTCCCAATCGGGCAACATGCAGGTCGGAGAGCAGCGAGAGGGCCGCCCCTCCCGGCGCCAACAGATGGAGATCCCACGGCACCGCGATGGACCACAAGAGGACGAGCCCGGTGACGGTGATGAGCAGATGAAACGGCAGCACCAGAATTCCGGTGAGGTTGTGCGCGTCCAGCCAGGCGCGTTGGTTGGCCGGCCTCGACCAGACCATCAGGACCTCCTTCAGCCCGCGGCGGTTGATGCCCAGGCCCGTGACCAACGAGCCCAGCATCGCCAGCGCCCCCGTGCCGACGATCCAGGCTCCCGGCGGGCCCAACAGCAAGCCTTGGTGGAAGTGATAGAAGAAGTCGCCGCCCTGCGTGTTGCGGTACGTGACCATGACACCGCTCTCCGGATCGAGCGTTTGCCCGGAGAAGGTCCGCTTCTCTTGCAATTTGACCAGCGTGAGCGGAGGGCGGCCGGCCGGGGCCTCGTCGCGCTCGCCGGCCGGGTAGACCACCTCCGTTGCGAGGAGCGAGGTAGGGCCTCGATCGCGCGCATCCAACGAGAGCCGGACGTAGGCCGGCTGCTGCATCCACACGGTAATTTCGGTGTCAAAGACGGTGAGCGTTCCGGTCAGAAAGACCGCAAACAGCAGGCAGCCGAACAGGAGGCCGCCCCATGAATGGAGGGCCGTCAGGGACATGGCGCGAGCGAATAGAGATCGCGAGGCGGGCGCGTCCTGCTCTCGTCACTAAATGCCGGCGTACCATTCATAGCCCTGATCTTCCCAATATCCGCCGTTCCCCCCGCCGATTCCCTCCAGCGAGCTGACCAGTTCAATGGCCCTGACATACTTCGCATGCTTATACCCTAATTGTCGCTCAAAGCGGAGCCGAAGCGGGGCGCCGTGCGGCACATCGAGCGGCCGGCCGTTCAATTCGTACGCCAGGATCGTTTGCGGATGATAGAGATCTTCGAGCGCCATGCTTTCATAATAGGCGACTCCTCGATCGTCGATATCGGCGCAATAGAACACCGCGTACTTCGCGGCCGGCAGCGGCTGGGCGTCATGCATCAGGTCGCCGAGCGGGACACCCGTCCATTTTCCGATGGCGCTCCACCCTTCCACGCAATCATGGCGCGTGATCTGGGTGCGGGACGGCCGTTCTCGAAGGGACGCCAGCGAGAGGCTGGCCGGCTGGGCGACGAGCCCGCCGATCTCGAGGCGCCACTCGGCGAAGTCTTGTTGCGCCATCCGGGCATATTCGTGGGTGCCGGGATCCGTGTTGCCGTTGGCCGGAAAGACGGCGGAGATCTCGCTCTCTGCATATTCTTGCGCCAGGGCATTCCTCGGCGTCAGCGCCCGTTGGACTCGTTCCGTCAGCGCTTCCGTATGGCGCAGCGCATCGCGGACCCAGTCGCTCCGTGAGAGGTTGTCGCATCCTCCCAGGGCGACGAGTCCTGCGGACCCGGCCAGCGCTTTCAACACCTGGCGTCGATCGAACGCTCTACCGGCCATCGACCGCTCCTCTCACGGCGACCCATCCCGTGATCATGGACCGCAGATTAGTGAACAAGCCGGTGGCCATGACCTGGATCACATGGATGATCAAAAAGCCCACGAACGCAAAGCACGCCATGAAATGGATGGTCCGCGCGCTCTGGCGGCCGCCGAACAGCTGGAGCAGCCACGGGAACGCGGCGTCGAGCATCGGCGACATGCTGAGACCCGTCACGATCATCACCGGAGCCAGCACGAACAGCACCCCAAGGTAGGACAGCTTCTGCAGAACGTTGTACCGGCCGCCGGCCTCTGCCTTCGCCTGCCGGAAGAGGAGGTGATCTATGATCGATCGACCGATCCCCCGCAGGTCCGTCCGTGACGGAAGCAGGTCGACGAACAGATGGCGGCTCGCCACCGCGTAGCTGACATACAGCAAGCCGGTGAGCACGAAGATCCAGGCGAAGAACAGATGCCACTGCCGCCCCATCGCCAGCCAGCGAGGCCCCGGCACCGTGGCCCACGCCGGGAAGGCCCGTACCGTCCGATCGGAATAGCCAAAGACTCCGGTCGTGTCGAAGGAATGGCCCCACACGGTGGTGATCCCTTTGATCTCCCCGATCTCCGTCCGGACCGGACGGATCGAGAGCACCGCCTCCTGGCGATCCGATCGGTTGCCCCAGTACAACGCCGGGTGCGCGTTGAAGATCTGCAACCCGCTCATCACGAGGATGACGAGAGAGAGGGCATTGATCCAATGGGCCACTCGAACCGGAAGCGCGTGCCGGTATCGCCACCTGCCCGGCTCGGACACGGCGTCAACGGCGGGGCGATCCGTAACCGGAGGATTAAAAAGGGAACGCTCGCCGCCGTGTACTGGTTCCGGATTCGTCTCTTGGCTGGGAACGTTCGTTTCCATGCCTGTAAGTCGAGCGAAGTGCCCAAATCTTACAATGGCTGGAGCGCCAACGGCTATGTCACGGTGACCAGGGAGGGTTGCCGGCGGGCGCGATCACCGTCGGTGGTGTGTGGGTCGTTGTAGTTGAACGGCATGCCATTCGATAGTTGGAAGGTACAGCGGACGCAAGCAGCATCTCGTGTGTTTCTGGCAGCTGTAAGTTCTAGGCAGATAGCTGT
>JBDZVU010000091.1:0-12996 GCA_040255845.1 Nitrospiraceae bacterium | reverse complement strand
TCCGAACGGGACGCTGACCAAGCTGGCCGACCCGGCTCTCTACGCGAGACTCGAACGCCTCACGGTCCGCGGTGAAACGCTCCTCCAAAAGCTGGAACGCGGCGAAGGCACCGTGGGAAAACTGGTGGCGAACGACGATTTATATGTCCGCGCCGACAAGCTCCTGACGGACGTCGAAGAACTGGTCGCCGACGTGAAGCAAAACCCCAAAAAGTACTTCAAGTTGTCGGTGTTTTGAACCGCTCCTAGAAATTCATGCGGATGGACAGGCCGCCGGTATGCAGGGTGGTCTTGTAGAGACCATTCACGCCCGCGCGAACGCCCGTATTGCCGGCCACCGTTCTGTCCTCGTACAGCGAGGCTTGGTAGGAGAGATCCACGCCGATCGCCTTGCTGACCGTCCCGCAAGACACGAGGCCCAAGAACCGGGCCGTCTCCTTGCAGAGCATTCCGAAACCTACCGCCACGATATGAGCATTGGCCGAGGGCACTCCGGGGCTGAAGCCAAGATCCGGCATCTGACTCGGCTGATGCGTGTAGCCCGTTCGTGCGGCGACTTCCCATCCCGGAAGCGACTCAAGCGCGAGCCACCGCACCTCGGTCCCCGCCATGACGGCGTAGGTACTGTGCCAGTTCTGCGGTTGCGGAATCACGGTCCCGTTGCCCAATCGGACATCCAGGTTTTGCACTGATCTCCACCCGACGTAATCGACGTCCACTTCCAGCTTCCACTCATGGGCGGATGAGCGGACCGGCCAGACCGCCAGCGCGCCCGTCATGATACGCGGCAGCACCAACGTCGATGTCGCGTCCGCGAGCTTGCGGCCATTGGCTGAAAGTGCGCCGGTCAATTCCAAGGTCGCCTCGCTGCGATAGACGAACCCTACGTTGGCGACCGGCTGTCCGCTGGCATTCCGCAGGACGGTATAGAGAACGCTGACGTTGAACCCCGCCGCGGTGTCCTTTCCGGACAGCTCCAGTTTCTGCCCCGGCGGAGCGAGCCCGCCCGGAGAGATGGACTGTTGCTCCACATGCCCCTCTCCGACGAGGCCGCTGAACGTATAGATGTCAGCGCCCGCTCCGATGGACACATCCCGGGTCAGGCGGTACGCGACCGTCGGCTTCACGTCGAGCAGCGGCAACGTATTGAAGGTCGTCACAAACCGGAAGGGGCTGTTCTCCGGCCAACGCGTCATAGACCCGAAGGGCACCGTCAAACCGATCCCGGCCGTCACATGTTCCAGCCGCGGCAACCCCAAGTCCTTCAGCGAAGCCACGAGATACGCATGAACCGGCGGCGGCCACGCCACGCTTCCGTTTCGATCACCTGTCGCGGTCACTCCCGTTGGACCGACAAAACTGGTAGTCCCGCCCGAAAGCAGACCGCCGAACATGAGCTGAACGCCGGAGAGCTGGGTCATGCCGGCGGGATTGTAATGCACGGCTGAGGGATCGTCGGCCTGTGCGGAAAAGGCATTCCCCATCCCGGACGCCGCGGTTCCCTGTCCTTGAATACGGGGCACCTGCGCGAGCGTCGGAGCCGCTGCCAGCAGGAGCAAGGCCACGCAGGCCCAAGCTGCCCGCCTGCTCTCGGTCCGGCTGCCGGCGGCGTGAGTACCATTCACGATGGAACCACTGTGAAGAACGTGCGGACGACCCGCTGCAGTTCATCGGCGTCGAACGGCTTGAGGAGATATGCCTGTGCTCCCATTCCGATGGCACGCACCGCTGCGTCTTGGGACCCGGACGCGGTGATCATGATGATGGGCAGCGTGGGACAGTGCTCGCGGAGCCGGCGGAGCAAGTCCAGGCCGTCCGCAGCACCCAGGCCGATGTCGAGAATGGCACCGCGCCACTCCCCTTCCGACAAGGCCTCCAACGCCTGTCGGTCGTCTGCAGCCGGACACACCTGAAATCCTTCTCCCAGCAGCCGATCTTGGAGGAGCTGGCGAATGTCCGGGTCATCGTCAGCCACCAGGATCCGGCCGGCACCGGTCCGGGAAGGCTGCGGCAGCCGAGTGCATGCCAGGGCAGGAAGGGTAAACGAGAACTCCGCACCCCCTTCCGGCCGCGTGCAGACCCCCACCCGTCCGCCCTGCAGCTTGACCAGCGTCTTCACAATCGAAAGCCCAAGCCCGAGTCCTTTCGGTCCGGTGCGTTGCCCTTGCTGAACACGAAAAAAAGGATCGAACACTTTGTCGAGGCAGTCATCCGGAACGCCCGGCCCGGTGTCTCGGATCACGATGCGACCCATACGGCCTCCCTCGGCCTCTTCAGCGTGGACGCTGATCAGCCCGCACTCCGGCGTATATTTCACGGCGTTCTGGATTAGGTTGACGATGATCTGAATCAGTCGGTCGCGATCCGCCCAGAGGCGCAGGGCCGTCGTCTCCGGACACAGCTCGACTGTCTGCCGCTTGGCGTGGGCCAGCGGACGAAGCTGCTCCACCGCCTCGACCAGGCACGCCTGGAGGTCGACCTCGACCGGATTCAACTCAATCCGTCCCGCTTCAATGCTGGTGCGATCCAGGAGGTCGCTGATCATGCGGATCAACCGATCGGCATTGTCCAACATCCGGCACACATACCGCTCCTGCTTGTCGTTCAACGGCCCCGTGAGGCCGTCCAGCAGGTTTTGCAGAAACCCTTTGATCGAAGTCAGGGGCGTCTTGAGTTCGTGCGAGACATGCGAGAGAAACTGCGCTCGCAGCCGATCGGCTTTCTCCAGCTCGGCCGTGCGCTGCCGGACTTTCAGCTCCAGGCCCACATTCCACTCTTCGATCTGCTCGTACGCCAGGGCATTGTCGAGCGCGATCGCGACCTGGCTGCCCAGGGTGCTCATGAGCTCGAGGTCGTCGGCCGTGAGACTGCCCGCTTGCGCCCGGTCCACCATCAAGGCACCAAGAATCCGGTCCTTCGTTTTGAGCGGAACGACGATCAGCGTCTTGGTCCGGGTCAGTTCCACCAGCGTCTGATTCAGCGGATGAAGCTGCCCGGCGGCGGTGCGGATGTCTTCGATCAGCAGCGGACGCCCCTGGAGCACCACACTGCCTTCGGGGCTCTCGGGATCCGTCACAGGAATCCGGCAGGACGCCGCGAAGGCCTGCACGTCCGCCGAGACGCCCGTGATCCGGACATGCTCCAACATCCGGCAGCCCGGATCGAAGAACGACACCATGGCCCGGTCGTAATGGAGATCGCCGGTCAGCGCTTCCAGCACGTGCTCGAGCAAGGCGCCGCGGTCCAGCGTGGAGCTGAACAGCAGGCCGGCGCGATGAAGGGCGGTCAGCTGGGCGACCTTCCGACGGAGCTGGACACGCGTCTGCTCTTGTTCCAAATAGGCTTCCCGCAGCTCCTCATGCCGGGATTCGACGTAGTTGATCTGTTCTCGGATGAGCGCTTCGCGACGGGTGCTGGCGTTCCGCAGCGAGCGATGGCTCACCATTCCGATGAGCAGCAAGGGCACCAGGCCTGCCATCAAGACATCCCGCACCCCGAGGTCCGGAGCGAGCCTATGCACGACCACCATCAGCCCCGCACTGACCGCGACACTCCATCGCAGTACGCCACCCATCCACGGGGCGTCGTACCGGCTGTGATCCAAGAACAGCGGCGCCGGCTCCGCTTCTCGAGGCCGCTCGGCACATCTTCCGTCCGGTAGTGGCGCGTCGTGGCTGTGCCTTCGCCACGGAGTGTGGCCGGCCGGCCTCCAGACGACCGTCCACCGGCACCAATCGTCATCGTCGGCAATGCAGGACAGGGCTTCGATTTGCGCAAGCGGCAACCCATGCACCTTGGCCGGCACGGCGGCCAGGATGCCCTGCGCGGATTGGCAGACCATATGGGCGCACCGTCGGCGATAGGGCCCGAACTGGCGCAACGTGCGTTCTGTGAACCGCATCGCGAGGGTGGCGGAACCGGCTGTGAGCCGGATCACACGGCATTCGATCGACCCGGACGCGAACTTGTTCCCGAAGTATGGAAACATGCCATAGATCTGCTCCAGCGAGAACGGCCGGGCAAGGACCTGCATGATGGGCGAGGCCTTTTCCATTCCACTCTTGAACAGAAACTCCGGATCGCCGGACAGGCTCTGACACAACTCGTACAGATACGCCGCGAACTCATACGAGTAACTGTTCCAGGCATTGGTGAGAAAGTCAGGGGTCACGTGGTAGATCGGATCCTTGATGCGTTGATTCAACAAGCCGCAGAGCGTTCGGACGGCATCGGCACCGGCTTCGTCTCCGCGCTGCTCGCCCACGATCCGTTCCAAGTACAGGACGATTGCCCGCACACTCATGCCGCTGAGATCACGGATCGTACGTCCCTGCTCGTCCATCCCGAAGGGGCGGAATTCCATATGCGTGCGTTCAAGAATCGAGCGGTCTTTCGGCAGCAACACCACGGAAGACGCCGGAGAAACGGGTTGGGGGTCGACGAGGCTACTGGTCATGACTTCGCGAGCACCGCACCAAGATGACGACGTGACGCAACGGGGGCGGAGTATAGAAAGGAAGCCTATGCAATTGCCAGAAGAAAATGCTTAGTCAACCTTATTTAATAAATTGCGCGAAATTGTGCGGCGACAACGGAGTGAGGAGGACAGGACCATCCGGCACTAGCTGGAGCCGGACAGCCGTAGCGCGGATTAGTGCTTAACGGGCCGTTTGAGGGTTTTTTCGATGCTGGCGACTTTGCTTTCCAGCCGGCCTGAATGACCGCGGCGGTAATCGACCTTGATGGTGCAGGAAATACGCTTGCAGTCCTTTTTCATGCGTTCGTAACACCGTTTCACGACGCCAAAGACCTCGTCCCACTCCCCTTCCAGCACGGTTCCCATGGGATTGAGCCGATACGGCACACCGCTCTTGTCAATGATGTCGAGCGACCGCGCCACATATTTTCCCACGCTCTCCCCTTTGCCGAGCGGGGACATGCTGAATTCGAGTAGTACCATGATCTATCACGCTCCTTTGCCGTGCTCGAACAGGATTACGCCTTGGCGGCTCCTGATGCCGCACTTCTCTTGGCCCGCTCTTCTGCCCACACCTTCGGATACTGCACCTTGCCGAGCAGGCGGAAGCCGTCCAAGGCCTCGCGCAAGAGGGCACGCCGCTTTTCGGCGTCCGGCTCATTCTTCTTGGCCTCCTCGCGCAACTGCCCCAGCCACTCCACGAAGGACGCGAACTCCGCGTCGAGTATGCGCTCGAGGTCCTCCTTCATGAATCCCGACAGAGCCGGTGCGACTCCGCTGGTACTGATCGCGACACGGGCGTGACCGGACGCGACCACGGCCGGCATCGTCACGCTGGATGCCTCCGGATAATCCACCGACCACAAGAGAAATCCTTTTTCCCTCGCCTTGGCGAGCAGCATCTTCGCAAAATCGCGGTCTCCGCGCAGCGTATTCAGCACCAGGATGACATGCTCCAGATCGGTCTCGCGGAAATGCCGCCCCCGGTGAATGACCTTCGCCGAGGCGGCAAGGTCGCGCAGGATCTGATGCAGCGTGGGACTGATGACGGTGACGCGAGCGCCCGATTCGAGCAAACGTTGCGTTTTCTCCGCGGCCTCCTCGTCGCCGCCGATGACGAGCACCGACCATCCTTTGACGTCCAGCACTAACGGGAAACCCGGGTTCGGGGTCATAGATGCACTCCTTCCTACGATCAGCTGAAACCGCCGTATCTTACAATACCGGTTTCTTCACCGTAAACGTCGGTCTCCCATTTTCGGCAGCCGACCGCTATAATGCGCGGCTCACCAGGGAGGACGGTATGGCGGCAATGGCTCCTCGTGCAGTGGGAATGGCCGGCGGTATCATTGCGCTGGCAGGCCTGGCGGCATGGCTGGGATTGGCCCACAGCTGCGACCCGGCGCAAGGCAGCGGCGTGATTGCCGGACAGGTTACCATCGCTCCCCACCTGGCCGACCAGGTGAAACCCACGGATGTGTTGTTCGTCATCGTCCGGCGGCCTCAAGGCCCGCCTCGGCCGATCGCCGCCAAGCGCATCGATCATCCGACTTTTCCCGTCTCGTACGAAATCACGAATGCGGACGTGATGGTCCAAGGAGCGGAATTGCGCGGCATGGTCGACGTCGTCGCCCGGTTGGATCGCGACGGACAAGCCGGCCCCGCACAGCCGGGAGACCTGGAAGGCAAGTATGCCAAGAACCCGACGCTAGCCGGCGGACGCGGCGTTGACATCGTGATCGATACAGTGCACTGAGGTGCTGGACAGGAAGACTTGCTTCTTGTGGCTTATTAAGGATTAAGAGACAGCGAGGCCGCAGCGGAGGGAAGGCCCGAGGCGTATGGTGTGGTGGGCGAGGACTTGCGGGATCCCAGAACGAAACAAAACGAAGCGAAAACAGACTGTTCAAACCAGCTATTCAGGAAGTGGTATTTGTTCGACAGTGGCGAGGCTGCTCAAACAAGTTTTCGGCAAGGCCGCAGCGGAGAGAAGGCCCGAGGCGTACCCTTGCGGTACGTTGAGGGGCTGCACGACGCGAGAACGAAGCCCAAAACTTGTTTCAGCAGCCGTTAGGTCTCGGCGGGATCGGCTTCCAACTCCATATTCCAATACAGGTAGTCCCGCCAGCTTTCCGGCGTATTGCGGATGCCGATCGTGATCGTGATGACTGGGCTCCAGCGAGGCTTCACCGGGCGCTTCTTGAGCTTCATGCCCGCTTCCTCGGGCGTGCGACCACTCTTGCGGTTGTTGCAGCGCCAGCAGGCCGTCACAATGTTTTCCCAGGTCTTCTTGCCGCCCTTGGCGATCGGCACGACGTGGTCGAACGTCAGTTCCTCGGTGCGGAACCGATGATTGCAGTATTGGCAGGTGTAGCCGTCGCGGGTGAAGATGTTGATGCGGGAGAACTTCACGGCGCGATGGCTGTCCTTCAACTTGACCAGTTTCAGGAGCCGCATGACGGCCGGCAGCTTGATGGAGAGGGAGATGCCGTGGATTTCGCGGTCGTAGACTTCCAGGACTTCGACTTTACCCTGCCACAGAAGCGCGATGGCCTTTTGCCAGTGAACCACCCGGAGAGGTTCGTACGTCGAGTTGAGCAGGAGAGTCATTTCCATGCAACAACCTCATTCCCCTACCCCGGCTGGCCTATCGTGGACGCCCCGCTGGTAAGGGCTCGTTTCGCACCTTTCTATGCCATAGAAGTGCCTTGAAATCAAGCAAGCCCCAACTGTGACCATACGAGGAGGATATGGAGCAGAGCCGCCCGACGAGCGAGTTTACGACCGTAGCACAGATTGCCGACGTGCCTCCGGGGACGGGGCGCACCGTGGAAGTGAAAGGCGTCTGGATCGCCCTGTTCAACATCGAAGGGACGTTCTATGCCATCGACAATGCGTGTCCGCATGCCGGCGGGCCGCTGGGCGAGGGCAAGATCCGGGAAGGGGGGGTGGTGGAATGCCCCTGGCACGGATGGCGCTTCAACATTGCCACCGGTCAACGCGTCGGGAATCCCAACTTCGAAGCGCCCTGCTGCGCCGTTCGCGTCGTCGGCACGGAGATCCAGGTGGCGTTGCCACCGGAGCTTGAGCCAGCCTGCACTCGCCCCCCCTCGCCGAGAAGCTGACGCCGAGAACCCCTACGCTGGATGGAAGAAGCGTACAATCGGCGTTATCCGACCGGAAGCGCGGCTCCCGTAATTTGCTGTGCCTCGTCGGAGAGCAAGAACAGCAGGGCCTGCGCGATGCTGCTTGGTCGCACCCACTGCGACGGGTCGGCATCCGGCATGCTCGCCCGGTTCGCCGGGGTGTCGATGGTGGACGGCAGGATCGCGTTGACGGTGACACCGCTGTCCTTTGTTTCCAGCGCCGTGGCCCGGACCAGGGCGACGAGCGCAGCCTTTGAAGCGATGTACGCGGCCGCGCCGGGGAACGGCTCGAGAGCAGCCTTGGCCGCAATGTGAATGATGCGGCCGGACTGCCGCGCCGCCATCGCCGGGATGACCGCACGGGACAGCAGATAGGCGGCAGTCAAATTGACGGTGAGCATGCGCTGCCATTGATCCACCGTGGTGTCGACCAGACGGGCCGGCGCAAAGCCGCCGACGAGATTGACGAGGCCGTCGATTCGCCCCGTGTTCGCAAGCACCCGTTCGATCACCTGCCGGACCGATCCCTCCTGCGCGACATCCACCTGCATCCATTGCGGCCCAGGCTCTGCGTCACGCGGAATTTCCCGATCGAGCAGCACGAGCGTGGCTCCCGATCGGGAGAGGATCGGCGTCACCGCACGTCCAAGACCGCCGGCTGCGCCGCAAACCAGAATGATTTTCTCGGCCATGCTCATGTGCAAGTTACGCCGGCCCGCCCGGAATGGGCGGCAGTGGCACGGCGGGCTGGGGCTCGGTCTCGGGCTCCTTGGGCGTCACACCATCGGCCGGAAGGGAGGCGGCATTGACTTTCTTCAGGCCCAGGTGCGCGTGCCAAATGAACTCCCGTTCGAACCACTGCCCGCTGACGCTTTGATCCCGGAGTTGCACGCGGACTTCATACTGATCACCGTCGAGCTGCTTCACACGCCACTCCCCGAGCCGCACGCCCTGCCCGCGCTCTTTCATCGAACGGACATGCTCGTTCATCGCCTGCAAAATGGTGGGATGCCCGATGGCGCGATGGGTTTGCACGAGCGCCAGGGCCTCGGCCGCCCGCTTATCCACCACCGGATTGAGGGTCGGGGGCTTCGTGTAGAAGTAGTACAGGGCCCCCACGACCAACAAGCCGACGACGAGGTAGTGGATCACCGCCACGAAAGAGCGGGACGCGGTCGGAGCGGATGACGGACTGTGATCCATGGGTGGATTGGAGTATGCAGCGACGGCAGGATGGGCCGCAAACCTACCGGCATCTTAGGAAGCCGTCGGGGCGTTGTCAATGGAGCGTGCTGCGCCTACGGGCAGTCAGAGAAGCGCTTGTCTGGTGAAAACTTGGTATGTTACAAGTACCCGGGTTTGACGTGTCACATAAGCCTTAGCGAGAGCAATCCGACATGAAGTTTTTCTTGTATGCCGACAATCTGAATCCGACTCAGCTCAAGCGCCGTGCGCCGGAGCACAAATTCTTGTACCTCGCCACCCTGCCCGATCACACCATTAAGTTCTGCCGCTGGTCGTCACAGTGGCGGTGCGGCTTGGCCAGCGTCGTTCCCTCCCCCGGTGAACGGGTGTGGGGCGGCGTGTTCGAATTGACCGACGAAGACGTGAAACTGTTGGACGAATTCGAGCAAGACGTCCCGCAAGGCGCGTACCGGCACGTGCAGGTGACGGTCATCACGGAGGGCGGCGAAAAGGAATTGGTCACGACGCACGCGGCGGCGCCGATCGGGAAGTTCAAGCCCAAAGACCACTACTTGGAATGGACGCTCAAGGGGTACAAGCAGTGGAACTTGCCTCAGGAAGCCATCGATCAATTGCAGATGTCTCAGCCGACATGAACGGCCGTCAGGGGTCAGCACCCAGCGTACAACGTTCTTAACCTCAGCGCTGACGGCTGAATCCTGACAGCTGATCGCGCCAACGAAGGAGTCCGCATGCCGAAACCTAAATATCACATCCTCGTGTGCACCAACTCGCGTCCTCCGGGCCATCCCAAGCCCTCCTGCGGATCGGCCGGTGCGGCGCAGCTGCTCATGGCGTTCAACATGGGATTGATGCAGCGCGGCACCCAGCCCGGCGAGGTGCTGGTGAGCGCCACGGGATGCCTGGGTCCCTGCGAGCAGGGCCCGACGGTGGTCGTGTATCCGGACAACACGTGGTACGCCAAAGTCACGGAGGCCGACGTCGCCACGATCCTGGACGAGCACATCGGCAAAGGCACGCCGGCCGCCAAGCTGAATCCCGACATGGTGTGGAAATAGGAACAACCAGGCTAAGGCTCAGACCGGGGCCGCACCCTCCTGTCACCCCGCTTCAGCCGAACCCTCTGCCTTGACCTTCACTCATGGCTTCTCCGGCTCACGAGCACAAACGTCATGCGCCACAGTCGATTGGCTGTATGGTCATCACCTGCAGCGATACCCGGACCCCGGAAACGGACACGAGCGGGCAGCTGATTCAACGGCTGCTGAAGGAGCAGGGGCACACCGTGGCCGTGTATCATGTGGTGAAGGACGAGCCCGCGCTGATCAAGGATCGGATCGCCGAAGGTACGGCCAACCCGGCGGTGCAGGCCATCATCATCAACGGCGGCACAGGCATTTCCCGGCGGGACTCGACGTTCGAAGCGGTCGATGCGTTGCTGGAAAAACGACTGGACGGCTTCGGCGAGGTGTTTCGCTTTCTGACCTACCAGGACATCGGCTCACCAGCCATCATGAGCCGGGCTACCGCCGGCATCATCAACGGCCGCGTCCTCTTCTCCACGCCGGGCTCGGAAAATGCCGTCCGCCTCGCGATGGAGAAACTGATCCTTCCCGAATTGGGCCATCTGGTAAAGGAACTGACGAAGTAGCGAGCTGGCCTATCGTCTGTCCTGTTTGGTTCAACTCTCCCTCAGGTGACGTTCAAATGGCCTTCCCGCAAGGCCGCAGGCGAAGACAAACCGGAGGCGTACCCTCTGCAGTACGTCGAGGATTTGGATGAGCCGAGAACGCTGCGGAAAGCCTCTTTCAACGTCAGTTAGTCCTGCGCGATCTTCGGCTCGCTGTAGCGTTGATAAAACACGAGCAGGTCGCGCGCGGACACGACGCCGACGATTTGGCCGCCCTTCGTCACGCCGAGATGGCGCACGCCGAGATCACCCATCATCTCCTGCGCGTCGCTCACCGTTCGGTTGCTTTCGATCGTGCACACGGGACTCGTCATCACATCTTCCACGGTGAGCTTCGACAAGTCCTTGGTCGAGGCCAAGGCCCGCCGGACCAGGTCGGTATCCGTGACAATGCCGGGAAACGAATTGCCCTTCTTGATCAGGAGCGCGCCGATCCGCTCCTCTTTCATCTTACGCGCCGCGCTCCGGATGGAGGTACCGGGCCCCACCGTCTTGACCTGCTTCGTCATGATCGTTCCAACCGTCCCCATCGCATCCCCCTTTCGCCAGAGCACCTCAATCAATCGTCAGTATGATCTTACCAAAAAAGTTTCTACTAAGGAGATGCTCTTGAGCCGCCCGCGCCTCGCGGAGCGGGAACGTCTTGTCGATCACCGGCTTCAGCTTGTGCTGCCCGACCAACTCCGCGGCCTTCACGAGCTCGGCGCGTGTTCCCATGTACGAGCCTTTGATGGTGTATTGCCGTGAATACACATAGCGGAGGTCGAGCTTGACTTCGGGCCCCGTCGTGGCGCCGCAGGTAATGAGCCGCCCTCCCTTGGCCAACGACGCCAACGAGCTGTCCCAGACCGCGGGGCCGATGTGCTCGATCACGACGTCGACTCCCCGTCCTTCGGTGAGCAGTTTCACCCGTTCCGCGACGTTCTCCTTCGAATGGTTGATCACGGCATGGGCGCCGAGCAAGACCGCCTTGGGGATCTTGTCGTCGGTCCCCACCGTCGTGATCACGCGGGCCCCGGCCAGGTGGGCCAGTTGCACCGCCATGTGGCCGACGCCGCTCCCGGCCCCCATGATCAGAACCGTTTCTCCCAACTTGATCTCGGCGAGGGCGAACAGCATGTGCCAGGCCGTCACCGATGTGAGGGGGAAGGCAGCGGCCTGCTCGAACGACAGATCCGCCGGGATCGGCAGCACGTTGCGAAAAGGCACTTTGACGTACTCGGCATACCCCCCCGGGACCATCGCCCCAAGCAGGCCGTAGGAACGGCAGAAATTGTCCCGCCCCGCAAGACAGGCATCGCAGCGCCAGCAACTGATACCGGGCGACACGAAGACCCGCTGCCCGGCCGTGATCTGCTCGACGTTGGCGCCCACCTGCTCCACGATGCCGGCCACGTCGGCGCCGGAGATATGCGGCAGCGGCATGGGGTACGCCGGATTTCCCTGGCGGATCCAGATGTCGAGATGGTTGAGCGCGCAGGCCTTGACGCGAATCAAGACCTCGTCCGGCCCGATCACGGGCATCGGCACGTCTTCATACGACAGCTTGTCCGGCCCACCATGTTGACGAAACAGCACTGCCTTCATGCGTTGCCTCTCTTGTCCTTCCCTCTGGTCAAGTCCTACGCTCTGACGATGATTCTTCGTTTGAGAGGATGATCAAAACGCCATGTAACAAGGCCGCAGGGAACATGGCGACTGAGGCATACCCTCCGAGGGTATGTCGCAGGGAGACACGTGACCGAGAACGCCGTTAGATGGCGTTTTCATCATCCGTCAGAAATTCAGTGTACCTTCGATGACTTTTACGCACTGCCCCCCAACCTTGACCGACTGAATGATGTCGTCGTCCGATTCCACCTGGATGAAGATGGAGGACGGCCGGTCGATCTCAAACCCCTGTTCGGCGATGATCTCCGTGATGGGCAATACGTCCACCACGCCGTTCTGCACCAGATACGCGCCCAGTGCCCCGCTGGCGCTGCCGGTGGCCGGGTCCTCCAGAATGCCGATCGAGGGAGCGAACATTCTGGTATGGACCGTAGCAGACGGCTCGACCGTGACCGTCGTAAAGACCATGATGCCGTTGGCGCCGAAGCGCCGGCAAAGATCGGTGATCGCCGTGGCGTCCGGCCTGATCGAGCGCACCGCCGTCAAAGTCCTGACCGGCACGATCAGCACCGGGAGACCGGTCGACACGACCTCGATCGGCCACTTGGTGTCCGCGATGACGTGCTTCGCCAGGCCGAGCGCGCTGGCGATTTTGTACAGGTCCTCCGTTTCTTCGACCGGACCAAGAAATTCCGGCTTGGGCTGCGTCATCACGACACGCTCGACGTGGCCCGCCACGGCGTGCAACTCCCCCGGAAACAGGCCGATGTTGCATCCCTGCAGCACACGCGTCATCGCTTCTTTGACGCGGATGATCCCGAGCCCCGCCAAGATGAAATACGTCCCGATGACCGGATGGCCGGCAA
>JBDZVU010000160.1:0-3279 GCA_040255845.1 Nitrospiraceae bacterium | reverse complement strand
GCACTGTCAGGAATGTCATGCCATCTGTACGGAGACCGTGCAGCATTGCCTGGAGATGGCAGGCAAGCACGCGGAGCCGCGCCATATCGGACTGCTCTTGGCTTGCGCTGAAATATGTCAAACCAGCGCGGACTTCATGCTGCGCGGATCGCCACTGCATTCGCGCACCTGCGGCCTGTGCGCGGAAATCTGCGAGCAGTGCGCGGAGGACTGCGAGAAAATCGCGAACGGCGATTCGATGATGATCAAGTGCGCGGAGATCTGCCGGCGCTGCGCGGACTCGTGCCGGCAGATGGCCAGCATGCCGATGGCGGCATGACGAGCGACGGCTGGGTCAGCGCTGCGCCGCAAGGGCGCAGCGCGGCCGGGACTCGGATGCCCAGCGGTATTGGGAAGCGCTTCTTGAACCGGACGGCGGGCACTGTTATGGTGAATTCGTGCGGGGCTGACGCGAAAGGAGTACACCGATGAGCACCCAGAACACCCACGACACGAACGCACCAGAAGACGCCATGGACCTTGAGACGGCACGGCGGGCGCAAGTGTACCGCCTTGCTCAGGCACGCGCATTGGCGCGCGCCCGCACGGCAGCAGGGCCCGGCGCCACCGAAGAGCAAATCATGTCACGGCTGGAGCGAACGCCATCCGGCCAGATCATCCCTTCGGAGGAAGACTTCGAAGCGGTTCGAGACGCCGCCTGATGGAGCGGGCTGGGGGCCGCCACCGCTGGCTCCCAGCTGAATTTTTGTCGTCACCCCTGCCCTGGCTTCCTCACCCTGCCCAACCCGGCTTGACTTGGGGTGCTCTCCAAGCGCAGCATCACCTAACCAGACCATCTTCATCATGTTGCACGGAGTCCTTGGCATGAATCGAGGAGTGCTGTTGATTGCCATTGGGGCATCAATTCTATCGGGTTGCGTGTCGATGAAGGCGCCGATGGGATATACGAATATCGCCGCCACCGATGCCAAACAGGGGCAGGACTGCCGCACGCTGGTGGGCATCGGCCGCGCGCCGGATTTGACCGGAGCTCAGGCCATGCGCCAGGGCGGCATCACCAAACTCCGGAACATCGAATATCGAGAGCAGACCTTCAATGGCGTAGGCCAGGCCTGCGTGGTCGCGTACGGCGAGTAACCGTAGCGGGGCCGGCCGCCGGTGAAGGAGAGCGTGCATGCTGAATTTCCTTCTTCGAGCGTTTGCATTGGCGACGGTGGTCGCTCTCTTCAAGCGCCTGGTTACCCGGCAACCGCCCTCCCGCCCCTACCGCAAAGCAGACACCAAGTGGCCCAGCCGCAGCTATCACGAGCCGTCCTAGTATCCAAGTGACTCCTCACTTGCGCCACCTTTCCAGGACCGCGGCCTGATTTCAGATAGTCGCTGAACAGCCCCGAAGATCACTGCCGGGAATCAGAGCCGGACGGCATTGGTGCATTCACCGATCCATCCACCGGGGTCCCTCAGTCCTCGCCCTAGTGTGGAACCTGCTGGGGGCGGTGGAAGAATCCGGTAAGACCCTTGCGGAACGACCGGAGCCCCCTATGCGCGGCACTCTGATTCGCTTCTCGCCCCGGGTGATCTGTGTGCTCCTGATGACGGCGTTGGTCAGTCTTCCCGCTTGCGGCGGGGGAGATGGCGCTCCGTCTGCAGTGCCGGATACCGGTCCAGGGACAGACGGGTCCGAGGGTCCGCGCGGAACCATTCCGGCACGTCAACCGGCCGACCTTGACGGTGCAGTCACAGACCTGGCGTTGCACCCGGATGGCGACGTCATCGTCGCCGGGCAGTTTACGATGTACGGCAACCGTCCCGTGCCTCCGATCATCAAGATGCGGCCGGACGGGCTCCTCGCACCGTGGGTGCTTGGGATCGTGTTGGCCGACGCACCGATTGAGACCGCGGTCCGGCCTGACGGCGACATCTACGTCACGCAACGACAGGGCGAGGTCTCCATACTCTGGCGGCTGAACGCGGATGGAACCCTGGACTCGGCCTTCCGCCCGGTCGAATTCCGGCTGTTGGACAACCTCTCGCGAGGCTTGATTTTCGCCGACCTATTCCATCTCGAGCCCTTCGGCGCCGGTGGAGTCTACGCCTGCGGCCCCTTTGATACGGTGAATGACCGACCAATACGGGGCCTCGTGCGACTCACGCCGAGCGGAGACATCGATGGCACGTTCAATTCGGCCGCCCGCTCTTGTGGCAAGCTCGTCCCGCTCAGTGACGGCCGACTGTACGTGACGAACTATGACCGGCTGGAAGTCAACCACGTCGGCGCCAGCCTGCTGCACAGGTTGAACTCGGATGGCTCGCTGGATACGAGCTTTCAGGCCGTCAGCTTTTTGTCGTTCCAGTTCAATGCGCTCCTTCGCGACGTCGCCCTCGTCCCGGACGACACCGGCGACTTGTTCGCCGGCGAATCCTTCGTGATCGGTGGGGCGGCCAATGTCAATCCTCTCTTCGACCCCACGGCCTTCCACAACCTCGCGCGGATCAATCCGGACGGCAGCCTCGACCGCGACCAGCCTCTCCCGAAGCTCCACCCGAACGTCACGCAGACACCCACGGTGGCGGTGATCGCCGCGACAATCGACGGAACCGGCGACACGTTGATGGCAGCCGACAATCTTCGGCGGTTCCGGGTAGACGGGATGCCGGCCGCGTTCACAATCGGCGACGTGTCCGGGCTGGCGATCGCCCGCATCCTGCCGCTGGCCGATGGCGATGCGATCATCGGCGGCTCATTCACAACCTATAACGGAGTCCCCCACGGCCGGATCGTTCGGATCACCGCAAATGGGTCCTTGAGGTGAAGTGAGTTCCAAGCTGCGGCGTAATTGGGGCCGGCCCGCTCATTCGCCACACCGTCCCTCCTCAGGAGTAACCCTTTCGGGTCTTATAGACCGGTGGAAATACCGGTATTGTTAGTCATGGAATGGAGGGTTAATGCCATGAAGACGCCCGTAGGTGAAGCCCCGACCGGTCGCTTCCTCATGAGAACCCACCATCGCTTTTCCGTTTGTTTTCCCGTCAGCTACCGCGGCGGACCGTTCCTCGGCCACGGAACGGTCGAAAACATCTCCGCGCGCGGCTGGAAGATCAAGGGGGTGAGCCCTGGTGAGGTGGGCACTCAGATCTCGATGCATATCGACTGCATTGAGCATGAGCCGCCTGTCCGTATCAGCTCGGCCCGGGTCCAGTGGGTGAGAGAGCGCGCATTTGGCGTCGCCATTGAAGAAGGGGATCCGTTTGAATTGATGCGGCTGAAGGAATGCATCG
>JBDZVU010000090.1:0-13052 GCA_040255845.1 Nitrospiraceae bacterium | reverse complement strand
GACTATATGTGCACACAAGGCACGAAGGCGGCGTGAGGGAATCCCGGCGTGCTCGACGAGGATAAATTACACTCAAATCTCTGCCGGCCAAATCCCGGCACCGCCATCCCAACCCATGCCAATTTATGATCATAACCAAGACCTTAGGGGCGATGCGCTAAGGCGTAAAGCGATCGTCAGAGCAAGCACAGATACATACGTGTGATACTTTAGGGTTATAGACGCAATCTATGAAAGGGGAGTACCCAGGCCGCATGAAAGGGGGGCTCCCCTATGCGACACTTTACAGGATCCGCGCTCATTCTATTGACGCTTGGATGCACAGGCGGAGATCAGCAAACTCCTGCCGCGACTTCTACTAGTCCCGCTACGAATCCCGCCTCGATTCCCGCTGCCGCCGCAGCCATAGACGCGAAGCTCATTTCGGACATGAACTCGGCCATGCCTCGCGTCGCCGATTGGAGGGCAACTTGGTGTTCATCCTCAATCCTGGGACGGCTCTTGCACAGGGCATCGTCCTTACTCCCGATTCGACCCCCGGCGTTCCTCCGAATACCTTCACCTTCACAGGTCCCTATGACGGCAACGAAGATGGCTTTAACGAGACAACGCTGTCGGGGCGCGTGACCTTCAACGGCGATCCCGACAACTTCGCTGTCGATTGGCCGGGATTCACGGGGCAAACGACGACAGATGTGAACATTCCAGTACTTGGGCATATGTACCATTCGAGCTTGAATTTCACGATGACCAGCTCCAGCCACCAAATGTCCGGGACCGGAACGTTCTTCAATCCCCTGACCGGGAATACCACCTCAATGACCGACTCCGGGACACCACTCGTCATCAGGCCGGCGACGCGGGCGGCCGGTGCGGTATCAAACGCCTGCGGATATAGTTTGGATGGGCAGATGGTGATAGAAGTTGCCGGCCCGACCGGTACCCTGCAGGGGACCTGGACGTTTTCAGGCAACAGTGCTCAGGCGGCGGTCACCGGCCGAACCTTTACGGATACCGCAGGTGTGGTTACCCCGCTTCCCAATACGACAGTCGAATCGCAGTGCGGCGGTACCGGGACGATCAATGATTGGGTGGGGACCTACGAGGTACGCTGGGCCTGCCTCCCGCGCGAGTCCGGCAGTCACACGGTTACCATCACGGTGACGGGGCCCGATACCGTAAACATCGATGACGAGGGGGAGTTCTACACGGCGAGGACCATCGGCGGCAACCCGCATGCACTGCGCGGATTTTTCATCGATGGTCCGACGGGGTTCCAGTATCGCGAGGACTTCAATTGGACGATGCAAAAAAACTTGTCCGGCTTCGCGCAAACTTCCCAGTATGTTTATACTGATGGCGCCCAAATCGGAAACGGCGGCGTCTGTGTCGCCTCCGCACCGCGACTGTGACATCGCACGGTTGCGATAACGGCTCTGAGCACTATTTGTACCACTTGGTGGTCGCCTTCGAGTAGATGTTGCCCCCGACTTCGCTTTGGAAATGCCCCCGGAGGATGCCGGGCTCGTCCGGAGCACAGTAGATCGAGAGGTCGATCTCCCGCGCCCCTCGGTAGTCTTGCTCGAATCCGTCCCTCTGCGGCGGAATCCCTTCCAGTCTGGTGCGCTGCCGACTTTGTACCGTGCCGCGGATCTTCATGCTTCCATCGGGAAAGACCTTGGCGGCCAACACCCGGTCGCACTCCTCGAATTCCGCGTAGCACTGACCGATCTGAATCTGCATGCTGCCGAAAAAGCAACCGGTTCCACCGTTCCCATCGGGTGGAATCTGCAGCATCATCCTGCCATTGATGGCGGCATAATCCGGGTCTTTGAACTCGAGCCGGCGCCACGTGCGGTACACAGTCTCGACCTGCCATGATCCTGAGTAGCCATGCCATTGGCACGTCGGCGAATGGCCGTCTTGAATGGTGGGAAGCTCACTCGCCCATGACTGGAGCTTCACGCTCGCTTGATGATCGAGCGGCTTGGTCGGTTCAAGCGCCCCCATCGGCACGTAGGTCAGACCGGCGAAGTCCGATGGGACCTCGACCCCGGAATACAGGCACAACGCCACTCGTCGTCGAGTCAGCATCGCGGTGAGATAGCCGTACTCGAATAAGACGTTGGCCCGCGGCGTCAGGACGCGCCGCTCGCGGATGATCGATTCATCGTCGGGGGTCGCAAGGAACACCGCACCGGCGACGCGGCTCGCAATCTGTTCGATCCCCATGAACGTGATGTCCCCGAGCTTGAAGACCTCGGTCCACGGCAGGGGCTTGACGTCAGTGACGTCCGAGAGGGCTGCGGCCACCTGCATCGCCTGCTCGAGCCCTTCTTTACTGCTTCCGATAAAAATTTCCTTCAACGGTGCGCCCCCTTGAGACGAGAGCGGGCCCCGGTGAGGAAGCCGTCATTCGTCAAACGGTGCGTCCGCGAGCAGGTCCACCGTTGAGACCGCCGGCTTGTAGCCCTCGATGAACCGCTCGCCGAAGTCCCGAACGAAATTGTCGTACGTACTCTCCGGCCTCGCCCGCGCCATGCCGCAAAGGCACTCGGTCAATCGGCGCTTCATGTGAAGACGAGGGAACGCGGTCAGAATGCGCGCGGCGCTCGTCTTCGGAATGTGATCGTAGAGCAGTCCGGCGAAGTCGGCACCGGCTCCGGCCGTGCAGATTCGGACTTCCGGCTCGGCGTACGGGCTGATCGACAACGTGGCGTTCAGCGCTACGCAATACCAGATCAGCTGGGCCCTCCGGTCGTCCACGCCTCCGGCCTTCGCCAGTGCCCGCGCCGCATCCGCTCCCTCGACCTCGAACCGCCGGGCGCCTTGCCCCTCCCTCGTGAGGCCCACGTCATGAAGCAAGGACGCCATGGCAACGACTTCCTCGTCGTAGGACATGCCCTGGAGCTCGGCGAGTTGAACCGCGAAGAGCCATGACCGAACCGCGTGATTAAACAGATACGGCTCGGAGACGGCGCGCGCCTCTTCCATCGATCGCGCCACGAGGGCAGTATCCGGGACGGTCACTCCGGCAATCTCGCGTCTGGGTGCAGTCACGCGCGGGTTCCCCTCAGAAGAAGGCGCACAGGGCCCCAGCGGCATCCGGCGGCGTCATGGTGGTTGCCGGCTCATGCGGTTAGGCCGCGCGGGCCTTGGTCCCTTCCTTCAAAAACTTCAGAAGGTCGGCGTTCACTTGATCGGGATGCGTCGCCGTGAGGCCGTGCGAGAGGCCGGGGTAGTAGATTTCCACCGCCCCTTTGATCAGCTGCGCCGACTTCTTCGCCGAATTCTTGACGGGCACGACCTGATCGTCTTCCCCGTGCATGACCAAAGTTGGGACATCGAATTTCTTGAGGTCTTCCGTGAAATCGGTTTCGGAGAAGGCTTTGATGCTCTCGTAGGCGTTGATGAGTCCGGCCTGCATGCTCCACAGCCAGAATTGATCCAGGGTGCCTTGGGACACCTGCGCGCCGGGTCTGTTGGCGCCATAGAACTGGGGGGCGAAATCTTTGTAAGTTTGCGAGCGGTCCTTGGCCAGGGAGGCGCGAAAGCCGTCGAAGAGCTCGAGGGGCAGCCCTTCCGGGTTCGCCGGAGACTTCACCATGATCGGCGGCACGGCGGCGATGAGCACCGCCTTGGCCACGCGCTTCGTCCCGTGCCGCCCGATGTAGCGCGCGACTTCTCCACCGCCGGTCGAGTGGCCTACCATCGTGATGGCCTTGAGGTCCAAGGCTTCGATGACGGCCGCCAGATCATCGGCGTACCCGTCCATGTCGTTTCCGGACGACGCCTGGGTGGATCGGCCATGGCCGCGGCGATCGTGCGCCACGACGCGAAAGCCGCGCTGCGCGAGGAACAGCATCTGCGCATCCCACATGTCGGAGTTGAGGGGCCAGCCGTGCGAGAACGTGACGACCGGACCTTCGCCCCAGTCCTTGTAGTAGATCTCCGTTCCGTCTTTGGCGGTGATGTACGGCATGCCATCCCTCCGTGGTTTGCTGTCTGCGTGTCTGGGCTGACCTCATGTGGTGTGAGTGCGGTGCAGGCGCGTCCGCTTAGGCCGCCTTCCGCTTCATCTTGGCGCGCGGCTTGCTGGCGTCCTCGGTCGGCGCGGTCACCTTCCTGAAGGCGGCGCAGGTGGCATCGGACGAGACATCCGCGCGCTGAAGGATGTCGGCGGTTGCCACGATACCGACGAGTTTGCCCTCTGGGTCGACGACGGGAATGCGTTTGATCTGATTTTCACTCATGAGGGCCAAGGCTTTCTCGACATCGTCATCCGGCCGAGCGGCCACGAGATTCGTCGTCATGCACCGTTCCACCGTGACGGTGTCGGGCTGGGCATTCTCGGCCACGATGGCGAGGCAGAGGTCTCGATCGGTGACCACGCCGATCACGGTGCGGTCGGTCTCCGATTTGACCACCGGCACAATGCCGACATCCTTTTCCTTCATAATGCGCGCGGCGAGGGGGCTGGAATCTCGCGCCATGCAATAACTCGGATTGGTCGTCATGACGTCTTTGATCTTCATGGGCAACTCCTGTGAGCCGGATGGCGGCGCCTCCCCAGCCGTCACGGTGAGGGGGACGCTCCTTCAGGGATGGTGAACGTCACGGTCTTGGACTGCTCAGGCACAGCCTGGTGAACGGCATCGACCAATTCGATCCGAATCTTGTGCGGGCCGGGCGGCAGCAGGGCCACGTCGATCGGGTTCGTGCTCATGTGCGCCCACAGCCACGGCAGGTCGTCCACGGAGATGTGCAGATGTCCGACCCGTGGCGAAGCCTGGAGGGCATCCTTGCCGGTCACCGGTCCGATCGTCACGTTCTCCGCGCGCCAAGTGATCCAGACGACGCCCCGATTGAGCAAGTCAGGAACCGGGGGATCCACGATCAGAGTCGCTGGAGGCTCGTTGGTCGGTGGCGAGGTTTCACCGCCGGCGGCGACCGCGCCGGATCCCAGCGCGACCGCACACAGCAGTACGGCAGTCGCTTTCATACACGGCCTCCTTTCACGTCAGAGTGGGAGTCACGGACGTCGCGAGTGCGACAGGACGGCGTTGGAGCGGCGGAGAGCGGGATGGATCACGCCGCGAGGGATGCGGCGGCGCGAGGAATCGCGAAGCCCACCAGCTGAAACGTCATCAGCGCCGACTCAGCATCGGCAGCGGCGAATTCTAGTCGCTTCTCGGAAGATGGGGACTAGGACAATCCCGAAGATTCGATGGTCAGAATCCGCGGCCTGGCGTGCTGGCCGTGCAGACGATAGCATGAGGAGACGGGGGGAGGCTGCTCGAACCACCATGACTGGCATGCCGGCACGGGCCATACAGCTCCGCAGGGAAACAGGCGATCGGCGACCGGAGCCGGCGCTCGGCCTGGTGTGCATTACGGCCGGTGACGAAGTCCGGTATCGCTCGGTCACCCGCAAGCGGCTGCTCAGCGTCTCGGGCATCGAACGAAGGCGCATTCTCCGGGAGCTGTATCGAGACAATATCGAGGTCTTGGGCCGCGCGTTGCGCTTCTGCGAAATCCGCGGGCTGCGGCTCTACCGTGTCAGCTCGTCCCTGTTTCCCTTCAGCGATGAGCCGTACGGCGTGCGCGTGCTCGACACGTTTCACCGGCCCCTCCGTGAGGCGGGCCGCATGGCGCGGGAGCTGGGTATCCGGATCGTCCTGCACCCGGATCAGTACGTGGTGCTCAATTCGGACTCGGAACACGTCATCCACAACAGCGTCAAGATCCTCACGGCGCAGGCGCGTGCCCTCGACGCCATGGATCAGCCGCGGACGCCGTGGGCTGCCATTCAGCTCCATGGCGGGAAGGCGGGCCGCGGCCAACGATTGATCGACGTGATCGGCACGCTCGACGACGGCATCCGCCAGCGGCTCGCGCTCGAAAACGACGAGCATGCCTATGGCGCGCAAGAGATCCTGGAGCTCTGCGCCGCCGCAGGCGTGCCGATGGTGTTCGACGCGCATCACCACCTGGTCCATGACGCGCTTGCGAGCTATGAGCATCCCAGCATCGGCCGGTATCTGTCGGCGGCGGCCGGGACGTGGCCCAGGCCCGAGTGGCAACTGGTCCACATCTCGAACGGCCGGACGGCGCTGACGGACCCAACCCATAGCGATTTCATTACCCGCTGGCCCTCGGCCTACTGGCAGGCGCCGTACGTTGAAGTCGAGGCCAAGGCGAAGGAGCGGGCCATCGCCAGGATACTGGCCCGGTGGGCGCGCGGCGCCGGGACGGCGGCGGCCTGCAGCAGCAAGGAGCGAGGCGGCTCCGGCTACGCCCGGAAGTCCGCGGCGAGTTCCGCGAGCTCAGGAGAGATCTAAGGGGTACAAGGGGTTACGAACATTCCACGCCGCGCCCGCCTACCAGCCTCGCGGGGCACTGGGGCCGGATTCATGACTGCTCGCCTAGGGATCTCCCTAGCCTGTGAGGCCGTGATGTCACGCTATACTGCCGCGGTTTTGACCGGACCAGTCCAGCAACATCTGGCCTAAAGAAAGGGACAACGAGAGAGGGACGATGAGCGAGACACATCACGATGGCGCGGTGAAGGACGAGTTGTGTTCCACTGGCATCCCGGGGTTCGATGAGATCTTGGTCGGCGGGTTGCCGCGCAATAATTTCTATCTGATTCAAGGTGACCCCGGATCGGGGAAGACCACGCTGGCGCTTCAATTCCTCTTGGAAGGGGTGCGCAACGGCGAGAAGGCCTTCTATATCACGCTCTCGGAGACGAAGCAGGAGTTGCTCAAGGTCGCTCGGTCCCACGGCTGGTCGCTGGATCGCATTGCCCTGCTTGAGATGTCGTCCATCGATTCGCTCCTGCGGCCCGAAGCGCAGACCACGGTGTTTCATCCGTCCGAAGTCGAGCTTGCCAAAGTGAGCGGTCTCCTGCTGGAGGAAGCGCGCAAAACCCGGCCGGAGCGGATCGTGTTCGATTCGCTCTCCGAGTTTCGCCTGATGGCGGAAACGGCGCTGCGCTATCGGCGGCAGCTCCTGAACCTGAAGCAAGAGTTCGCCAAGCATGGCAGCACCGTGCTCTTGCTCGACGACAAGGTCGACCACAGTGAGATGGGCACCGATCCGCATGTGCTGAGCCTGGCGCACGGCGTGATCGAGCTCGAGCAATTGTCGCCGGATTATGGCCGGTCGCGCCGCCGCCTGCGCATCTTGAAGATGCGAGGGACGGCGTTTCGGGAAGGCTATCACGACTACGTCATCGAACGGGGCGGCCTGCGCGTGTTCCCGCGTGTCGTCGCGGCCGAGCATCGTGCCGAAGGGCGACGCGAGCTGGTCTCGAGCGGTCACCAGGGGCTGGACGACCTGCTGGGCGGCGGCTTGCACCGGGGCACGACCACGCTGATTTTGGGTCCGGCCGGGACGGGAAAATCCACGTTGGCGATGCAGTATGCGACGCAGATGGCGCGGAACGGCGAACGCGCGATGCTGTTCGCCTTCGATGAAGTGCGGAGCATCGTGCTGACCCGCGGCGATGCACTGGGAATGGAGTTTTCGAAACTTGTGGAGGGCGGGCGCCTGGCCGTGCACCAGTTGGATCCGGCCGAGATCTCCCCAGGAGAATTTGCGACCCGCGTCCGGGAGGGCGTCGATGCGGGCTGCAAGCTCGTCATCGTCGACAGTCTCAATGGGTATATCAACGCCATGCCGGGGGAGCAGTATCTCTACAATCAGCTCCACGAGCTCTCGGCGTATCTGAATCAGAAGGGCATCGTGACGATCTTCATCCTGGCGCAGCATGGGATGGTCGGGGCCGCGCAGGCCTCGGTGGAACTGACCTACCTCGCCGACACGGTGCTCAGTGTGCGGTTCTTCGAAGCCGCGGGCGCCGTGCGGCTGGCCCTCTCGGTCGTCAAGAAGCGCAGCGGGCACCATGAGAACACCATTCGCGAATTCAAGCTGGAAACGGGTCGCGGGGTGCGGATCGGGCCTCCGCTCGTGCAGTTTCACGGCATCCTGACCGGCACGCCGGTGTTTCACGGCCGCCCGGAAGAAATATTGGGGGGATCGGATGACCAGCGATAGGATGGGCGAGCGGATCCTGATTCTCGCGCCGGTCGGGCAAGACGCGCCTTCCATGGCCGCCGTCCTCCAGGCGCATGAATTTGCCCCGCATGTGTGCGAGACGCCCCTCGACGCCTGCGAGGAGCTCCCGAAAGGCGCCGCGGCCTTGCTGCTCACCGATGAAGCGCTGGCGTGTCCTCGTATTCCGGATTTGATGCAGGCGCTCGGGGCGCAACCGGCGTGGTCGGAGCTGCCCCTCATCGTCTTGACGCGTGGAGGCGAATCGCGCTGGATCCGGCTGTTGAATCTGCTCGCGGAAGCAGCGGGCAGCATGACGGTGCTCGAACGGCCCATCGGCGAAGCGACGCTCGTACGGTCCGTGGAAGTGGCCTTGCGGTCCCGCCGGCGGCAGTACCAGGTCCGCGACCTGCTCGAAGCGCAGCGGGCCGCGCATGAGAAGGTCCGCGACTCGGAGGAGAAGTATCGGACCGTGGCCGAGCGGTTGCGCCTGGCCATGACGGGGGCGCAAATGGGCGCCTGGGAAATCGACCTGCGGACCGGCCGGGTCGTTTGGGACGCCCGCCAACACAGTATTTTCGGCCTGCCCCCGTCTTCGGGGCCCGAGACGATGGACGGCTTCTTTGCGCTCGTGCATCCCGACGACGTGGACCGCATCAAGCGCGCGACCGCCGACGCCGAAGTGTCCACGCAGTTTTCGGATGAATTCCGGATCGTCCGCCCGGATGGAGAGGTGCGCTGGATCGCCGGTCACGGGGTGACGGTGACCGATGCCGCGGGACGGCCGGCCCGGATGGTGGGGGTCAACTACGACATCACCGACCGGAAGGCGGCCCATGCCCGGTTGGAGCAGTTTGCCGTCGAGCTGGAGCGCGAGGTGGCGGAGCGCACGCAGGAGTTGGTGTCCTCCCAAGAGCAGCTTCGGGCGCTGGCGACCGAGCTGAATCTCACCGAGCAACGGGAGCGCAAACGGCTCGCCGCCGAATTGCACGACCATTTGGCGCAGTTGCTCGTCTTGGTGCGGCTGAAGTTGAGCCAGGCCAAACAGGGGCCGGTGGTCCGCTCGCTGGAGATGCTTGAGCAGGCGGAAGAAGTCGTCAATGAGTGCCTGAAGTATACGCGGAACTTGGTGGCGGAGCTCAGTCCGCCGGTGCTGCATCAGTTTGGATTGTTCGCGGCGCTCCGGTGGCTGGGGGAGCAGATGCAGCGCTACCACCTGCAGGTGACGGTGCGGACCGACGTCACCGAGGACTTGCGATTGCCCGACGACCAGGCGGTGCTCCTGTTCCAATCCGTCCGGGAACTGTTGATCAATGCCGCCAAGCACGCCGTCTCGAAGCAGGCCTCCATCGTCAGCGAGGAGCGCGACGGGTGCCTGAGGATCGTGGTCGAAGACCATGGGGTCGGGTTCGACCTGCTGGCCATGGCCACGCAAAAGACGGTTTCGCAGTCATCGAAATTCGGTTTGTTCAGCATCCGGGAACGGATGCATGCCATGGGCGGCCGTCTGGAGCTTCGGTCGTCGCCGGGCACGGGAACGAGGGCCACCCTCATTTTGCCGCTCGCGGCCGATCGTGAGCGGGCGGCGGAGGCGCCGACGTGGGACGAGGGCACACCAGCCTCGGCACGGTCAGGGCCTCAGAAAAAGGTTTTCGGCCAGGGGCCCTGCCGGGTGCTCATTGCGGATGATCACGTCATGGTGCGGCAAGGTTTGCGCTCGGTGCTCGAAAGCTTCACGGATATCGTGGTGGTCGGCGAGGCGGCGAACGGGGCAGAAGCCGTCGAGCTCTGCGATCAGCTCAAGCCCACGGTCGTCGTGATGGACATCAACATGCCGGTTATGAGCGGGATCGAAGCTACCGCAAGGATCAAGACCCGGCATCCGGACGTGATTGTGATCGGGCTGTCGGTGAACGCTTCGGGAGAAAACCAAGACGCCATGCGAACGGCCGGCGCCACCAGGCTGCTGACCAAGGAGGCGGCCGTCGAGCATCTCTACGGGGCGATCCAAGGCGCGCTGAAAGGCATGGAAACGTCCGATGCCTGCCGGTAAGACATCTGATCGCACAGGACCGTAAGGCGCCGTCGCCTTCCATCCACTCTCCTCAATCGACATGCGGGGCCGGTTACGGAAGGATTGTCATGCTCTGCGGCGCAGGAATGCGCCCAGCTTGGCGGTCAGGACGGAAGGTGTGGACAGCACACCGAAGACGATGATTCCCAGCGGCAACAGATTACCGGGTCCCTGTGTGACGAGCATCCAGAGGAATTGGCCGGCGAGGGGAGTCACGCCCCAGCGCCATGGTTTGTGCGGCTCGACGAAGCCGAGTACCGCCGAGGCGGCGCAGACCACCGGCACGCCGACGGAAAAATACCACGACGAATCCCACGCCTCCCGGCGGCCCGTCGCCGCCGATATGACCGCCCACGTCACGGCTCCGATGACCAGGGCGACTGCGAGTAACCAGGCATCCTTCTTCATCATCGACCTCACGGTGCAAGTGTAGCAGGTGGACGGCGATCCGCCAGGTATGGCGCGCCCAAGAAAAGGCGGCCCGTTGGCGCGCGCGTCAGGGGAAGGCCGCCGGCGTGTGCACATGCTCCGGCCGGACCCCGATGCCGACCGCCCGGGCGGCGAGGCGCCGCAGGAATGGAAACCAGGCGAGCAGCCGGAAGGGGAGCGGCGGAGTCAGCTTGTCGGCGCTGCCCAGCACCCGCCGGATGACCCGATTCTGGAGGAACACCTGCGCCCGTTGGGTCAGACGCGTGGGGAATTCCCGCCGGCGCTGCACCCGGCGCAGGACCTCTTCGGTGACCTGACCTGCGCGCAGCGGACCGGCAAGCGCATTCGCCGCGGCCACCGCATCCTGGATCGCGAGATTGATGCCCACACCGCCGATCGGCGACATCGCATGCGCCGCGTCCCCGATGCAAAGAAGGCCCGGACGAGACCACTGCGGCAACCGATCCACGCGGACGGTGAGGAGCTTGATCGACTCCCACTCGCGCAGTTCGTCCACCCGATCGGCGACAAAGGGCGCCAGCTGCGCCACGCTGTCGCGAAATGCCGGGAGCCCTCGCTCGTGGATCAACCCGATCGAGTCTTTGGGAATGACGAAGCCGCACTGCCAGTACTCGCCGCGGTTGATGAGGATGAAAATGCGCCCCAGATCGAAGCGCCCCATCGTCTGCTCAGGATCGCCCGACCGGCGGGACAGCCGAAACCACAACACGTCCATGGGGGCGCCGAGTTCATCGACCTTCAACCCGGCCTTGGCGCGCACCACCGAGTGCCGGCCATCGGCGCCGACGACGAGGCGCGCGGACACCTCCAGATCACCCTCCGGCGTCGTCGCGCGAACCCCCACCACGCGCCCGCCGTCCTCGAGCAGCCCGGTGACCTCGGCGCGCATGCGCAGCGCGAAGGTCGGATAGCGGGCGGCCCGTTCCGCGAGGAAGTTCAGGAAATCCCATTGCGGCATGAAGGCGAGGAATCGGCAGCGCGTTGGGAGCCGCGTGAAGTCCATCACGGTGACACGGAGGTCTCCCACCTGTCCCGTGAGGCGCGGCACTTGCTGGTGCGGCAGCTTGAGCAGCTCCTCCAGCAGCCCCAGCTCATGCATGACCTCGAGCGTCGAAGGGTGGAGCGTGTCGCCGCGGAAGTCGCGGAGGAAGTCCGCATGCTTCTCCAGCACCAGCACCTCGACCCCGGCACGGGCCAACAACAGGCCGAGCATCATGCCGGCCGGCCCGCCGCCCGCGATGCAGACGCTTGTCGAGACTTTCTCGGGAGCCATCCTCGCGCCGCTAAGCGAAACCTATGCAAGTCGGTTGCTCGGCTTGATGATAGGCGTTCCGTTCTCGCTATGCCAACCGGAACGCAAAGCCGACTGCCGCGCAGGTTTAGCGCTTCGGTTTTTCCCACAGGGTGAGGACGTTGCCGTCGGGATCGGCGAAGTCAGCCATGAACCCATGCCCATCGAGGGCATGCTTCGGGGTGACCACCTTGCCCCCGGCTTGCTCGATCGCCCGGAGCGTCTCGTCGATCGAATCGGTCTCGATGCCGCACGACGGTTGATCGGCGTTCGATTTGCGCTTATAGAACCCGCCGTTGATGCCGCCGGGCACGGTCGGGGTGTAATCCTTATCGGCGGGCGTGGTGAGCGCCATGGCGCCCTCATCGCCGAACAGCTCGACTTTCCAGTCGAACACCGATTCGTAAAACTGTTTGGCCTTCTTGAGATCCGACGCCGGAATCTCGAAGAGCACGACTTTGTTCTTCATAGGTCCTCCCTTCATCCTCCAGCATTGTCAGGCTGGCACGATGCATGATGCGTGTGGAACTAGCGAAATGCCTGGAATGAGCAGCTTCCGCTAGGGCGTTGGGGGGCCGGTAAGCACGTTGACACCGATCTATGGAGGGAGCACACTCCCCGCCGGAGGGGTGAAGGCCATTTATTAAGGGAGGTGCCCAATGAAGAAACTGGCGCTGTCGCTCATGGTCGTCGTCGGTCTGGCGGGGGTTAGTGCGCTTGCCGTTGCCGATGAACTGACGCGGATGAAAGACGAGATGAAGAGCGATATGGGGAAGATGAAGTCCGAGATGCAGGGCGAGCACGAGAAGATGAAAAGCGATGCCAAGTCCGCCCGGGAGAAGATGAAAGCGGATGCCAAGGCCGAGCGTGCCAGGATCAAAGCCGAGCAGCAGCAAAGGCAGGCGGATGCGAAGGCGGAAAAGGCCAGGCTGAAGGCCGAGCAGGAGAAAATGAAAGCGGATGCCAAAGTCCAGGAAGCCAAGATGAAGGCGGATATCAAAGCCGAGCAGGCCAAAATGAAGGGCCAGGGCGAGGCCATGAAGGGCGAAATGAAGGGGGTAGGGGACGAGGTGAAGGGCATGGGCACAGAGATGAAAGGGATGATGGGCCAGTAACGAGACGCGATTCAGCGCACGGCGGTCTGCGGCCTGCGGTTGAGGACCACCTCCCGCAGGCCGC
>JBDZVU010000089.1:0-13155 GCA_040255845.1 Nitrospiraceae bacterium | reverse complement strand
CCGCGGCGACGGTCCCCGCCGAGACTTTTAAGAATTGCCGACGTGACAAAAACATTGTGGACACCTCCTAAGTTGAGGGCTCCGTGAGCCCACACGACCGACCGATACACACACGAACCTCGATCCCACCTCCTTCCCGCCACATCACGTGTGGCGCGGGTCGGTACTACAAGGCTTGTGCCATCTCAGGTCTTCGTCGCGGGTGAGATCAAGAAAATTTCCGCTGGATATACCGGGAGTTATGACGGCTTCTCGCGTGGTCTCTCACGGCGGGAAATCGGAGAAGCGAGGCAATTGTCAGTCCCCACTGACAGTTCGACGCTCAATCGTTTGAAGTCATTGAAAACAAAGCCGCCCTGCTGTCAGTGACCGATGACAGCAGGGCGAATAATCTGATTCACGCTAATTTAGCGGTGTTTTGCGGCTTTTCGAGGCGGAACTGTCAGTGGATCCGGACGGTCACGACTCCTCGCGATCTTTGAGGTAGCGACGCATAATCTCGTAAAAGTAGGGCCTCGGCAGGCCGGCCTCATTAGCTGCGTGTGTCACGTTGCCTTGATGGTGATCCAATTTTGCCTTGATGTACCGCCGGCTGAAATCCTCCAGCACTTTTTCCTTGGCCTTCGTGTAGGGCAAGGAGAGGTAGTCCTCCTGAGGCCCGTGCGCCGGATCGGCAAATTGGAGGAGCCCCGACACATCATTGCGGCTGATCCGGTCGCCCTTGCACAACATCACCGCCCGTTCCATCACATTGCGCAGCTCCCGCACGTTCCCCGGCCAAGCGTACGCAACCAGCTCCGTCACGGCGGACGGATGCAGGCCATCCACGTACTTGCCGAATTCCTTGGTGTAGCGGGCGATGAAATGGCGGGCGATGAGCGGGATGTCCTCAGTCCGTTCGCGCAGCGGCGGCACGCGAATGGCCATGACATTGAGGCGAAAGAACAGATCCTTGCGGAATTCGTTCCGCTTCACCTTCTCCGTCAACTCCTGGTTCGTGGCGGCGATGAACCGCGCGCTCACCTTCTTGGCGTGCACGCTTCCGACGGCGCGTACTTCGCCCACCTCGAGCACGCGAAGCAGCTTGGTCTGGAGGGCCAGTGGGAGATCGCCGATCTCGTCCAGAAAGACCGTCCCTCCCACGCCGTGCTCGATGAGGCCCAGCTTGTCGGCCACCGCGCCGGTGAACGCCCCGCGCACGTGCCCGAAGAGTTCGCTGTCCGCGGTGCCTTCGGTGAAACTGGTGCAGTCGACGACCTGGAACGGCCCGTTCCGCTGCTCGCTGCGCTCATGGATCGCGCGCGCCACTTGCTCCTTGCCCGTGCCGGTTTCGCCGATGATCAGGGCGGTGGACTGCACCTGCGCGGCCGCCTCGATCATGGCGATCACCTGCTGGAATGCCGGACTGACGCCGACGAAGTCGGTGAAGGGAACGGACACCGCCTGCCGGTTCGGCTCGTATCGATACAGGATCTCGGAGATGCGCATGGCCCGATGAATGCGGGCCGCCAAGTCGACCTTCTCGAACGGCTTGGTGACGTAATCGAAGGCTCCGCACCGCATCGCCTCCACGGCGATGTCGACCGTGTCGACCCAGCTGATCATGATGACGGGGATCCGGCGATCCATGGCCTGCACGCGTTGCAGGAGCTCGATGCCGCTCATGCCGGGTAGGCGGACGTCGGTGATCACGAGATCGATCCGCCGCTCCTCAAGGATCTGCAGGCCGCCCTCGGCGCGCGCGGCGATCACCAATTCGACGTCCTCGTCCTCCCGGCGGGGCAGCTCGTCTTCCACCGTCCGGAGAAACATTTCCACGTCCCCCCCGTTGTCCTCGACCAGCAGAATGGTGAACACCTTTTCCTTCAGACTTGGCATCTCGATTACTCCTCGTGCCGGGCCGGGGTGCGGTCATGCGGCCGGCCCCCGCCGGCTGCCGCGACGGCGCCCGGTGAATCCTCGCGGGCGCTGCCGGGTTCGAGCACCGGCAGACGAACGAAGAACGTGCTCCCCGTGCCGGGTGCCGATTCAACCGTGACCTCACCCTCATATTGCTCCACCACCGTCTTGACAATGGACAAACCAATGCCGGAACCAGGGATGTCCTCCGTCACGAGCCTGGAAAACGGCAGAAAGATGCGGTCGTGCATGGCGGGATCGATGCCCATGCCGTTGTCACGGACGTACAGCAGCGGGCCGCGGCTCCCTTCGGCCGCTCCGATCTCGACGGCGGGCGCTTCCTGCCCGCCCATGTATTTCATCGCGTTGCCGATCAGATTGTCGAAAATCTGCTTCACATGGATCCGCCGGCACGCCACCCGCGGCAGATTAGGCGCGATCGAGACACGGACGCCCCGTGCCGCCCGGTCGGGTTCCAGCACGGTGAGCACTTCCCGTACGACCGACTCCACATCCACGCTCTCCAAGGGAGCCGGCTGATGGTTGATCCGCGCAAAGTCGAGCGTGCGCGCGGCGAGCGCCGCCAGATCCTTGCCTTCTTGCTTGATCCACGCCAGGTATTGGAGCCCCTTACGGTCCAGCCGGTCGGCGTAGTCTCGCTCGATCCACGAGGCGAACTCGGCGACCCGCCCCCCCGGCGCCTTCACCTCGTGCATGAGTTCGGCCACGTTGCGCTCCACGACGCGCAGTTGAGCCCGCAGCTCTTGCGATTCGGATTCGGCCGCTTCGAACAATCGGGCGTTCTCCATCGTCACAGCGGCATAGGAGGCGAATTGCTGGGCCAGCTGGATGTCCCACTCGGTGAACGAGCGCACCCGCGTGATGCTGAGCAGGACAAGAACCCCGCGGCACTCATGCGGCCCCACCATCGGCACAGCCATGTAGCTCTTGGCGCCGAACTGGTCGCGGAATCGGACGGGCCGGTCCGCATACTGATGGAGATCGGCGACCACGACCGGCCGTTTGGTCTCGTAGGCCTGGTTGGAGAACGGGGTCTCTTCGAACAGCATGATCTGCTCCCGGATCCGATCGAAATCCGTCCCTGAGGCCGCCTCCACCACCCAGCAGTCCATGGTCAGATGCCGCACCATGACCAGAGCCAGGTCGGCGTCCAACGTCTCGGTCGCCCGATCGGCGATGCGCCGCAGCACGCCCTCGAGCCCCCCCGGCTCCAGCATGCCGATTTCCTGTCCGATCGCATGCAGCGTCTTCAATTCCTCAATGTGGGTCTCGATCCGCTTCGCCATGCGCTCGAAGGTGCGCGCGATTTGCCCCAACTCGTCGCGGCTGTGCACCTCGATGTCGGTCTGGAGCTCCCCGGCAGCCATGCGGTCGGCGCCTTCCGTCAGCCGCTTGAGAGGCTCCCGCACGGTGCGCCGCAGAAACAGCACGGCGAGCGCGGCGACACCGACCGACAGGAGCAGACACGCGATCTGCAGACTGTAGAGGAACCGCAGCCGCTTGGCCGACTCCTGCTCCACGGATTTGACCAGGTCGTCCATCTCGGCGATGAAGGGTTCGGTCAACGCCAAGTATTCCTGCTGATGCTTCCGTAGGTCTTCGCCCGTGGAGGCCAGGGCGCGCTCCAGCGCAGGACGCAGCAGGATGGACCATTGGTCCTGGGCTTTCTGCATCTGCGTCGACAGTTTGGTGCTGATTTCGGCGACCGAGCCATACTCGTCTGTCCCAAAGCGCAACTGCTGCCACACCCGCTCCAGCTCGACGATCTCCTCCCGAATGCGCTCCGCCTCCCTGCCTGCCGCGGACCCGGGAAGCTGCTGAACCAGCGCGGCTAGCTTAAACACCCGCATCCGCTCCGCCCCTGCCTCCTCGATGGCTTTGCTGGTGCCCATAAGTTGTCCGGTGAAAAAGGACGTGACGAACAAGAGCAGGCCGAAGGCCAACCACAGGCCTCCCACCACGGCGCCGACCTTCAGCAGGATCGATGGTGCGGGGAACCGCCCAAGTCGTGATGTCGGATGCGTCGGCGTCATGGCGTGACCTTTGCGTCCGGCGGGAGTCGCTCCAAAGTCGGGATCGCGATGGGCCTTACGTCCCGCAGGACCTCGTTAACTTTGCCCTGCAGGAGCATCCTGCGCGTCGCGCGCGCAGCGGAACCCGAGCCAGTTCATCTTCGTGTTGGGATCGGTGCCGTTGCGCTGCGAAACCCGGACGGTGGGCGTACTGTCGATCCATCCCCCGCCCCGAAAGGCTTTTTGGGTGCCCTTCTCCGGCCCTTTCGGATTCCGGTCGGGGGCGGTTTTGTAGTAATCCTTGTCGTACCAGTCGGCGACCCATTCCGATACGTTCCCCGCCATTTGGTAGACGCCGTACGGGCTGACCGCATTCTCGTACTTATCGACGGAGATGATCGGCGGATACAAGAGCAGTCGTTCGGGCCGGTCCCGCACCGGCCCGGACAGGCCCGTGCGCCCGAAGTTGGCCCGCGAGAGCCCAGCCATTTGATTGCCCCAGGGATAGATGCGGCCGTCTTCTCCGCGCGCCGCCTTTTCCCATTCGGCCTCGGTCGGCAGACGCTTGCCCGCCCATTTGCAATAGGCGTCGGCGTCGTACCACGACACATGCATGACCGGATGGCTGACCATCGATTCCTGGAAATTCCCGCCGTCGTACTGCCAGTCAATGAGAGGGGGCCGGTCAGTGGCCAGGACGAATTTCAGAAACTGCACCGTCGTGACCTCGTACTTGTCGATGTCGTAGGCGTCGAGATAGACCGTGCGCTGAGGGTACTCCGGCTGGTAGGAGTTTTTGTCGACTTTGCGGTCGCTCCCCATCAGAAACGGACCGGCCGGAATCCGGACCATCTCGTCATGGGCGGGCAACTTTACTCGTTCGGCCGCGAGCTTTTTTCCTGCTGGGGTCCACTCCCGTGTGACGTCGGCGACATCCAACGCGTGAACCAATCCGCCCACTGCCAACAGCCCTGTGACGAGGGCACCTGCAACGACTCCCCTTCTGCGCACGATTCCGCCTCCCTTTCCGCTACATCCCCGGTTGTTGCGTCTCCGCGGCCGGAGCCTTGTCGAACTCCTCCAAAGGTTGAAAGTTCACCGGCAGCTGGAAGAGGTAGTCGGAGACCGATCGCATCTTCACGTGCTGGTACTCCACGATCCAACTGCCGTCCTTTTTCGCCAGCTTCATGGGAAACTGAATATCCGTTGCCAGCCACTGGTAATACACCTCCGTCCGTTCACCGTGCTTCGTCACGACTTCGTACAACACCGTCGGATGCCCTTCGCGCGTCTCCTGGCCGATCTCTTCCCGCGACACTTCGCCGTCCAGCCGCTCCGTCACGAAGAGGTCCTGCTCGGCGGTGTAGGGCACGGTCTTGAAATGCTTCATCCGGGACAGCAGCAGCCAGACCAGCCGCTTGTCCTTCCGGACGATGCTCACATTCACCGGCCCCATGGCGTGATGCTCGATCCGCCACATGTTGTCGCGGTAATAAATGTTGGACTTGAGCGTCCGTCCGTCCATTTTCATGATGCGGTCGGCGGTAAACTCGAGCGCCAGCGCTGGCGCGCCGACGGCCGACGCCAGCCCGAGACTGCCGAGCAGAAGCAGGAGCGAGCGGAACATAGCCGCTCACTCTAACATAGGCGCGATTCTGAATGGGAGCTACATCGAGAGGACGGCTGCCCCCTGGAACGTACCGGCCTTCAGCGCTTGCAACGCGTCATTGGCGCGCGCCAGCGGAAACCGGACGGTACGGGGCCGGATCGGGATCGCGGCAGCCTCCCGCAGCAGATCGAGACCGTCTTGCTTGGTGTTCGCCGTCACGCTCCGGATTACGCGCTCGCCGAACAGCTCGCGATCGTAGTCCAGCGGGGGAATGGTCGACATATGAATTCCAGCGATGGCGAGCGTGCCCCCCCGCTCCAACGCGCGCAGTGCACCGGGGACCAGTTCGCCGGCCGGCGCGAAGATGATGGCCGCATGCAATGGATCCGGCGGCCGGTCCGCCGCTCCGCCCACCCATGCGGCTCCTAGCTCGGCGGCCAGGGCCCGATGTTCCGCTCTTAAGGAGCTCACGTACACGTCACAGCCCCAACGGCGGGCAATTTGAATGGCAATGTGCGCGGAGGCGCCGAAGCCGTACAATCCGAGCCGCTGTCCAGGTCGAATGCCGCTGAGTCTCAGCGCGCGGAATCCGATGATCCCCGCGCAGAGCAAGGGCGCCGCTTCCTCGTCGGAAAAGATGGGCGGAATGGGATAGGCGAAATCGGCCGGGACGAGCGCATACTCGGCATAGCCGCCATCCACCTGATAACCGGTGAATCGGGCGCGCAGGCACAGATTTTCGCGGCCGGTTCGGCAGAAGTCGCAACGGCCGCACGTGCCTTGCAGCCACGCGATGCCGACCCGTTGTCCCTCGGACAAGGCGGTCACGCCGGAGCCGCGCTTCGCAATCGTACCCACGACTTGATGCCCCGGGATAAGCGGCAAGGCGGGGTCGGGCAGCTCGCCTTCGACGACGTGCAGATCCGTCCGGCACACGCCGCACACATGCACCTGCACCAAGACTTCCTCCGGGCCGGGAGTCGGAACCGGACGCTGTTCCAATGTGAGGGGGCTCTTCGAGACGTCGCCCGGTCGGCGGAGGACCATCGCCTGCATCGTCACGACTTCCGATGGCGTCATGTCACCGTCTGAACCGGCGGCACCGAGGGCGCGACCTCGCTACTTTTTGGGCGCCGTGGCGCCCGGAGAGGGAGTGGCCGGTTGTGCATTCGTCACTGACCGGGTATCAGGCGTTCCCAACTTGGGGCCCGTCCGCATGCGTACATGGACCTCCATCGGCTCCGTGCCGACATCGTCCGGAAACGGAGGAAACGGTTGGGCGTGGACGACCGCAAAAATCCCAGCCTCGTCAATTTCTCGCGCACCCGAGCCCTTCTCGATCTGGATGAGCTGCGCCCGTCCGCTGGGATACAGCCGAAAGCGAACGCGCACCGTTTCGCTCGAGGGAGAATGGCGGACACGCCGGACCGTGCGGCTCCAGCTCCGGCTGACTAGCCCGCTGACGTGCTGCCAGTACGCCCGACCGCGGCCCGGCGTCGGGAGCGGCATCAAATCTTCTTCCACCATGCGGCCGGTAGCCATCGGTTCCACATCAGGCTGGGCTTCCTCCTGCGTGCCGGCGTCAGGGCGGATGGCCTCGTCACGATCGGACATCGTCTCATCAGTCCGGTCTGGATCGGAGGCTTGCTGCTGACCGAGCGTCACGTAGATCACCCTCGTCATCACCCGCTCGAATTTCTCACGATTGGACCGCGCAAAGGTGACCTGGACGCGGGCGACCTTCGGCGGGACGGACAGTTTGCCTTGCGGGATCGGCGCCAGCGTGGCGGTGCCGTTCATCACCCCCGACACCGAGTCCGGCTCCAGCATGACGATCTGGCGCTCGAACAGGACGGATTCGCAGATGGCGACCAGCGGAGCTTGGGTCTGTGCCACTCCGCCGACCGTAATGGCGAGATTCATGGGTTGTCCGGCCGGCAGCTCCCCCGACGGGTCCAGGCCCTCCAGGTTGAAGGTAACCCAGCGCTTGCCCGACATGACCGGCGGAGCACTTCCACCGTAGGAGACCGACGGTCCCGACAAGCACGTCAGCGCAAACCCCAGCCAGGCAACGACCACCAGGCGGCTGACACGTCGGCCATCCATAAAAAGCCATCCTACTCACCTGCTCCGGCCTGCGCAACCCTGTTCTGCCTCGGTCGAATTAGATGTCGCCCTGCCTCGGATGGGATACAATAGCGCCATGCGCGCCTTGGTGAAGACGACCCCAGGTCCAGGACTGACCGCCACCACCTGGCCGGACCCCACGCCGGGGCCGCATGAAGTCGTCGTCAAGGTGGCCGCCACGTCATTATGCGGGACGGACGCGCACATTTATCGATGGGACGAATGGGCGCAGAACCGCATCCACCCGCCGCGAATCATCGGGCACGAGCTGGCCGGGACGGTGATAGAGGTCGGCCGGGACGTCTCGCTGGTGAAGATCGGCGATTATGTGGCGGCGGAATCGCACGTGACCTGCGGCCGCTGCTTCCAATGCCGGACCGGGCAGGCGCACGTTTGCAAGAATTACACGATCTTGGGAGTCGACCGCGACGGCTCGTATGCGGAGTATGTGACCTTGCCGGAAAGCGTCCTGTGGCAGACCCCATCGGACATCCCTCCCGAATACGCCTGCGTCCAAGAGCCGCTCGGCAACGCCGTGGACGCCGCCCTCGCGGAACCCCTCTCCGGGCAATCGGTGCTCATTACGGGCTGCGGGCCCACGGGGCTGTTTGCCGCCGCCGTCGCCCGGGTGTCGGGCGCCTCCATCATTATCGCCTCGGATACCAGCGACTATCGGCTGGGGCTGGCCAAACAGCTGGGCGTCGACCATACGGTGAACGTGCGCGCGGATTCCGCGGAGGCAGTGGCAACGGCGGTCCGCGACCTCACGGCGGGGGACGGGGTCGACGCGGCTCTGGAAATGTCCGGCGATCCCTCGGCCCTCCACCAGGCCTTCCGCGCGGTGAGAAACGGCGGCCGGGTTACGCTGTTCGGCATTCCGACCGGCTCCGTGTGCTTTGATCTGCCGAACGAAATCATCTTCAAGGGTATTCGGGTGTACGGGGTGACCGGGCGGCGACTGTTCGGGACGTGGTATCGCCTGGCCGGACTCTTCAAAGCCGGCCTCAACATCCGTCCGGTGGTCACGCACACGTTTCCCATGGCGGACTTTGCCACGGGATTTGATTTGATCGAGTCGGGACAGTGCGGAAAGGTCGTGTTGATTCCATGAAGCGGCGCGAGACGCGTGATGGGCGGGAAAGGCGCGACTAGAGCGACTCCTTCGCGCCCGTCCCGCCCCCTCGCCGATAGAAATTATGGCCTACACCTCGCTCAAAAAGGTGATCGACGCGCAGCTGGCCGACATTCGGTCCGCCGGTCTCTACAAGCACGAGCGCCCGATTCTGGGTCCACAAGGCGCCGACGTGCGCGTGGCCCAAGGGGATGTCCTGAACCTGTGCGCGAACAATTATCTGGGCTTGGCCAACCATCCGGACATTGTTTGCGCCGCCATGGACGGCATGGCGAAGTACGGCTATGGGATGGCCTCGGTCCGGTTCATCTGCGGCACCCAGGATCTTCACAAGAACCTCGAGCGCGCGATCACCACGTTCATGGGCACCGACGATACCATCCTCTACAGTTCCTGCTTCGACGCGAACGGCGGGCTCTTCGAGGTGCTGCTGGACGAGCGCGACGCCGTGATCAGCGATGCGTTGAACCACGCCAGCGTCATCGATGGGATTCGCTTGTGCAAGGCGGCCCGTTTCCGCTACGCGCACGGAGACCTGGCGGACCTGGAGGCCAAGCTCATCGAAGCGTCCTCGGCGAGAGTGCGCCTCATCGCCACCGACGGCGTCTTCTCCATGGACGGCGACCTGGCGAAACTGGACGGCATCGTGGAGCTGGCCGAGCGTTACGATGCGGTGGTCATGGTCGACGACAGTCACGCCACCGGCGTGCTCGGACCGCAGGGCCGCGGCACACCAGCCCACTTCGGCCTGAGCGATCGTGTCGATATCGTCACGAGTACGCTGGGCAAGACCTTGGGCGGTGCCTCCGGCGGCTTCACCACCGGGCGCGCCGAGATCGTGGAGCTGCTGCGGCAACGTTCACGCCCGTATCTGTTCTCGAACGCCGTGCCGCCGGTCATTGCGGCGGCGGCCTTGCGGGCCATCACCTTGGTGTCCGAGGGCGACGCCCTGCGCGCAACGCTGCAGCACAACGCGGCCTATTTCCGCTCGGAACTGACGGCGTTGGGCTTCACCCTCGTGCCGGGCTCCCATCCCATCATTCCAGTCATGCTGGGCGACGCGTTTCTCGCGGCGCGTATGGCGGAGCGTCTGCTGGAGGAAGGCGTCTACGTCGTGGGGTTCAGCTATCCGGTCGTCCCGAAGGGGCAGGCGCGGATCCGGGTCCAAATGTCGGCCGCGCATACGAAACCGCAGTTGGCCCGCGCCGTGGCGGCGTTTGCCAAGGTGGGGCGGGAACTCAAGGTCATCCGCTAGATCGCTCGCCCGTTGGTTTGCTTGGTTGGTCTCGGCAGACTACTCCCGGATCATTCTCGACCGCCGCTGCAGGTACGCGTTGCGAACGGCGCTGTACAAATCCAACGTGGCCTCTTCCACGCCCTGGAACTTTTCCAAGTTCAATGACCGGTCGTTGACGATTTCATAGACGCGGGCGCTGATCTGCACGATGCTCGTCGTCGTCCGATTTTTATGTGGAATCACGGAGGGCACGCCCTCCACCTCGATGATGGGGGCGACGAGCCAGTTGATCGGATTGAGAAAAATATCGACGGTGTAGCCGACCAAGTCGCGGACGGTAAACGGAGGCAGAAACGGAATGATCACGTACGGGCCGGGCTTCACGCCGTAAAATCCCAGCGTCTGTCCGGCGTCTTCTTCGGGGGTTCTCAGATCCAGGCGTTCCGCCACGTCGATCAACCCGCCGATCCCCACGGTCGTGTTGACCAAGAACCGGCCCATCTCGATGCCCGCGCCTTTCAGCTTGCCCTGAAAGACATTGTTGAAGAAGCGCGGAGGGAATCGGAGGTTGTAGAAAAAGTTGCTGACTCCCACCTGAACCATATTCGGCACGATGAAGTTGTATCCTTGCGCGACCGGCTTCAGCACCCACCGATCCACCTGGCGGTTGAACTCGAATACCTTGACGTTGAGCGGCTCCCAGGGATCGTACTCCTCGACGCCTTCCTCGCCGGGTTTGGCGAAGGGATCGGCAAACTCATCGAGCGGTTCGGACTGAGGTTCGGACGGCAGCTCGGCTGCAGCCGGCATCGGCGGGACCGGCGAGGCGGCGGCGATGGGCGTGGCCGTCAGATGGGAGTCGGACGCGACCAGGGCGCTTTGTTGTTCCGCGCAGCCCGTCAGCCACAAGAGACCGATGATGAGAACGGCGGCACACTGCATTCCTGCTTGATCGGTCGTTTCCCGCGCTGACTTGATTGGCATGCACGCGCCTCTTTCGATTGCGTCCGGCCTGGGCAAGAGCCGCACTGTATCAAAACTTCGGCCGATCGCCAAACGCTTCTTGCACTCCGTTCAATCGGCCACGGCTTCGCGAATGAAATCGGCCAGGCGGCGGAAGTACGCGCTGCCCCCGACAAGGTAGGTGTCGTTATGGTCGGCGCCGTGGATGACGTACCAATCTTTCGGCGGCTTGGCCGCGTCGAAGACCTGGCGGCCCAACTGGATCGGAATGATGTGATCGCGATCGCCGTGCATGACGAGCTTGGGGAGGGACAGGTGCGGCACGCGGTCGATCAGGCGATACTCCGCGCCCAGCAGCCAATGGACGGGATAGCCCCGATAGTAATGCCGCGCCACCGCCTCTACGGAGGGAAACGGGGACTCCAGGACCAACCCCGCCGCCGGTTTCTGCGCGGCGAGTTCGCCGGCGACCGCCGCCCCCAGCGAGCGCCCGAACAAGACCAGCCGTTCGGGGCGCACCAGGCGCTTGCGGGTGACGTAGTCGTAGGCGCCCAGCACGTCCTGATACAGCCCGCTCTCGCTGGGCAGCAGACTATGGCTTCGGCCATAGCCCCGGTAGTCGAACAGGAACACGGAGAATCCTAATTGGTGCAAGTAGCGGAGGTTATCGAGCCGGTGGATGATGTTGCCGCCGTTGCCGTGGCACCAGAGCACGACGGCGTTGGTTCCGGAGGCTTCTACATACCAGCCGAAGAGGCGCGCGCCGTCGGCGGCGGGAAACCAGACGTCTTCGAGCGGCAACCGGCTCAGCGCGCGCCAGTCTCTGTCGATCCAGCGCTCGGGGTGATAGACGAAGAGTTGGTCGAGCAAGCTCATGATCTGGTCCTAGGGATACAGCTGGCATAGCCTTGCAATTCGTTGACTCTTCCGGCACTCCTTAGTATAAGTCCCCGCCACGCGTTACCCATCTCCACCGAGAGGTGCTGCATGAAGCGTTTCCTTGCGCAGACCTTTCTCCTCATGTCTGCGCTGATCCCTCTTGCGGGCTGTTCCATTGCGATGGCTCTCAGCGGAGAGAAGGAACCGAATTTTGACTACATTACGGTCGGAGCTCCCCGTCATCAGATCGAAGCGGAATTCGGCCAACCGGCTGCGACAACCGACTTGAGCGATAACCGCCAGCAAGCCACGTACAAATATGAAATGGCCAACTCTCCAAACTCAGGGCGGGCTTGGGTCTACTTTTATATTGATCTGGCAACGCTCTGTCTCGCTGAGCCAATCCTCACCGTCATTGAACTGATTCAGCCGCACGACGAGCAAACGACAGTCGTCTATAGCGCCGACAACAAAGTTCTCGAGATTCATGGGTACACCCCGCCCCCCATCTCGAAGGTCGTCATCGAAGCGGAGGAATCTCAGGAAAAGTACATCGAGCGTCGACGCAAACGCCAGGAGGCGCCGCCCTTGGAAGCCGCTCCGGCGTCTCAATAGGGTCGAGCGACGCACTCTTCAGAAATACGTGTGCACCGCGAGTACCACGTCGTTATCGTGGTCACGATGGTTGTACTCTACGCGCAAGGCCCAATTCCGCGCGATGGTGAAGCGGGATCCGACGAACCATCGAATATCGTCCGAGTGCTCCCCGAGCGCATATTTCAGATACGTCCCGGTCGCCATCACCTTCCACCGTTCCGTAAGGTCAGCGAGCAGGCCGGCGGTCGCGCCGCCTCCCACCCGGTGCCGCTCGTCATAGGCGGCGCTGTAGTTTCCTTCCGCCTCGGCGAACGCAAACCACACTTCGCGCTTCAGCACCCGCGATTCCAACGCCGCTCCCACCCCGCCATTGACCACACCGTTGCTGCAGAGCTGGCAGGTGCCGTGCCGGATGGTGTTCATCCCGACGTTCACTTTCCATGACGGCGCATGGAACACGGAATCCATCGGCAACAGGGAGACGACGTTGGCAAGCGTGACACGCTCGATCCTGGTTTGTTCCGCCCGGTTGTACTGGCGCAGCGTGAGTGAGGCGAGCTCGATCTGCGCGTCGGGGGTATACCCCACCTCGGGATCCAGCAGATCGTGATAGCCGGCCCGCAGCGAGAGCTCTTCAAAGGTATCGTTGTTGCGCCAGCCCGCTCCCGCCGTGGCACGC